>JBILSS010000002.1:0-47737 GCA_044371965.1 Vampirovibrionales bacterium
AAATTGGTGAAGTCCATGACGGTAACGCTGTTACTGACTGGATGGAACAAGAACGTGAACGTGGTATTACCATTACATCCGCTGCGATTACGACATCTTGGAAAGATTGTCAGATCAACATTATTGACACCCCTGGTCACGTAGATTTCACCATCGAAGTGGAACGTTCCTTGCGTGTTTTAGATGGCGTTTGTGCGGTGTTCTGTTCAGTCGGTGGCGTTCAACCTCAGTCTGAAACCGTTTGGCGTCAAGCCGATCGCTACAAAGTGCCTCGTATGGCATTTGTCAACAAAATGGATCGTACGGGAGCTAACTTCACACGAGTCGTCGCTCAAATGCGTGATCGCCTAAAGGCCAACGCTGTACCTATCCAGTTGCCGATTGGTTCTGAAGAGAACTTCTTAGGCATGGTGGATTTGGTTGAGTTTAACGCCATTCGTTTTTATGATGATATTGGTAAAGATATTCGCATTGAAGCTATCCCTGCGGATATGCTTGATGATGCCACGATTGCTCGTGAAGTGCTTATGGAAGCCGTTGTTGAGCATGACGATGCGTTGATGGATCGCTACTTGGGTGGTGAGGAAATTAGCGTCGCCGAACTTAAAAAAGCCTTGCGTCAAGCTGTTATTGATGTAAAAATCGTTCCTGTTTTATGTGGAACCGCCTTTAAAAACAAAGGCGTTCAGCCCTTGTTGGATGCTGTTATTGATTACTTGCCAGCACCGAATGATGTGCCTCCGATTGAAGGGGTGGCAATGGATCATGAAACCAAAATCGTGCGTCATTCTCGTGATGATGAGCCATTTTCCGCACTCGCCTTTAAAATTATGACGGATCCTTTCGTGGGTCGTTTGACCTTCTGTCGTGCCTATAGTGGTGTCATGAGTGGCGGAAGCTACGTGATGAACGCTACCAAAGGTAAAAAAGAACGTGTTAGTCGTATCGTGCAAATGCACGCGGATGCTCGTGTGGAAATTGATGAAGTTCGTGCTGGCGATATTTTTGCTTGCGTGGGCTTCAAAAATACCACAACAGGCGATACGCTTACTGCTGAAGGCAAAGAAGTTATTTTGGAATCAATTTTCATTCCAGAACCTGTTATTGAAGTCGCCATTGAGCCAAACTCAAAAGCGGATCAAGACAAACTTTCCATGAGCTTGATTAAATTGGCGGAAGAAGATCCCACCTTCCGTGTTCGTGTGGATGAAGAATCCTCTCAAACCGTTATTGCTGGGATGGGTGAACTTCACCTTGAAATTATCGTTGATCGTTTGTTGCGTGAGTTCAAAGTTAACGCCAACGTCGGTAAGCCTCAGGTTGCGTATCGTGAAACCATTACGAAAATGGTTGAAGTCGAAGGCAAGTTCGTTCGTCAATCAGGTGGACGTGGTCAATTTGGACACGTTTGGTTGCGTTTAGAACCGCTAGAGCGTGGCACAGGTTATGTCTTTGAAAACAAAATCGTCGGCGGGGTGGTACCCAAAGAGTTTATCGGACCTGTTTCCAAGGGGGTTGAAGAAGCCCTTAAAGGAGGCGTCATCGCTGGGTTTGAATTAATCGATGTCAAAGCCACCTTGTACGACGGTAGCTACCACGATGTTGACTCAAGCGAAATGGCGTTTAAGATTGCAGGTTCCATGGCGTTGAAAGCAGGGGTTCCTAAGGCAGGTCCTCAATTGCTTGAACCCACCATGAAAGTTGAAGTTGAAGTGCCTGATGACTTCATGGGTGATGTTATCGGCGATCTTTCCAGCCGTCGTGGACGCATGGAAGGTATGGATTCCGTTGCAGGAACAGGCAGTACGGTGATTCGTGCCACTGTTCCGTTGGGTGAAATGTTTGGTTATGCCACAGATTTACGCTCAAAAACGCAAGGACGCGGCACCTTCAGCATGGAGTTTGCACACTATGAGCCAATGCCTGCTAGCTTAGCCGAAGCCATGGCGACCAAATTTAAAGGTCATTCAGTCGAAGCTTAGTCCTTTATTCAATAAGGGCTTTTGTAAGAAAAAGCCCGCCGTCAATAGGGATGCGTTGTACAACAGAACGCATCCCTATTGTTTGACGTCAAAGACGTCAAGGCGAGTGACGAAAATAAGTAAAGGTCGATAAATAAAACGTTGGTTCTAAGCTATTCAAAAATAAGAGGTAAGCATTTGCTTCTATTGCTTATATAAGGAGTATAATCGTTATGGTGATGCCTTGCCCAGTAAAAGCCTTTGACTACACTTGTCAATGTAAGGATGTCACATCAATTAGCCACAAGCTCTTCTTGTTGCCCTTATTAGAGGTTTATCGTGTCAAAACTGTCCCTTAAGGCGTTAAATTTTTTTCAAGAACTACAAATGCTCTTTGGTACCGCCCACTGCCCTAAGTGCAAAGTGGTGCAAGACGTTTATGAACTTTGCTCGTCTTGTATTGAAACTTTGCAATTTCAGCCTGAACGCCTCAACCCGACGGAAGGGGGCATCCCGATTTGGCGATTGTTCACATGGAACCGTCGTATTCAGCGGATTTGGTATGGCGTCAAGTTTTACAAGCGTTACGGTCATTTGTTTTTAATCGAAACGGCTTTTAAACAAGCCGTTTCGATGATGCCCCCTTTTGAAGAAGGACGTGCTATTTGGGTCTTGCATCCGCCATTTCAAACAGGAAAACCGAATGTGTTTGCTCCGTTTTTAGCCCCACTCGCCAAAACGCAAAACTGGCATTATTTTTCTGATGCCATTGTGTTTGATCAGGCAGAAAACGGCGTAAAATCTTTACACCAAAGTCAAAGTATCGCTGAACGACAACGGCTCATGCAAAATCGCTTCAAGCTCAATCCTGCGTTTCTTGAGCGTTTAAGGCATCAAAAAAAGTGCCCTTACCTCATTGTCGTCGACGACTTTATGACCACAGGCACGACCATGCAAAGCTGTCTAAGACTTTTAAAAAACGTCTTAGAAGAAACGAATACCAAGCTGAACGTTTGTGATAAAATAGAGTCTGTAAAAGAATTGCTTCACGCCATTGTCATCACCACTGTACCAAAAACTTCGGTACGTTGATGCGATAGTCATTTCAATTATATAGGACATTTTCCCATGACTTCTCCCAAACAAACCCCAACGACTCCCCTTAAAATTGGCATGATCGGCTTAGGCACGGTCGGGCAAGGCACATACAAGCTCATTCAACGTTTGCCACATCTTGAAGTCGTCGCTGTTGCGGTGCAGAATCTCGAAAAAGAACGAGGCATCGACGATTTAGATACCTCCCTATTGACGCTGGATGCTCAAGCGGTGGCGGTGCATCCTGACATTGATATTTTGATTGAAGTCGCTGGGGGTGTCGAAGGCACCAAGGAATTGCTCGAAGCCGCTATTCAAGCAGGCAAGCATGTGGTCACCGCCAACAAAGCCCTCATCGCACAACATGGACCTGAACTCTTTGCGTTAGCCAAAAAGCATGACGTGAGTCTCTTGTTTGAAGCTGCTGTTGCGGGCGGTGTGCCGATTGTCACGCCGTTGAAAATGGGCTTAGCGTCGAATCAGATTGAAGAAATTGCAGGCATTTTAAACGGCACGACCAACTATATTTTGACTCGCATGATGCAAGACGGCTGGACGTATGAGGCTGCCCTTGACAAAGCCAAAGTCCTCGGATACGCCGAAGCTGACCCCAGCAGTGATGTCGAAGGTTTTGATGCCGCCTATAAAATTGCGATTTTAGCAGGGCTTGCCACAGGGCATTGGGTCAATGTCAAAGATATGACGGTGGAAGGCATTACGCCGATTACCCCACGGGAAGTGGATTATGCCAAGCAGTTTGGCTACACGATTCGTTTGGTGGCGTTGGCTCGTTTGAAAAACGAACGCCCCGATGTTCGTGTGCATCCGATGTTGGTGCCGAATGAGCATCCGCTTTCAAGCGTGCATAATGAGTATAACGCCATTTGGGTGCGTGGCGATGCCGTGGGTGATGCCATGTTTTCAGGTAAGGGGGCGGGTGAGCTTCCCACCGCAAGTTCTGTGATGGGTGATGTTTTGGCGATTGTCGCCGATTTAGAAGCAGGCAATCCAAAAACCGCTGCTGGTATGATTTTAGACTTGAAAGAGCCTGCGGTTTTGCAACCCATTGGTGAAACCACGAATCGTTACTATATTCGTATGACCACCGCCGACGAACCTGGGGTTTTGGCGGCTTTGGGGACGGCATTTGGCGATGCTGGCGTGAGTTTAGAATCCTTTTTGCAATTGCCAAATCCGCTGAACAATCCACACACGAGCTTGATGGTCGTCACGCACATCGCCCAAGAATCTTCGGTGCAAGAAGCCTTGTCCGCCATTCGCTCGCTAGCCTCCACGCAGGCGGTGGACTGCGTTCTTCGGGTCTTGTAAGAATAGAGGGAAAGGAGACTTCGATGATTGAAACACTTTCACTCTTTAGCGGTTGCGGAGGCTTAGATCTTGGCATTGAAGGGGGTTTTAAAGTCCATAAAAAAGCCTTAAACCCCAAGGCTAAAAATGGTTGGACAATTGCTCCAAAAACACCCTTTAAAGTCGTTTGGGCAAATGATATTATGCCCCAAGCACAAAAGGCATGGCAAGCCAACTTTGAAGGTAATTATGTCTTAGAATCCATTGAAACCTTACTTGAGCAAGGCTATTCATTCCCCAAGGTGGGTTTGGTGATTGGGGGCTTCCCTTGCCAAGATTTTTCGCTTGCAGGCAAGCGGAAAGGCTTCTTGAGTTCACGCGGTCAATTGTATAAAGCCATGGCAAAGGTCTTAAAGCAAGTTCAGCCCAAAGCCTTTATTGCAGAAAATGTTTATGGCTTGCTTTCTATTGAAGGAGCTTTAGAAGAAATCACTCAAACCTTTTCAGCCAGTGGATACAACGTCTATACCGCTCCTTTATTCGCTCAAGATTACGGTATCCCTCAAACAAGGCAACGCATTTTCTTTATTGGGATTCGTGAAGATATTCAGCCCCCTAGTGATGAAGCGTCATGGTATTTCCCTGAAAGTACTCATCGTGTTCCCCTTTCTTTAGCAGAAACCTTTTTTGATTTAAAAGAACCTGAAAATACCACTAATATTGAGCAAAAGCACTATTCAAAAGCAAAATGGTATGGTAAAGGTCGACAAGGCAATATCGAAGTGAACCTTGCGAATCCTGGTCCTACCATGCGAGCGGAACATCACGGGAACATCGAGTTTAGACGCCTTGCTAAAGAACATGGTGGGCAATATCATCATGAATTAGAGGCGGGTCTAAAAGAACGACGTTTAACCGTAAGAGAATGTGCCAGAATCCAAACCTTCCCCGATGATTTTGCGTTAATGCAAAATACGGAAGGCGATCCCTTACTTTCCGCTTCTTCTGCGTACAAGGTATTAGGTAATGCCGTTCCGCCTTTGCTTGCTTATCGGGTTGCGTCGCATTTAGCTTCTAAATGGGATTTATTAACATGACAATCGATTTAGACTATAACTTATTTGTAGACTTGGTAAAAGAAGCCATACTTGTTTTACAAGAAGACACCAAGCAAATTAGAGATGCTCTTGCAACGAATCGACGCTTAGAAGAAGAATTTGAACACCATGTTTTAATTTCTCTTAAGGCTGTTTCAAGGCTAAGTCCTTTTACGTTTCAAAAAATGAGTTCTTCGGGCAGTTTCCCAGATATTATAGCAGAACATGTAAATGGCAGATGCTTCGGCGTCGAAGTTAAAACGAGTAAAAAATGGCGTACCTTAGGCAATAGTATTAACGCTTCGATTACAGATGCTCGCATCGAAAATATTGTGATTGTTTTTTGTAAAACGACACCCCCTATTGAATTTGCATGTAAATCTTACGAAGAAGCCATAATGGAAATAGCTGTAACACATTTCCCACGATATGTTTTAGACATGGAAGGTGATTCAGAAAAGGGTATTTTAAGGCATATGGGAGTTTCGTACAGCACTTTTAAAAACTTTGACATTAAGCAAAAAATCGCTTTACTTCGGCAGTATTATGAGGATAAGGGTAAAGCAGGCAAACAATGGTGGATTAACTAATTAAAGGACACAGACCCATGTACACAGGTATTTTAAATCAGTATCAAGACCTCTACGGCTTTGCGGATGACTACCCCGTTGTGAGCCTCCACGAAGGCAACACGCCTTTGATTCCTGCCCTACGACTCGCCAATTGCTTAGGCGTGGAAGGCTTAAAAGTCTACCTCAAATACGAAGGACTCAACCCCACAGGCAGTTTCAAAGATCGAGGCATGACGTATGCCGTGTCTCAAGCCAAGTTCGACGGTGCCGAAACTGTCGTGTGTGCCTCTACAGGCAACACGTCTGCTGCGTGTGCCGCCTATGCCACACGAGCCAAATTGAAATCGTTGGTGATTATTCCTGAAGGCAAAATCGCCTTAGGCAAGTTGAGCCAAGCCTTAATGTACGGAGCCAGCATCATCGAAATTGCGGGCAATTTCGACCAAGCCCTTAACATCGTGCGGATGCTCGGTGAGCGAGACAAACGCTTAGCCGTCGTCAATTCCATTAACCCCTACCGCATTTTAGGGCAACAATCAGGGGCGTGGGAAATCTGTGATGCCCTCGGCAAAGCCCCCGATCAATTCTTTATTCCTGTGGGCAATGCAGGCAACATTACGGCGTATTGGGCAGGATTTAAGCGGTATCACGACTTGGGCAAAATCGACCAGCTCCCTGTGATGATGGGCTATCAAGCCGAAGGGGCAGCCCCGATCGTGCGTGGGCATGCGGTGGAGCATCCTGAAACGGTGGCAACCGCTATTCGCATTGGGAATCCAGCGAGTTGGCAAGGGGCAACCGATGCCAGAGACCAAAGCGGTGGGCATATCGATTTAGTTACCGATGCCGACATTCTAGGGGCGTATTCATGCCTCGCTCGGCATGAGGGCGTGTTTTGCGAACCAGCATCGGCGGCGAGTGTGGCAGGCTTGATGAAAGCCTGTGCGGAAGGGCGTGTGAAGCCTCATTCCACGGTGGTGTGTATTTTAACAGGCAACGGCTTAAAGGATCCTGACAATGCGGTGTTGGTGGGGACGAAAGAGGTGGCTCGGGTGAGTCTGCCTGCAGACGAATCCGCCATTTGCGAGTATCTGGGGGTTTAGGTCGGTAAGTTGTACGAAGCATTTGAGTATTTTGAGGATTCACGCTACACTAGAAGGTGAATCCTTAGAGAATGGAGAACCTTTATCATGCTAATTGAGTTTAGTGTTGAAAACTTTATGTGCTTTAAAAACGAAGTGACCTTTTCCTTCGAAGCCATGGAAGATTTAGCCGAAGACAAGTTTTACAACCCTGAATCTCGACGGGATATTGGGATTGACGGCATTGGTTTGATCAATACCGTCAATGGTATTTACGGTAAAAATGCGTCGGGGAAATCGACTTTGTTAAGGGCTATTGCAACGCTTTATAATGCCCTAAACTACACCTATACTAATGCAGGAGGCTTTTCAGGCGGTTTGATGCAACTACTAAACCCTATACTGAGGGGATCAAAAGCCTATAGCGAAAATTTGCCTATTAAATTTAAAGGGAAATTTGCCAATCCCGAAGCCCAATTGACCTATATTTACGAAATCCATATTAAAAGTAATGACCAGTCTATTGTTAAAGAGACATTGACGCAAGGAGAGCATTTAATTTTTGATCGTCCCACCCATTTAGAAGAAGGTACTTACAATTGTTTCGATGAAACAGAGATAAACCTCTTATTTAAACATATTAGAACCCAACAACCTATCTTATCTTCCAATATACTTACCAATTTAGATTCAGTAAAAGATTTTTATAAAAATAGACAACCCGCTTTTATAGATCTTTCAGATTCACACTATAGAGGGAGTGTTACCTCTTCTTACACTCGTCAAAATTTTATGATGGGATCCTATATTGCTTCATTATTAGAAAATCCTATTATAAAACCGTTTATTTTAGAAGAATTACGAATGGCTGATTTTACGATCGAAAATTATAGCATTCATAAATTCCCCTTTGAGGAAGAAGACAAAGAAGAAGGTGATGACTATCTTTTATATTTTCACCATAAAAATAAAACGCTCTCTTTCTTTGAAGAGTCTTTGGGGACACAAAAATACTTTTTCCTTTTACTTGAAGCTTTTATTGCTTTGGAACAGGGTAAGTTACTTGTTATAGACGAGCTGGAAAAAGCCTTGCATCCACTTTTGGCAAGACGGTTTATTAACTTGTTTAAAAACCCTGAAACGAATCCTAAAAACGCCCGACTCTTATTTAGTTCGCATGACATGATGTTTTTACATCAAAGTGTGCTAAATGGCGATCAAATTTGGTTTATTGATCGGGACGATCAAGACGGAACCACCTTATATTCGCCTGCGGAATATGCTGATTTTGATCCATTACATGTGCAAAAAGATTATACGCTAGGGTGTTATGGTGCCGTCCCTAATACAGACTGGCGGGGGTAGGTAATTTTTATGTCTGGAAGAAATAATAGACAAGACTTTCGCAGAGTTAAGAAACCAGCAAAGCCACTTCTATGCTTGACAGAAGGCAAAGAAACGGAAATGTTGTACCTAAAGCATACTTTGAAGACTCAATCTAAAACGATAACGTCTAAATTTAAGCAAGGCTCTCAAATCATACAATACGCCATTGAAAAATACAAAGGTGAATATAAAATTATTTATGCTATTTTCGATCGGGAGTTTCCGTCTGCTGAAGAACATCGTACTTTAAGGGAAATAGATGAAATACTTAAGAAAGATCAAGGAACGGTCATTCCTATTATGAGTAGCCCTTGTATTGAATATGTACTTTTACTTCATTTTGTTGATAAGCACCCTATTTTCAATAATAATAAAGAAGTTGAAAGGGCTTTGAAAAAGGAATGTCCCTCTTACCAAAAAAACGAGACTTCTTTCTTTCAGTCTCTTACAAAGCAACAAATACAAGAAGCTTCTGAAAGATTGAAAAAACGAGATACAGAGCTTGATTTTACTGAGGACAGCCCTATTAAACAAAGAGCTGATAAAGACCATATGCCTAACAGTAATTTCCATGTGTTGATTGATGCCTTGACGAATCAAAAGACCTAGGAAACAAGCACATGACCGACATTCGCTGGATGCAACGCTTCCAAAATTATGAAAAAGTCCTCGTCAAATTGCAACACATGGTGCAACGACTCCACGCCACGCCTGACGATGAAGCCGTCCACATGGCGGTGGTGCAAGCCTTTGAGTTCACCTACGAACTCGGCTGGAAAGTTCTCAAGGATTATCTCACCTTTCAAGGCAATCCCACCACAACCGCAAGAGATTCCATTAAAGAAGCCTTTGCCCTGAACATCGTCAAAGACGGGCAGGCATGGATCGACATGATTCAAGACCGCAACCTCACTTCACACGTCTATGATGAAGCCACGGCTCAAAAATTACTGACGCATGTGGTGCAAGCCTATTTACCTGCCTTTGAAGACTTGCTCACCTATTTAAAGGAAAAAGCCTAAATGTCTTTTGGACTTCCGTCAAATGTGATTGAACAAGTTTGTGCTGTCTTTCAAGCCTTCCCCGAAGTCGAAGTGGTGAAAGTCTTTGGCTCACGAGCAGAAGGGACGCATCGTCTAGGATCCGATGTGGATCTTGCTCTTTTTGGCGACTTGAGTTTTGAAACACTCGCTCAAATCGCCGATGTCCTTGAAGAACTTCCCACTCCTTACCGTTATGATGTAACGGCGTATGAAAGCTTGACGCATGAGGATCTTAAATCGCACATTGATCGAGTGGGATTAACCTTGTATAAAAAATCAAGCTCAAACGAATGATTTACGGCGTTGTACCTTGCAGGACTCGCCTTATTTTGCTACTCTAAAGGAAGCAAAAATTCACTACAGATAAGGATGCCCTATGATTTTCAATCTTTTAAATCCCGCCACCCCTCAATCGTCAAACGATCAAGAACCCCACCCCCTAGACAGCGTCTGCCAAGACGCCCACGCCTTCTATCAACGAGGCTGGCTCTTCGGTACATCGGGCAATTTTTCCGTACGAGGGCATGAAAGCAATGGGGGCAATGAACATACTTATTGGGTCACCGCCAGTGGCTTAGACAAAGGCAACTTAAGCGTAGAAGGTTTCATTCACCTAAGCACGGGTTTGACTTACGTTAACCCCGACGAAACTCGCAAGCCTTCGGATGAAAGCTTGGTGCATGAAGCCATTTATCAACATATTGAAACGGCTCAAGTGGTGTACCATGTGCATCCGCCGTATGGAACGTGGTTGTCTCGATACCAAGCCGAAGAAGTGACACTTCTTCGGCTGCCTGCCATTGAAATGATCAAAGGCTTGGGTTTACAGACGCATGAAGTAGAAGTTCCCTTGCCTGTTCTGCCCAACACACAATCGATGCACGACCTTTGCACGATGCTGGATCCCCTTTGGCATGCCTTGATGATTCCTGCCTTTTTCATTCAAGGACATGGGCTTTACGCTTGGGGAAGCACCCCACAAGAAGCGAAACGTCATGTGGAAATCCTTGAGTTTCTCTTTCAACAACAAGTTTGGGACAGGCTAGCCGAAGGAAGCACCCCCCGTGCCGACTAAGCATCTGTGGGTGTTTACAGGCAACCGTGCGGAATACGGTTTGTTGCATCCTTTGTTGGTGGGCTTGGACGATCATACGGATTTTGAGGTGACGCTCGTTATTGGAGGTGAACATCTCCACAATGCGGAAAGTTTCGCCGAAACAAAGCAGATAGACGGCATTCATCGGCAGGTGTTGACGCTCCCTAAAGAAACGTCTTATCACGTTTCGTCGCAAATTAGCTCTCATCAAATCGCCATGACCCACGCTCTGCAAGAGACGTCTTCACCGCCTGATGCTGTGCTTGTTTTGGGGGATCGTATGGAAGCGATGGGGATTGCGTTGGCGACTTTTTCGCAAGGCTTACCGCTGGTGCATCTTGCGGCGGGGGACATCACCGAAGGCGGTTGTGTGGATGATCGTCTGCGTTTTGCGATTTCAAGTTTGGCGACTTATGCGGTGTGCTTTTCGCAAAGTAGCCACGCACGGCTTTTGCAACAAGGCTTGCTAAAGTCGTCTCACGTTTTAAAAAGTCCATCTTTGGCGGTGGACAATGCCTTAAACGTCAGACATAAGCCTTATCAAGCCTTATGTGACGAGCTGGGATTAGATCCACAAATGCCTTTCGTATTGTTTACGCAACATCCTGTGGGAGCCGAAGGCAAAGCCAGCGTGGATTATTTTAACGCCAGCATCGAGGCGTTAGTGTCTTTAGAAGGCGTGCAAGTCCTTGCGACCTATCCTAATCAAGATGCGTATGGTGACGATTTTCTAGCGGTGATTGAGCGTTCGCAAAAGACGCATCCACAGATTCGTTGGGTGCAGCATTTGGGAGCCGAACGCTACCAAACCGCCTTGTATCATTGCGTAGGAGTCGTGGGTAATTCAAGTTCAGGGCTTTACGAAACGGCGTTTTACCAAAAGCCGTGCTTGAATATCGGGCATCGTCAAGCAGGTCGGGAACGAGCAAGTAATGTGCTAGATTGTGACTATGGCGTGGAAGCCGTGACGCAAGGTTTGCATACGCTATTGCACGATGCGACATTTCATCAGCAGGTGAAGGAAGCGAGGTCTCCATTTGGGAATGAAGCCAGTGTGCCTCATATTGTAGCGTTTTTAGAAGATAAGCTGTGATGGTTGGTGTCCTTTAGCTAACCCAATTGACGTGACATTCAAAACAAAGTGGTTTATAATGAATTAAGAAGCAAGTATTATATTTTAGGTTCATTGTCATGACTGCCAAGTTAGATCAAATTAAAAGTATGCTCACATTAGAAATAGATTCTAATACAATTAAGCCTGCGGATTTTATTAAGATCTTACAATCTTTTGATGAACTCGTAAACATTATCTATGATTCTGTTTTGGGTGAAGAAAAATTGGATTGGCACGTTTCTGTTGACAAGGGTAGTGCGTTGATTCAGTACGACTTGCCAACAGACAATATCATTCCTTTCCCCAAGAAAGCAAGAGGGTTGTTTCTAATTAACAAGGGGTTGGAAAGCTTGGATCGTGACGAGGATTTGCCTGAAGGCTTTCCTCTTGAAGCATTAAAGCCCATTGAACAAATCAGTAAAAACAAGGGTTGTCCTGTTAGGATTTGGACAGAAAAAGAGAATGTACTTTTAAGTGAAGCCATTATGAAAAATGCCAATGCTCGTCATGTGAGTGACTCTTATCTAGCGTTAGGTACAGTAGAAGGTACTATTGAAACAATCCAAGCAAGAAATAACTCTTGTACTATTTACGAACCTATTTTAGACAAGCCTATTCGTTGTTTCGGTACGGATGATTTTGTTGACTTTGTTGACGAAGCAAATAAGCTCCTCAAAAAACGTGTTGAAATAAGAGGTGAAATCACATACGATCGATTGGGATTCCCAACCAGTGTTCAAGCCTATAAGTTGGAAGTTTTACCTACCCTAGACGATGTGCCTCATTTTAAAAAAATGCTAGGGATTCTTAAATATAATGAGTAAAAAAATAAAAAAACAAAATGTTTATTGGGATGCCGATTGTTTCTTGTCTTACCTCCAAAGAGAACAAACTTACGAAAATTGTGCAGGTATTTTAGAAGAAGCTCGTGCTGGTAATATCTTAATCATTACTTCAGTATTCACAATTACGGAAGTTTTAGGAGGTGGATCTGGCAAGCTAATCACAAGAGAGACGCAAGCAGAAATAGACAAATTTTTCAAATCGCCTTTCATCACGGTTGTAAATGTAGATAGGTCACTGGCAGAATATGCGAGATCACTTTTTTGGGATTATAAGATCCCTAAGAAAGATAGCATTCATATCGCAACGGCTTCAATGTGGGAGATACCCATTATTTATACGTTTGATAAGGGAATTATTGAATTTCACAATAAAATCCCTTTTAGGGGAGATGAGTTTAGCTTTATTGAAATTAAAAATCCTCCTGTCTATAGTAAGCCTGTCTATAGTGAACAAACCAAGTTATTCGAAGTCTAAGTCATTAGTGCTTTTGTGTTTCTACGTAAACTGTTGTAGAATGAGTAAACCACTATTATCGTAAGGAATATGCAATGTTTTTTGGTGTCTATCAACAATTACAACAACAGAATCCCACAGGGGCAAGCACCCTATTGAGTCCTGAATCTGCCCTATTAGATTGGCCAGCGTCTTTCATCACGCCATGGCAAAGCTTCCCACAAACGCCGACGGTACAATGGTCGCTAGAAATTGGGGGCGATGTGCAAGACGCCAAGCAAGTCACTTATGTGGAATTAAGTGCGTTGCCAATTACGTATCAAGTCAAACGTTTGGCATCTAAGCACGGATGGGCATTTAAAGCGGAATGGCACGGCATTACCGTTCAACAATTGCTCAATCAAGTTTCGCCACAAGGAGATACTAACTTCCTTGAAGTGGAAGACGTACACGGTCAAACGGCGGTTTTCCCTTTAGCCAGCATTATTAAAAATCAAGCGTTATTGGTCTTGCATCAAGGCACGCAACCCCTTTCCCCATGGCACGGAGGACCCCTGCGTTTCATGGCGTTTGATTACGTGGCGGAATATAATTTAGGGCAAGTCAAAGCCCTTCGTTTCCTAAAAACGATTAGTAAAGAAGCCAAAGCCCTAAGTGATGCCCAAATTGTGCCAGCAGGTAAGTATTATTGTTATGATCTCAAAGAACTTAAAGACAACCCTAAAGCAGGGGAACTTAAAGGCTTTCTAATATCTCAAGGTTAAGAAATGCAACTTTCTAGTATCAAGTTAGGGCTTTACGGTGCCGTAAGGCAAGAAACACCGCAACAGATTCCGCAAGAACTCGAAAAACGGCTTAAAAAGCACGCTGAAAAAAAAGCCTTTCAAGAAGCCTCTTAAATACCTAATGAAACACGCTGATTATTTAAATACAACAAATACAACCACAATTGCTGGAGTCTTAAAGAATTATCCTATAACTTCAGATGATATTGAAAAGGCTTTACAAAAATACCTCAAAAAGCAAGAAAAACATCTTAAAAAAGACTGTCCTTGGACATCTTTCAAAATGTTTGAACTCTTCACAGAAGCTCTTGGTCTTGGCGGCACACTTTGGTACTCTGAAAAATTTCTCAATTCTTCCAGCAAGCATTCTCCACTCACTTACATTACTGTTGAAACAGCGGCTTTGTTTTCAGGCTTTGTTCTAGGGAAGCTTCCTTCCTTCGTCCTATATGCTTGGAAAAAGAGTCGCCTAGCCCATAAACAAGAGGGGATCGAAGCCTTGCTTCAAGAGCTAGGGACGTTAGAAACTTCTAATACCATTTAAACGATTAAATAGCGTCTGGCGTCTTCGTTGTCGCTCGGGTTCTCGATGTGCTTATGCTCGTCTATTTACACGCCTCACAAGCCGTTTGTTTTTCTTTGAAATTTCTCCTTTCTTAATTAAATGTCGATACTATACCTAGACAAATTAGTGTAGCTATGTTTTAATGGACTTGTCCAATCATAACAATTTCAATCAATGTAAAAAAGAGAATCTAAAATGAAAAATGTAAGTGCTGAACTTATAATTAAGTCGCCTTTTGACATGACAAAACTGAAAAGTCGTGAAATGGTTGTCAAACCTTTATTGAATTTACGAGCTATTTTAAACCACCCTGTTATGGAAAAGAACCCCTTCCCTACTCTAATAAAAATAAAGCCTACAGTTCCTAGCACTCTTGCCAGTTTTGTACCAGACCCTAATTATGTAGAACCCTTTTCTCGTTTAAGTGAAGCGGTGAATCAAAAGCTAGATACCTATGCTCCTGAAGTTCATAATAAAGGAGAAAAAATTATAGCGAAGACAGGGGAAAGAACTCCTTTTAAACAGTATCGATTTTTTTTAGGCAGAACAAGGAATCACTTAAAAGAAATTTTAAACACGGTGATAAAAGACGAAATTTTGCCACAGGGAGACCCCTTTTTGCTTTTAGTCACAACAGCCCAAGAAAAAGTAAAACAAGATAGAAAAAGGTTTCCACAAGTGTCTGTTTTGAGACAAAAGTCTATACCACCTAAAGACGTAGAACAAAACATTATTTTTTCCCAACTCGCTGAACTAATGCTTGTATTCAGGTTTCTCGAATTTTCGCCATCCGAAAAATTGCTTCAGGAACTTCTTCCCAGTGTCGAAGGCTATGATCCGTTGGATCACCTCCCTTTTTAAAAAAACTAAAGCTTGCTGATGAGCCATTCACGCCAATTTTGAATATCCACGGCATGAGCAAACAGGTTCGCCAAATCAGGATGCAAAAAGTGAAAGCCCTCGGCTTCCAAACGTCGAGGCAACGCAGGCACGCCTTCTTCCATTAAGGCATTCACCATGCTTTGCCCCAAAATAGGATACAAAACCCACGCAGGAAGGCTCCCCAAAAAAGGCATTTTCAATGCCGTTGCCCACGACTGATGAAACGCCTTCGCTGAAACCACTTCAGGTGCCACGAGGTGATACACTCCCTCACTGCTCGGGTGCCTTAATAGGTGGACGAACGCCCCTAGGGCATCTTCAAGACTCATCCACGCCAAGGGATGCGTGCCTGCACCGATGGCTAGCACGCCAGCCCACGAAACAGGGACTGCTTGAGCTTGCATAAAGCCCCCCGATTCATCCATAATCACGCTTAAACGAGCATGACAAACTCGTATATTTTCAGCCTTTAGGGGATCCAAACTCGCTTCCCATTTCTGCACCAAATCCCCTAAGAACGTTTCCGTCGCCAAAGGGGTGGATTCATCATAACGCAGGTCATTGAGTGTCGTTTGAGGGCTATAGCCTGAAATACCACTGGCTCCCACCCACACGGCAGGACGAAAACCCGATGCCAAGCAGGCATCCACCAAGCGTATGTTCCAATCGACACGGCTTGAAATCAGCCGTGCTTGAGTGGACGCATCCCATTTTTGCACGATGCTTTCACCGTTGAGGCTCACCACGCCATAGACGTCTTCAAACACAGTGTGCGGAATCTCGCCAGCATCCGTAAGAGTGACAATTTCAACCCCTTGCCAAGCCGATGCATCGTGTGAAGCGTGCCGTAAAAGCACTCGCACCTGAAAGCCCAAAGCCAGCAAAAACGCCACCAACGGACGCCCCAACATCCCTGACGCTCCTGTAATTAGGATGCGTTTGCCTTTGAAGCTAGCATCACGCCGAGCCAAGTCATAGCCCGTGATGCGATGCCGAAAGCGAAACATCCGAGCCAATTTCGCCTGCACAAAGCCCCCAGCCACCAACGAGGCAATCGGTTCAAAAGGCAAGGCATAGTTGATTCGATCGATGAGTGTGCCGTCGTCCTTCATTTCGTGGATGTGTTGCCACGACGCAAAAGGCCCTGACGTTTGCGTATCCACAAATTGATGCGGGGGCAAGTACCCATGATGTTCTGCCTTCCACAAAGCCGAAATGGCTTTAAGTGGAGGTAAAAGGCGTGTGATCCGCCCCAGTAAGGGGATGCGTATCCAAGCGGTTTGCCCTTCTTCAAGGCTGTGGGGGAGGCGTTCTAGGCTCACAGGCTCCCACGGCGGGAGTAAGCGTCTGAAGGCTTGGGGGCTTTCATGCCATGCGAATAGGGCGTGGGCATCGGTGTGGAGGAAGGTGGTTTTTGGGGTGAATTGTGGCATAGGTTTAGCTCGACTTTTTCTTTTGTTTGTGATTCCATAAAAGCGTCTTGAAACAGCTCGTAAAAATAAGACGGACGCATTGTACCAGACACGGTCAACACATCTTTTGTGCTATTGCGGGTGAATCCCATTTTTTCCAATAATTGCTGAGACGCCACATTGTCTAAGGCGACCGTCGCAAAAACGCTATGAAGTTTTAAGTCTTCAAAGGCATACGTCAGTAAAGCTTGCGCAAATTCGGACGCATAACCCTTGCCCCAAACAGATTCATCCAGCCAATAGCCTATTTCCGCACGAGACGCATCCGCTTCGAAATGAAGGCTGACATTGCCGACAAAACGCATGGAATCTTTAAGAAATATGCCCAGTAAAAGATCGGTTTCGTCCTGAAATGCTTGATCGGCTTTTTGGATCCAAGCGTGTGCATCGCTTTCTTCGTAAGGAAAAGGTAAAATTGCGACCTTCGTGGTGACGTTCGGGTTTTGTAAAACACGGGTCATTTCAACGGCATCGCTTGTTTCAAGCAGTCGAAGGTAAAGACGCTCTGTCTGAAAGGATTTCTGAAGCATAGCCTAAGCCCTTCTATAATTTAAACCTATAATTTAGAACCGCCCTGATTTTTGACGATGAATCCAAAGAGCTTGGGGCTAAAGAAGTCCCACCAACGCCCCTTACCAACCGTTTCTAGCAGGGTTTTGCTGTCATGCAAGCTATTGTCGCCTTGGCTAAATAGCACAACGCCTTTTTGCGTAAAAGGTAACCAGTCAAACAGAAATGCCTTGCCAAAGGTTTTGATTTGGCTAAATTGTAAAATCCCTTCACTGCCGTTGCGAAAGCCTGGCCCTGACTGCTTAAAGCCTCGCCACGCCACGTGAGGGAACGTATAAAACATAAAGTGCAAGTCGTTAATGCCGATATTGGCGACATCCAACTGCTTGCCGAGCCATTCCGCTTGCTTGGGCTTACCAAAAATACTCACCCCTAAGCCATAAGGCGAGGCGTTGATTTCTTCAATGACGTGATTTAAATCGTCGTACGTAAACACAGGCAGGATCGGTCCAAAGACTTCTTCGGTGACGATGCGAGCGTCTTTCGGGGGATTGATCACCAGCATTGGCGTTAAAAAGGACGCATGAGCTTCGTTGGCTTCTTCCACTTGGGTTGGCTGCCCGTAAATCGGCGTGATGCCCTTGTCTAACGCGTCTTGCCATTGGGCATTTAAGATTGCCTGTTGAGCCGTGTCAATCACAGGCCCAAGATGCGTCGACGGATCAAAGGGATCTCCCACCCGCAGTTGAGACAATTTCGCCACGAGTAATTCTTGCACAATCGGCAATAAATTGGTAGGAACATACAATTTTTTAATGGCGGCACAGGTTTGCCCTGCATTGGCGTAACGCCCTAAAATCGCATGAGCCACCACGGCATCGAGCGAGTAACGCTCCGCAGAAGGCAGAATCACCATGGCATCGGAACCGCCCAATTCCAGAGAGCAAGGGATGTTTCGCTTGGCACAGCTTACTTGGATTTGACGCCCCACGGCTTCACTCCCTGTAAAAAAGACAAAGCTCGTTTCAGGAGCCTGCACGAGGGCATTACCCACGCTTCCGTCGCCTTGAAAAAGCTGGACGAGATCGGCTGAAAATCCGTGAGCGTGAAGGGCATCTTGAAACAAACGAGCGAGAAGTTCTCCGCTTTTAGGCGTTTTTTCACTGGGCTTAAACGCCACGGCATTGCCTGCCAACAGGGCATTAGCAATCGCAGGTGTGGGCGTGCCAATGGGGTAATTCCACGGACTAATCACGCTCACCACGCCATAAGGCACAGGGACTTCTTTAAACACTCTACCGAGCATCAGGCTTTTGAACGAAACTTTGATTTTGGGGTTGAGTTTTGTCGCATGTCGGATCACATGTTGGATGCCTGCCAACGCCGAAAGAATATCGCCTTGCAAGGCTTCCGCTTGAGGCTTACCCACTTCAAGGCTCAACGTATGAATGAGCTGCTCCGCTTCAAGGCTTAGGAGCTGTTCCACCTTTTCAAGCACTTGAAGGCGGTGCTTAAGCTTGGTATTCGCCCATGCTTTTTGAGCCACCTGTGCTTTGTTCAAGCCTTCTTGAATGGCTTGGGGCGTGGCAAAAGGGATCTGAAAGAGTAAGGCTCCTGTGGCGGGGTTAAATTTTTTGATTTGTTGCAAGGTTTCGTTTTTCGGCATAGACGTATGACCTTATGTTTTGTTATAGTGTTTTTAGTGTACTTGATATTGACAATTTTGTCACTTTCTATCGAATACCTTAAGGATTTCACACTGCTGATGAGCCATTTTACAGCCCCTCTTTACTACGATATTTTCCCCACGCCATTCCCGACTACATGGGGATACGCACTCGCCTTGATGAGCGAAACAGGCATCACATTTTTGGCGTTTGCTGAAAATAAAATCAACCTAGAGGTGTATCTGAAAGCGTATGCCCCCCTTGCCAAGCTTGTTACGAAAAACAGTCCACAAGCGGGCTGGGTGCTTGCCTTAAAAACGTGGATACCTCAACGTCAAACAGAGATTAAGCTACCTTTAGATGCTCACGGCACGCCCTTTCAAAAAGCAGTTGGGCAGGCGTTGAGCGAGATTCCTTATGGTGAAACGTGTTCTTATAGCGAACTGGCTGAACGCATCGGCAAGCCAACGGCGGTGCGAGCCGTGGCATCGGCGTGTGGGAAGAATCCGCTGGCGGTGCTGGTGCCGTGTCATCGGGTGCTAGGCAAGGGCGGTCAACTCAGGGGCTTTCGTTGGGGACTTTCGATGAAAAAAGCCCTGCTAGACGCTGAAACGTAACATATCTTAAATTTCTGTGTCTTTTTTGAGCGTTTGTTATAAAATAGGTCTATAAATGTATTGATGTGAAGGAAAACGCAAGATGATGGCAGCCACTCCAAGAAACGAACGCCCCTTTGGTGACGGTAAAATTCAAGGTATTTCCATTCACGAAGAGATGAGACGCTCTTATATCGATTACGCCATGTCCGTTATCGTCGGGCGTGCCTTGCCTGATGTGCGTGACGGCTTAAAGCCTGTGCATCGACGCATTTTGTACGCCATGCATGAGATTGGCTTGGCACCTGAAAAATCGTTTAAAAAGTGTGCGAAAGTGGTCGGTGAAGTCTTGGGTAAGTATCACCCCCACGGCGATACATCCGTTTACGATGCCTTGGTGCGTATGGCACAGAGCTTTGCGATGCGTTACCCTGTCATCAACGGTCACGGCAACTTTGGAAGCATCGAAGGCGACAATGCGGCTGCCATGCGATACACCGAATGTAAATTGCAAGCCGTTGCTGTGCCGATTCTGCAAGATATTGAGCAAGACACCGTCGATTTTGTGCCGAACTACGACGGCAGTGAAGAAGAGCCGAGCGTTTTGCCGACTCGCTTGCCGATGTTGCTCTTAAACGGCTCAGGTGGTATCGCTGTTGGGATGGCGACGAATATTCCGCCTCATAACATGAGTGAAGTTATTGATGGCACGGTTGCCATGATTGACAACCCTAAAATGAGCAACGACGGCTTATATCAATACATTAAAGGTCCAGATTTCCCTACGGGTGGGCAAATTGTGGGGACCGCTGGGATTCGTGAAGCGTTTAAAACAGGGCGTGGATCCGTAAAAATGCGAGCCGTGGTAAGCATTGAGCAAATTCCTGGTGGCAAAGGGCGTCAAGAATGTACCGCCATTATCGTCACCGAGATTCCTTATCAAGTCAACTTGACGACACTCACTGAAAAAATCGCTGAACTCGTGCGAGACAAAAAAATCGAAGGCATTCGTGACTTGCGGAACGAAAGTGATCGGGACGGCTTGCGTTTGGTGATTGAACTCAAGCGAGATGCCAAGCCTGATGTCGTGAAAAACAACCTTTTCAAATACACCCAGCTTCAAACCACCTTTGGTGTGAATATGCTGGCGTTGGTGAACAATCAGCCTCGTTTATTGTGTATGACCGATATTTTGAGCGAATTTATTGAGCATCGTGTGGATGTTGTCGTCAAACGCACCAAGTTTGAATTGCGTAAAGCCGAAGCCAAAGCTCACATTTTAGCAGGTTTATTGATCGCCTTGGGTGATTTAGACGCCATTATCGCCTTGATTCGTGGCGCCAACAGCACTGAAATTGCTCGTGCTGGCTTGATTGAACGTTATAGCTTAGATTTAGAGCAAGCCAATGCGATTCTAGAAATGCAATTGCGTCGTTTAACAGGCTTAGAGCGTGAAAAGATTACCAACGAATACGACAGCTTGCGTGCGGCGATTGAAGAATACAAGTCCATTTTGGCGGATCGTCAAAAAGTCTTGTCTATTATTAAAGAAGAACTCCTTGAACTCAAAGATCGCTTTGGGGATGCTCGTGTGACGAAAATCATCCCTGATGAAGGCGATATGTCCATGGAAGATCTCACACCCAACGATGAAATGGCGGTCTTTATCACCGAAAAAGGCTACATTAAACGTGTGCCGTTGGATACCTTTGAGCGTCAAAACCGTGCCACTCGTGGCAAGGGGGCGATGAAGACTCGTGAAGAAGACGATGTCACGCATTTCTTCACCGCTGGTATGCACAATCATTTGTTGTTCTTCACCAGCCGAGGCGTGGCTCATTCGTTGAAGGTCTACGAATTGCCCGAAGGCAGTCGTCAATCGAAAGGCTTGGCGTTGATTAACCTCTTGCCTTTAGAGCAAGACGAACGCATTACGGCTGTTGTCCCTGTCATTGAGTTTAGCGACAATGCCTATTTGGTGATGCTCACGAAATATGGCTGGATTAAGCGGATTGAGCTTTCTAACTTTGAAAACATTCGACGCAACGGCTTAATTGCGATTAACCTTGAAGACGGCGACGTGCTGAACTGGGTGAAAACGGCGGAAGAAAGCAATACCGTCTTTATTTCCACCAAAATGGGTATGGCGATTCGCTTCCAAGCGACGGATTTGCGTCCGATGGGACGGACGGCTCGTGGAGTGACGTCGATGAAGCTTCGCACTGGCGATGAGATTTGCTCGTTCAGCATGTTACCTGCGGATAGCTTGGAAGATGCGACCGAGATTCTGTTCATCACCAATGACGGTTACGGCAAGCTGGTTCGTGCCAGTGAGTTCCGTAAGCAGGCTCGTGGAGGCATTGGCTTGATTTCGACCAAGTTTAAGAATCGTGACAGTCGACTTTCCAGCACGTGTACCGTGAATCATACGCATGAATTAATGATTGCTACCGCCAATGGCGTGGTCGTTCGTATGGCAGCTTCTAGCATTAGCCAGCAAGGACGCCAAGCCACGGGTGTGCGTATCGTGAACTTGGATTCGGGTGACTTTGTCGCCAACGTCACCAAAATTGTCATGCTCGACGTTGATAGCGTTGTCGAAGACGAGAGCGAAGACGTCTAATGTTAATTCAATCCCCTCGTACGCTTTTACGATATTCTGAAGATCGTGGGCATACACAACTGGATTGGCTGACTAGCTTTCATACCTTTTCGTTTGGTGAATATAAAGACCCCGACCACCAGAGTTTTGGGCATTTGCGTGTCATCAACGATGACATCATCAAAGCCAACAGTGGTTTTGGAACGCATTCCCACCACGACATGGAAATCATTACGCTTGTTTTAAGTGGACAGCTTGAACATAAAGATAGCCTAGGTAACGGTTCACTTATTCAAGCAGGTGATGTACAACGCATGACGGCAGGCACGGGCATTCGCCACAGTGAGTTTAACCCCTCTCAAACCGAAGATGTCCAGCTATTACAAGTGTGGATAATTCCTCACACGAAGGGACTGACCCCAAATTATGAGCAGAAATCCTTTAGCGACAAGGCACAAGCAGGGGCTTGGTGCTTGCTGGCTTCTGATGACGGTAGAGACGCTTCGGTGAAAGTGCATCAAGATTTATCTTTGTGGGGGACTCAATTGGCGAAGGATGAAAGGCTTGACTACTCACTAGAAGAAGGACGAGCCGTATGGCTTCATGTCGCCACAGGAGCAGTGGAAATTAATGGGGAACAACTCCGTGCAGGTGGAGGTATTGGGCTAGTGGAAACAGGTGCGATCGAGTTGAAGGGACTTGTAGATACATCCCAAGTGTTTTTGTTTGATTTGCAGAACTTTCAATAAGACCGTCTTTTCCCACAAAATACGCTAATCGTCGTCTAAACTTAGCACGGCAACAAAGGCTTCTTGAGGAACTTCTACACGTCCCACCGCCTTCATCCGTTTTTTGCCTTCTTTTTGCTTTTCAAGCAATTTACGCTTACGGCTAATATCCCCACCATAGCACTTGTCTAGCACGTTCTTACGCATGGCTTTGATGTTGGTTCGAGCAATGACTCGACTACCAATCGCCGCTTGAATCGGCACTTCAAACATTTGTTTGGGGATCAACTTCTTGAGCTTTTCCGTCAAAGCACGACCCATGTAAAACGCCTTGTCTTCATGGATGATAACACTCAAGGCATCGACGACTTCGCCAGCGAGCATGACATCCAACTTCACCAGCTTAGAACGGCGGTAGTCTAAAAAGGTATAATCCATCGACGCATAGCCTTTTGAACGACTTTTAAGGTGATCGTAAAAGTCCGTGACCATTTCGGCTAAAGGCAATTCGTATTCCAAGCTTACCCGTTTTTCGTCGATGTAGTTCATATTTTTGAACTCCCCACGGCGATCTTGAGCCAGTTCCATCATGGTGCCGACAAATTCTTGAGGCAACATAATACTGACATGAACATAGGGTTCTTCAATGAAGTCACGCTTTCCTGCATCAGGCATTTCCGCAGGGTTCGACACATCCAAGACTTCACCCTTCATGGTATGCACCTTGTAGATAACGCTAGGTGCTGTGCGAATCATGCCGATATTGTATTCTCGTTCAATGCGTTCTTGAATAATTTCCATGTGAAGCAAACCCAAAAAGCCACAACGAAAGCCAAAACCAAGGGCTTCACTGGTTTCGGGTTCAAAGGTAATGGAAGAATCATTCAATTTAAGTTTGGCTAAGGCTTCTTTTAGTTCGCTGTAATCGTCATTGTCCGCAGGGTATAATCCACAAAAGACCATGGGGATAGCTTCTTTGTAGCCGTCCAAAGCTTCGCTGGCTTTGGCACGGTTGGTGGTGACGGTATCGCCCACCAACGCCCCGATTTCTTTAATGGATGCCGCCACATAGCCCACTTCACCTGAATGTAAGATGTCTCGTTTGATTTTCAGCGGAGGTACCAAGGTACCCAGTTCCGCCACTTCGTAGGATCTTCCGTTTTGCATGAAGTGAATGGTGTCGTTCTTGCGAATTTCGCCGTCAATGACCCGAATATAGGCGATAATACCCATGTAACTGTCAAAATAACTGTCAAAGACCAAGGCTCGTGTGGGTTTGTCGTCTTCAATCACAGGGGCGGGAATGCGTTCCACCACCGCACGTAAGACGTCTTCAATACCGATGCCTGCTTTGGCGGAACATAAAATGGCTTCACTGGCATCAATGCCAATGACGTCTTCAATTTCTTTTTTGACCCGATCGACATCCGCACTGGGCAGATCGATTTTGTTGATGACGGGGATGATTTCTAAGTCGGCATCCAACGCCATATAGACGTTCGCGAGCGTCTGGGCTTCAACGCCTTGTGTGGCATCTACCACGAGCAAGGCTCCTTCGCAGGCTTCTAATGAGCGTGACACTTCATAGCTAAAGTCCACATGCCCAGGGGTGTCGATGAGGTTCAACACATAGACGGTGTCGTCATAGGTGAACTCCATGCGAGCCGCATTCAGCTTAATGGTGATGCCTCGTTCCCGTTCTAAATCAAGGGAATCGAGCATTTGTTCTTGCATAATGCGTTTTTCAATGGTGTTGGTAAACTCAAGCAAGCGATCCGCCAAAGTCGATTTACCGTGATCAATATGGGCAATGATGCAGAAATTACGGATATTCTTATTGCGTTGCACTTGAATCATGTTTAAACCATACCTTCCCTAAATGTAAGTCCTTGTACATTGTACACAAAACATACGCTTTATGGGAATATATTTTCAAAGCATGAAAGCGAAGCGATTATTTTTTCTTACTTTTATACTCATCTGAACGACGCAGATCTTGTTCTATTCGTTCAATAGACCAACCCTTTTTTAAATTATTGGTGTAGGTTTTTTCTCCAGCAGGGTCAACAGAACGTCCTAGTATTTTCTGATAGGCGGCATCGACGGCTGTTTTTCTATCTTCTTGTGAGTTTTCCAAATCTAACGGACGATCGTTTTTTTTAACTTCTTTTTCAACAGGTTTTTGGGGTTCTGGTGCTGGTGTCGGAGCTGCTACTGTGGCTGGAGCTGGAGCTGCTACTACTGGCGTTGGTGTCGGAGTTGCTACTGTGGCTAGTGTCGGAGCTGCTGCTACTGGAGCTGGTGTCGGAGCTGCTACTGTGGCTGGATCTGGAGCTGCTGCTACTGTGGCTAGTGTCGGAGTTGCTACTGTTTCTAGATCTGGGGTTGCTTCTACTGTGGCTAGATCTAGTGTTTCCGTTTTTGCGGAAGCTCCTTTTGTTGCTGCCTCTTCAATTTGCGCCACTTGCGTTTCTTCTTCTTTGATGGCTCGTTGTATATCCGCTTCTTGTAACTTTAACGCAAAAGGTAAGTCATAACGAGCAATGGAGATATAACTGGCTTTCTTCATATTGACTGATGGATATGGCGTGTTACCAAACTGTTCTTCTTTTCCTGTCTTTTTAAGACGTTCACTCTTCACCGATGCTTGAGCAACTTCGTTTAAGCCAGCCTCTTTAAACAATCCGTCATCGACGGTTGAAAAAATTTCTTCATTTGAAATGATGTCGCCCTTCATAATGCGGCTTACCATACCTAAAGGATTTGACAAAGCATTACGACTACTGCTTTTTTCAGTGAGATCTGAGGCTGGGGTGCTAGCGACAGTAGACGTATTTTCTGATGGGGATTGATATTGTTTAGCTAATTCGCCTAGCGTCATAGTGGTATTACTGTTTAACGGAGGCGGTGAAGAGGCTTGGAAATTAGCAATCCCCGTGCTATTAGAACTAAAATCTAAGAGCGAAGAGTTTGTCGATGTGTTTAATAAATTCGGTGTGGGGGTGTTCCAATATGAACTAGTATTGAGTCCTAAGTTTGGATTGTTCACAGTCCCCTGCGGAGCAATGTAAGAGCTTCCCTGTATTGACATAATGATATTATTCTTCCTATCTTATCTGATTTCTCTGAATATTCCCAACAAATATAGCGTGTATAATTAAGAAAAAGAGTTTCTTCCTACGGTTTGCTTCGGCAGGGTCTGATTAAACTTGAGTCCGTTTAAACAAACTGTTACAATCCTTTACAGAAAGCCCTTCTTATGCCCACCTCTATTTGGATACACGCCACACATCGTAGCTTTTTAGGTAAGTACAAGGGGGCGTTAAGCTCGTTACGAGCAGACGACTTAGTTGTACAACTATTGAATCATCATGCCCATTTTCGCCCTGAAGCCTTGTACTTAGGCTGTGCCAATCAAGCAGGTGAAGATTCTCGTAATATTGCACGTTTGGCGGTTTTGCTTTCGAATCTGCCAGAAACCACACCAGCCGTTACCGTTAATAGTCTTTGTGGAAGCAGTACCCACGCCTTGGAATATGCCTACTTACAATTGAAAACACAGCGTTTTCAAACCCTGTGGGCAGGCGGCGTCGAACAAATGACCCGCTCCCCTTTGGCGTGCTTGCCGCCACATATTGACGAAAACGCGGTTTGGGAAGATAGCACCTTTGGCTGGCGATTTAGGCATCCTGATTTTGACGGAAACGTTGCGGGGCGTTCGATGTTGCATCATGCAGATGTCATGGGCAAAGATCTTTGTCGTGAACGACTCGATGCGGTTGCCTTACAGTCGCATCGCCGAGCCATTGAACATCAAGCCCTTTCTACTTGTGAATGCCTTGCCCTTTACGATAGTCAAGGGTTATTACTATTAGAACAAGATGAAGGCGTGCGTCCTAATTTAAGTGCTGAAACCTTGAGTCGCTTAAAGCCTGTCAGAGAAGGGGGCATTCACACGCCTGCTCATTTGGCTCCTTATGCGGATGGTGTGGCAGGATCGGTGCTTTCCTTACGACAGGCTCCTTTTTGTGAAGAGAGTTATGACGAGACGGTCGCCATTGAACTCGTTGACATCGTTCAGATCGCCACCCCCCCTGCTGCCATGCCCTTGGCAGGTTTAGAAGCTCTAAACGCACTGCTTGAAAAACACGCCGTCACCCTTGATGAGGTTGCTTCTTTTGAGTTTCACGAAGCCTTTGCGTCTGCCTATGTATTGCAGTGTGACGCTTTAGGCTTAGATGCCTTTAGCGATAGTCGGCTCAACCGACGAGGGGGTTCCCTTGCTTTGGGTTCGCCTATGGGGGCGACCGCCTTGCGGAGTGTTTGTACGTTGGCTCATCGTTTACACGGTGAAGGCGACGAGTCACGTCCGTATGGGGTAGCGACGATTAGTGTTGGCATGGGTTTGGGGTCTGCCGTCTTACTCAAGCGACATGATGTTGGACGTGTTGATAATCATTTTCATACCAATTAAACGATTAAATAGCGTCTGGCGTCTTCGTTGTCGCTACGATTTTTTTGTTCTGTTATGTACGTCTGTGTACACGCCTTCACAAAAAATCTAGGCTCCTAGAATAGCCTAATAGCTCATTTTATCTATAAAACACTATATCAGATAATAAAGTGTTGATTTGTGAATCGTGACAACAGCCGACGTCCAAGCACCAGCTCAAAAAGGGAGCTAACCAAAACGACTAGCTATAAAAGGAGCTAACCAAAACTAAAAACTAATGACCCGCCATGGCTAGCGGAGGAGCCTCAATGTCTAAGGACTCCAACGCCACAGGATCCTTCATAATGCTGTTGTGCATGCCGTAGGTGAAGTAAATCGCCAACCCAATCGCCAACGCCACAAGGGTCAAGAACCACGCCGAAGACGACAGGCTCATCATCAACCAAAGGCAACCAGCGACGCCCAAAAGGGGAATCGTGATGCCAAAGGGGACTCGAAACGGACGCTTGGCTTCAGGCATGGTAAACCGCAAAATCACCACACCCACACACACCATGAGAAACACAAAAAGCGTGCCTAAGCTTGCGATGTGAGACACCAAGGAAATCGGCAATAAGGCGGCGCCTAAAGCCCCGATACCTGCCATAATCCACGTAGCAGCGAGCGGAACGCCCATGTGGGGATCCATTTTCTTCAAGAAAGCAGGCAAGAGACGGTCTCGGGCAATGGAATAAACGACTCGCACAGTCGCCATTTGCATGATGAGCATCACGGAACTAATACCGATGACTTCCCCAATCACGACGAGCAGGTCGGCACCAGGGACTTTCATGGCGGTCATGGTTTGAGCCACCGCTGCGGTGCGGTGAATCTCTTCAATCGGATTCACGGCGGTTACCACGACCGTCACCAAAATATACAAAACGGTACAAATTAAGAGCGATCCCAAAATGCCAATGGGCATGTCTTTTTGCGGATCTTTCGCTTCTTCGGCGGAACAAGCAAGAGCGTCAAAGCCGACGTAGGCAAAGAACATCAACGCTGCCCCTTTAATGATGCCGTCGTTGCCGAAGGGGGCAAAGGTTTTCCAGCCTTCGGCGAACCAATGTTTGGGCAGTAAATCAGGATTGTTCAACAAGAACCAGCCCCCAATCGCTAGGAAAAAGAGGATGATGCCGATTTTGGTGTAGACCATGGCAGTCGCCAGCTTGGCGTTTTCTTCGACGCCTTTGGTCAACAACCACGCACAAAAAAGCAATCCCACGACAGGGAAAATGTCAAAGCTATGGTTGATGACAAGTGTCAAAATATCGGGGGATCCTGGGAGCGTGAAGGGTATTTTGCTTGTGGCAACCGACGCTTCATGGAGGGGGATCTTCTGCCCTTTTTCAAGCACGGTAAAGGTCGACGTATTCAACCACGTCGGTACACCGACGGCTAAAGCAGGGTTATGAAAGAGATTCGCCAAGGCTTCGCCAAAGATTTTCACGCCATATAAAATCGTTTTGCCCCAGCCTTGTGCGATACACATATTGCCAGCCAAGTATTCCACCACCAACAACCAGCCCACGATCCAAGCGACGAACTCGCCTAGGGCGATGAACATATAGGAATAGGCGGATCCTGAAATGGGGATGAGCGTGGAAAGTTCGCTGTAAGACAAGGCACAAAAGACGCAAATCAAGCCTGAAATCAAGAAGGAAATGACTAAAGCAGGCCCTGCGTTGTCGGCAGCCCCTTGCCCTGTTAGCACGAAAATCCCTGTGCCAATCATGGCGGAAACGCCGAAGACGATGAGATCTTTCGCCGTAAGGGTGCGTTTTAAGCCTGCGTCATCCGCCTGATGTTCAGGCAGGGGGCGGGAACGGGTGAGGCTGTCCAACAAGGAAGGAATAGAGGGCATCGATACATTTCCTTTATATTCAAAACAAGGGTTTTAAACCATAGGGTGGATGAAATCTACATGAAATAAGTGTCATCATTAAAGGTGAGGGACAAATAGACCGAAAGAAGTGTAAGTTTCATTTTTATTACGAATGAACAAATCTTAACAAAAACATAAGCTTTTTGAAAGCATTTGCTTAAAAATTGTTACTTTATAAGGACAAAACACGATGGGTATTACATTCGGAGGCATCAGTTCAGGCTTGCCTGTGAACCAAATTATCGATGCGACCATCGCCGCAGAGCGTAGACCGTTGGATGCCATTCAAGCTCGTATTGACAAAACCAATACCCAAAAAAGCACTGTAGCGACCATTAGTTCTCGTGCCAAAACCTTCCAAACCGCCTTAAGAGTTTTTACGTCCAGCTCTGTTTTGGATGCCAACATCTTCCAAGCTCGAAAAGCGACGTCCACCAATACCGATGCCTTGGATGTAACGGCATCCGCAAATGCGAACCTTGCTAACTTGGCGGTGAAGGTCAACACCCTCGCGACACCCACCAATGCTCGTTCTACCGCCAAACCTGGTGCATCCGCAACAGCAGGAACTTTGTTGAGTTCGATTAAGAATATGTCGCTTAGCTCGGGGACTTTTAATGTGTTTGTCAACGGTGTGGCTTCAAGCGTCAATGTGGATGCGACTACCGACACCTTTGGCGATGTGCTTGGACGAATTGGTGCGATTCCTGGTATCGCTAGTGCGACCATCAATCCAGACGGGCAACTCGTGGTGAATGCCACGACACCTGGTACGGTGCAGTTTGGCTCTACTGGCGATACATCAAACTTTTTAAAACTTTCTAAGCTCGATACCACCCTAGAAGCAGGATCCACCTTTACCGCCAACCAGTTCTTTTCAACCGTCGACACCACGCAAGATGTTTCGACAGGTGCCGCAGGCTTGAATACCCCTGTTACGGCAGGTTCCACCTTTAAGCTAGGCAAAGCTACCTTTGACACCACAGGCAAAAGTATCGCTCAAATTATGAATGCCATCAACAATTCAGCGGATGCTGGCGTTAGTGCTGTGTTTAACAGCTTGAGCAACCGTATGGAGTTGACGTCCAAATCCACAGGGCAAGTCGGGATTCAAATGGAAGATGTCACAGGTAACTTTTTAACCGCCATGAACGTGATAAGTGCGGGCAATAGCTTGGCGTCTCAAACCTTAGGAACGAACGCTAAAGTCACCGTCAATGGCACGGAATATCTTTCTACCAGTAACGAAGTGGGCGAAGCCCAAACAGGGCTAAAAGGCATTACGTTGAAACTTAAGCAAGTCAAAACGGATGCTGATATTAACGTGTTGGTGGATCAAGACACCGCTAAACTGACCAAAGCCATTGATGATGTGGTGAATGCCTTCAATACGATGATTGGTACCATTGACACTGAAACCAAGGCGGATACAGGTAAGCTGGGTGCTCAAAATAGTATAAGATCCTTTAGAACAAGTGTTCGTCAAAACATGACGGCAAGCACCACAGGGCAAGTGACCTATAATAGCTTGGCACAGGTGGGGATTTCCACCGCCAGTAGCAATGGGCAGTCCGCCAACTCGACGTTGACTTTTGATTCAGCGAAGTTTATTGCGGCGTTGAAGACGAGTCCTGATGAGGTGGAAAGTCTTATTAAGGGTGCCACAGGGGTGTTCACGAAATTACAAACCATTGTTGACGGTGCCGTTAAAACAGGAAGTGGCACCAGTGACAAGGGTGTATTTCAGTCCATTACAGATAGTTACGACAGCTTTATTACTCGTTCTAAAAAGAATATCTCTGATGGGGAAGCCCGTTTGGATCGGCGTCGGGTGCAGTTGCAACGTCAATATGCAGCGTCGGATTCCTTGATTTCGCAGTATAGAAGTCAAGGCAACGCCTTGAGTGCGATTGGTACTCAGAGAACTCAGTAAAGTTAAGCTCGTTCGAAAATGACTATTTCAAAATAATATGTTTGTATTAAGCTAAACTCATACGAAAAATGAGGCTTCGCTTATGACAAACATCATCCCATACCTTCGCACCCATTGGCTCGGCAATATCAAAAATGAGATATTGGCAGGCATGGTTGTGGCGTTTTCATTGATTCCTATGTCCATTGCGTTTTCAAACATTGCTGGGGTAGCACCTGAAGTAGGTCTGTATTCTAGTATGATTCTACTAGTCATTACTGCCATTAGTGGGGCAAGGCTTTCCATGATTTCAGGAGCCACAGGTGCCATGGCGTTGGTTATGACGCATTTGGTGCAAACCCATGGGGTTGAATACCTTCTTTTTGCGGGTATTTTGTCAGGTATTTTACAGATTGTAGCGGGGTATTTGCATTTAGGATCACTCATGCGGTTTGTGTCGCCTTCCGTGGTCACGGGCTTTTCTAACGCTTTGGCGATTTTATTGTTTATGGCACAACTCAAAAGCTTGCACAATGCAGATGCAACGGTATACGGATTGCTGGCTTTGGGCATCTTGGTTATTTATGGACTTCCCTATTTAACAAAAGTCGTACCAGCCCCCTTGGTTTCGATTGTTGTGGTGACAGCAACGTCTTTGTATTTCGGGTTGGATGTTAATACCGTTGCAGATATGGGCAAACTACCTTCGGGCTTGCCCCTATTTCACATTCCTCAAGTCCCTTTGAACTGGGAAACGTTCGTCATTATTATGCCTTATGCCTTAAGTCTAACGTTAGTGGCTATTTTAGAATCTTTAATGACGGCTCGCATTTTGGATGATATTACCGACAGTGCCAGCGACAAAAACAAAGAATGTAAAGGACTTGGGGTGGCAAATTTGGTAGCAGGATTTTTTGGTGCCATGCCGGGTTGTGCATTAATTGGGCCTTCTGTTATGAACTTAAAACTGGGTTCAACTGGGCGGTTGTCTGCCTTATTTGCAGGGCTTTTCTTGATGTTCTTACTTGTGGGCTTAGGTTCTTGGGTACAGCAAATTCCTGTGGTGGCGTTAACGGCGGTTATGATTATGGTGTGCATCCATATTTTTGATTGGTCGTCTCTCAAAACACTGCATGTTTACCCCAAAACCTGTAGCTTTATTATGATTGTGACGGCATGGGTAATTGTTGTTACGCATGATCTTTCTATGGGGGTATTTGCGGGCGTTTTGTTGAGTGCCTTGTCGTTTTCTCGGCGAGTGTCTCGTATGTTGACGGTAGAATCTGTGTTGGCTGAAAACGGCACGCATCGCACCTATTACATTACAGGGCAGGTATTTTTTGCGTCGGTGGATATGTTGGTGCAGTATTTTGACTTTAATGAAGATCTTGAAAGTGTGACCATTGACGTGAGCCAAGCCCATTTGTGGGATTTATTTGCGGTGGGGGGCTTTGACAAAATCGTCTTGAAATTTAAGAAGAAGAACATCTCTGTTGTTGTTCAAGGCATGAACGAAGCTAGTGCGTCGCTTGTGGATCAGCTTGGTACCTATGCCAAACTTAATACCAATTAAACGAGTGAATAGCGTATAGAAAGCTCTGCGAAAGTCCCATTCGGCGAATCTTCTGTGTCAAAACAAGCCGTTTTTTCGTTGTGTACGTCTATGTACACGCCTCAAAAGCCGTTTGTTTTTCCTTGAATCTTCATCCGACTTGAACTTTTGCAGAGCCTTCTATAGGTGGCTAACCAAACTTCATGAGTTCTTCGGCTTGGCTTTTGAGCGTCGTGTTCTGACTTTGCATCGCCAAACGAATGGCTTGCTCGGCAAATTGACGACTCTTCTTCACATAAGCGTCCTGCTTCGGAAGCGGTATACCCTGATCATACGCTACTTTGTGATGAATATGTGCCAGTAACGACAATGCCGTCACCAAGACACGCCCCATCAAGGAAGAGGCTAAAGGTTCCCACAAGGCAGATAAGGATTGAATGGCTGAAATGCTCTTGTTTTCAAGAATGAGACAGCGGACTTCCACCAATTGAGCCTGCCAACCCAGCAACTTAAAGCGTTCTAGTACCCCCTGCCCACGAGCGGACGCTTGAGCCTCTAAGGCGTGACGAATATCCGTCACTTGACGGCTGGCAAGAGCTAAATCGACGTGTTGCGTATTTAAAACCTCTACTAAGAAGCCTAGAGACAGGGTCTTTAAATGCCCTTGCCTGTCTGCATTTTGTTCAGGGGCAAGGATGCTTCCCACAAAGGTTTTCAGGGCTAAGGCGTGCAAAGGCGTAAATTTGTCTTGATTATGTTGAACATCTTCCGCCAAATGACCGTAAAGCTTCTGTACATGGGGTTGCGTACGTTGAAAACGCTCTTCCAACCAATTGACATGGACATAATCCACGAGCGTTTGATGCAAGGCGATGCTTTGCGTCGGCGTGGATGCCAACACGACTTTCACTTGTTCGGTGACTTGCTTATAGGCGTTGAAGGCTCCCTTGTCGTAAAGATAATGGGCATAAGCGAGTTGACTGCGAGCGATCCATAGCGGGTTTAGCTCTTCCGTGATGCACGTTTCCCACAAGCCTTTCGCCACGCCATACCAATACTTTACGCCTTTTGAATCCGCTTTTAAACGATGCACCTGTAAACCTAATCCAATGGCTTCAAGTTTCCAAGGCACCAAGGGGATGGATCTTTCTTGCCAAATCGCATGGCTTGAAAGGGTTTGCCACAGATCGTCCAACGTATTAAAATCGGCTTTCAACCACGCCAAGACGGCAAGGCTCGTTTGAGCAATGAAATCGCCGTGTTGATTGAGTTGTGATTCGTGATGAATGCCTAAGGCGTATTCGTACAAACGCCCTGCATGGGCAATTTCCAGCTGTTCTTTGGCTTCATCACCCAATAAAATCAACATTTCAAAACTTTGAGACGCAGGCAAGCTCAAATTGCCTGCTTGCAAGGCTTCATAGGCTTCACGCTTAAGAAGCTGTTTTTCCGCCGTGACATCTTCCGTGATATGAAACCACTGCCGTAAAATAGCGATGCGTTCCTGCACGCCTAGATCCGCTTTTTGCAGGGGACTCAACAGTTCTAAAGACTCTAACCACGGTTCACTAATGGGGTGAATCCGCTTTCGCCACGCTTGAGCTTGTTCCGCCACGGCTTGAGGGTTGCCTGCATGAAAGGCGTGAAAGGCGAGTAGCGGTTCAGCAATGGCGACAGGGGCATCAAAGTGCTGGCTTAAGGATTCGTAAATCCATGCGTGCATATGGCTTAATTCTTCTGCTGGAATGAATTGACGTAAGGTGTTCAAAAGCTTGGGGTGACGAAACGCAATGGTGTCCGCTACATCAGGAATCAGCCAGCCCTGTTCCCACAACACGCCTAGGAAATGGCTTAAGTGTTCTTCATCAATGCCGAGCAAACCTGCCAAAGACGGCATCGAAAAGCGAGGTCCTAAAATGCCAGCCAATTGCAAGACTCGTGCGACATCTTCAGGCAAAACACTAAGCCGTTCATGCCAAACGTTCAACATGGAATCAGGCAATTTAAAGGCAGACAACACATTGAAATCAGGCACGCTTAACGCCCCCGTTTCAGGATCTACACCCAAAACTTGCCGTTGAATGGCATAACGCAAAATCTCTTCAAAGTAAAAAGGGCGACCTTCTCCTAAACGCAAAACTTCCGCAATAAAGGACGGTGGGCAAGCGTCATAACAGGTGGAAAGCCATCCTTTTTGCAAGTAAGCCGTGCTTTCTTCTTCATTGAAGGGGACAATTTTCGTCGCACAATATAAGGACGCATCCAAGTTTTCAAGCACGGCTAAATGCCGTGAGGGCTTGGCATGCAAGACCCACACCAAGCCCTTTTGACGAGCCAGTTCATGCTGGTGCAATAAAATCTGTAAAACGTATAAAGACGCTTCATCAGCCGTGTCAAGGTTTTCAAGCTGGAGCAATAAGGGTTTGACGTTCGCCACATGAGACAGCGTCCATGCCAAGGCTTCAATGAGATCGACATGAGGCACGTCATGAATTTCGCCTCCCATAAAGCGAGTCAGTGTTTTAATATGGGGAAAGGCTTTAAACTGCTCGGTTTCAGGCACGACATAATGCAAAACCGCTTCAATCGAAGGCTGAATCTGGCTTTGCAAAAGCCCTTCTGTTGGCAATTGAAACAAGGCACGGCACACATCTTGCCACAATTCAAGGGGGTAAGGATGCCCCGAACGGTGTCTGTAATGGGACGTATGAAGCGTCAAATACTGCGGTTCGACTTCAGACGCTTCGCTTGCGGCTTCGGCTTCGGCGTCTGGCGGTTCAGCAGACGCCCCTTCTTGCAAGAAGGCATCCACTTGTTGACGAGCCGTGACTACGGCGGTGGTGCTTCCCACACCTGATTCACCCAACAAGCAACAGACTTGTTGCGACGTTGGGTAATTGTCGTCATACAATCCCAAGCCTTTCGCTAAAAAGAGGGGTAAAAACTCTTGAATGCTTTCCACCGTGTAAGGCGTGGTATGAACATCATGTTCCGAAATCCACAAGGTGACCCCTTCGACATGGGGCCAAGCAGGTTCTTCATCAAAGAGCTGTAACCTTGGGCGATATGCCGATTCTTCCACAGGCGTAGGCAGGGGAACATCTTCAAAGGCACTGGCAATGGAACGTTTAATCTCGGTGCTTTGCGTCGTTTTAGGATCCACAATCACGGGAGGCAATTCTGAGGTCAAGGTGCTTTGCAGATCGCCAAACACATCAAAAGAAGGCGCTTCTTCTACAGAAAGCTCAAAATTGGGAGCCATAGGCTCTTGATATGCTTGAGGCGGAGGAGGCAATGGAGGGGCTTGCTGGGCTTGAGCCATAGGAGCATCCACAGGAGCGGTGGGTTCCCCTGCGAATTGCTCTATACTATAGGGATTTTCTTCAAAAGCAGCCTGCATGGCTTGCATCGCTTCTTCGGATGCATCTTGAGCCAAGCTTTCATTCAGTTCATGCAAAACGCCTTGCAACGCCGAAATGGGATCCAGCTCTTCAGGTTCAGGAACAGGTGGAGGCGGTGGTGGAGGCACCAAGACAGACGCAAACGAATCCAGCGGAGGGCGGTACGCTGTTTGAGCCGAAGCCGTTTCCACCGCAAAATCACTAAAGCCATCTTCTTCACTGGTGGAATGACTAGGCGAAGGGTTGGCTTGGGTTTGCCCAAGGTCGCCGACATCTGGCGAAGATGCCAAGACGTCATTGAGGTTTAGCACAAAGTAGTTGCCTTGTTGAGCCACAGGGTTTTCGCCTTCTAAGGGCGAAAAGGGGTAACGCTTCTGCCCCATGGTATTGACGACCAAATGAGACACCACCAATTGCCCTGCGGTGGCTAAGCTACGTTCTGTGGCAGCTGCCATGGGGTTGCGTTGTTGGACGTCGTCCAGCGTTAAGCCAAATCGCAAGGTAAGGCTCGGGTATTGTTGAGCGATTGGTAAAGGATGAGCTTGCAGATTAAGCACCAGCTTAATCGCCGATTCCAGTGCATCGACAGGGGTGGCTTCTTGAGGAAAGGCGACAAAAGCAATGTTTTGATATTGGCGTTCTACTGTTGCTCCAAGGCTTTCGCCCAATTGAGCGAGGCGTTCCACCACTTGCTGATGCCACGCCTGATGCACCGTTTCACGATCCCCCGTGGGTTCGCTAAACACCAGTTCAGAAGAAAGCACTTCAATACACAACAAAGCAAGCACGGTTGAAGCCCCTTTTGTTGAAGGGGATTTGGGTGAAAAGAAGGGCATTGCAAAGGGGGGGGACATGAAAATCTCCAAACTATAGTATTCGTTAGATTTAGTTTAGCGGTTTTCTTTGGTTTTGGCTACAAGCAGGGCTTCTTGGTGGGCTTTTTCAGCGAAAGATTCCTCCACCTGTGGGAGATTTTGAGGCAAAGCAGGCAAAGGCTCGCCATATTTGCGTTGCCACGCTTGATTCAATAAATGCACCGTCAACCACTCATTCTTCGGCAATAGTGAACCATGTAAGTAAGTCCCCACAAGCGTTCCCTGCACTGCCCCTTCTTGCTGGTCGATGCCATTATTTCCCTTGCCGATGACGACTTTTCCTAAAGGCTGAACGCCTTGCCCCAAGGTGGTTAAGCCACTATGATTTTCAAAACCCACAAGCGTTTTGGCTTCACCTGCCAAGCTCGATTCTAGCACCACATTGCCGATAAAACGTTCCTTGCCTGCAATTGTGTGAATATCGAGGAGGCTTAGCCCTCTTAGTTCTTCGCCGTTGTGGGGCTTGTAATAATGCCCAAGGAACTGAAAGCCTCCGCAAATGGTGAGAAAGGTCGCTTCTTCGTGAGCGAGATGTCGTAAGGCATCGGCTTTGTGGCGATGCAAGTCTTCTACCACCGTGCTTTGTTGGGCGTCTTGCCCTCCCCCCATAAACACGATGTCCGCATTGTTATAGCTTGTTTGCCAAGCCCCTAGGCTAGCGTGGATGACCTTGAGTTCGGCGTCTCGCAAGAGCAATTGTCGATAAAACGCCAGCACATTACCACGATCCCCATAGAGGTTCATTTCATTCGGATAGAGGTGTAAAAGGGTGAGTGTTTTCATAAGGATATTCTCTCATAAAAAGGATGCTTCAAAAGCTTTTATATAGCCAAGTTTATAATTTTCTGTACAGTGTCTCTTTGTTTAATTGGCATTATAGTATTTTCTATATAAAATGTTCTATTGCCTCTTCGTTGTCGCTACGATTTTTTTGTTCTGTTATGTACGTCTGTGTACACGCCTTCACAAAAAAATCTAGGCTCCTAGAATAGTCTAATAGCTCATTTCATCTATAAAACACTATACAACTGAACAAGCTGGCACCAGTCGCTGTATTGAGGCACCTGGTTTCGCATGACCTGAAAAGATAAGTGGTGTATTTTCTTCGACAATACACCACTTGAAGAAACGGCTGGTTTACGCTAGACTAATCCCTGTGAGTCAAACACCCTAGAAGGACAATCCTCCATGAGTTCACCCAAACCCTTTACCGTGATTGCGGGCCCCTGTATTTTAGAAGGCGAAAACGGCGAAATGAACTTCGGCGTTGCCAAACGGCTAAAAGCCATTATGGCAAGCTACGGCAACGACGTCGACTTTTACTTTAAAAGTTCTTACGACAAAGCCAATCGTACCTCCAACAGTTCGTACCGAGGCTACGGCGTGCGTGAAGGCTTAGACATTTTAAAAGCCATTAAAGACGAAGTGGGCGTCCGCATTTGTACGGATGTTCACAGTCCTGAGCAAGCCATTTTAGCCGCCGAAGTCGTCGACTTCTTACAGATCCCTGCCTTTTTATGTCGTCAAACCGATTTGCTGGTTGCGGCGGGGGAAACAGGCAAACGCATTAACATTAAAAAGGGGCAGTTCCTTTCGCCACAAGAAACACAGTTTTGTGCGGAAAAAGTCTTCGCCACAGGCAACCAAGACGTCTTTATTTGCGAGCGTGGATCGACCTTCGGCTACAACAACCTCGTCGTTGATATGCGGTGCTTCCCGATCGTCAAAAGCCTTGGGCTTCGCACCATTTTTGATGCCACCCATAGCGTCCAACAACCTGGAGGGCTAAACGGTAAAACAGGTGGAAATCGTGAGTTTGCCCCTGTTCTAGCACGAGCAGCCGTTGCCGCTGGGGTGGAAGGCTTGTTTTTTGAGACGCATCCCAACCCGAATGAGGCGTTGTCGGATGGGCCGAATCAGATTCCTGTGGAATGGGTTGAGCCGATGATGGATCAGCTTTTAGAGATGCGTCAATTTTTGGCAAAGTATCCTGATTTTACGCTGGTCAATGCGTAAAGCCGTTTAATCTGCCTAGCCCTTGCTAGTTAAGGTTTATAGTATTTTAAATAATTTCCCCTACTGTGTCTATAGAAAGCGAGAAATCCAAAAAATTAAGGTTTTCGCTTCAAGCGAACATCTTCCATCACCAAATCATTCATACTATTAAAACTCAAGCCTTCGATCCACGGCTGATTCAACCACAATTTACGACGTGTAAATAAGGGACAAATCACCGTGTCTTGCATCAACAACAAGCGTTGAGCTTCATCATACACGGCTTGACGCTGGGGACTATTGGGCATCATGGCGGCTTTTTCAATCAAGGCATCGTAATGGGTGGACGTCCACCCTGTGTGATTGTTGCCGTTACTGCTGTGGAATAGACTTAAAAAGCTATCCGCATCAGGGTAATCGATAAACCATCCCAGCAAAAACAAGGCAGGGGCATCGTATTCCAAACGAGAGAGGTAGACTTTCCAATCTAGCGTCCGTAAGGGAACGTTTACGCCCAAGCCGTCTTTCCACTGGAATTGCAGAATCTCGCCGATTTTTCGCACGCCGTAATCATTGGTAAAGGTCAACGCAGGGCTTTTGATATCAGGATGCGTCTTGAGATAGCGCTGCCATATCTGTTGAGCATCGCTTGTGTTGGTGCGGTGTCCAAGCGTAGCGTTATAGCCAAACAAGTTGGGCGTTACAAAGCTATTGAGAGGGGTTTCACCACTCTTTAACAGCGAAGGGAAGTAATCTCGTTGCACGCATTCACAAAAGGCTTTACGGATGCGTGCTTCGTTAAACGGTGCCTTTTTCACGTTAAAACCCAAGTACTGAATAAAGCTTATGCCCACTTCTTTGGCTCGGGGATCTTTGGCGTAACGGGCGTATTCAAAGTTTGAAATCACGGTCCCAGAATCCGCCATATCTAGCACGCCTTGCTCAAAAAGGGTGACGGCGGTGTTTTGATCGGGGATCATTTCAAACTGAATATCGGGGCGTTCAGATGCTTGCCCGTCCCAATAATAGGGATTCGGCTTAAGCAAAATACGGCTGTCATGCTGCCATTGACTCAACAAAAACGGTCCGTTGGTGATGTAATGCCCTGCTTCGGTGAATTGATTGCCGTAAGCGGTGACGTTGTCTTCACGGATCGGCACGGCAACAGGAAAGGCGAGCATCGCAGGGAAAAATACATTCGGACGACGCAAGCGAATTTCAATGGTTTGTGGATTCGGCGTGCGAATCCCCACTTGTAAAAAGTCGCTAATCGTGCCGTTATAAAAGGCTTCGGCATTGTGAATCGAAAACAGGAAAAAGGCATAGGCGGAACCATTGCTTTGGGTGAGGACTCGCTTCCACGAATAAACAAAGTCTTTTGCCGTAATCGGCTTACCGTCGCTCCACTTGATTTTTGGACGTAATTGAAAGGTATACGTTAAACCATCCGCCGAAACCTGCCACGACTGGGCGAGTTCAGGGGCGATGTGGGCTTGCTTGTCGAAATCGGTTAAGCCTCGCATCAGCTCGTGGATGACTCTTCCGCTGGTGTTGTCCGTGTTTCTAAGGGGATCGAGGGTGGGGGGTTCTTTACCTAGGTTGAGGGTGACGATGTTGTCCGTAGGGTAGGGCAAAACGTGAGGCGTGCTAGGCTCTGTTTTTTTGAAAAGCATAAAAACCGCTAGCAACGCCAAGGCAAGGAGGCTCCAGCGTAGGAAAGGGTTTTGTAAGAAGGGGGACATCTGGGGTTTCATTCGTTCATTATACCATAAGCGTATTTTATGTTAGAGTAGAGAAGTTCTTTTCAAAATAAAACACGTCATCTTGAGCAAAGCGAAAGATCCTCCTAGCCGTTTAGGCAGATCCTTCACATGCGTTCAGGATGACTAAACAGGATGCCCCATGATTGATATTGATGCCACAAAATCTCACCCACAAAAAGAGTCGCTCATTCGTGTGCGAAATCTCAAAAAACGCTTCACCGAAGACGGTCCTTGGGTTTTAAATGATATTAGTTTTGACATTCACGCTAACGAAACGGTAGCGATTATCGGCACCAGCGGATGCGGTAAATCCACCTTGTTGAATTGCATCGCTGGGCTTGAAACACCCACCGAAGGTACGATTGAGATGAACGATCCAAACTTTACGCTTATTTTTCAGTATTCGGCGTTGTTTGATTCGATGAATGTGTTTGACAATATCGCTTTTGCCCTAGTGGAACCGCCTGATGCGAAGGAGGCTCGTAAAAAGTTTAAACGCTTGCCTGACAAAGAAATTGCTCGTTTGGTGCATGAAAAGCTCGACATGGTAGGGCTTCAAAATGTGGCGGAAAAGTTCCCCAGTGAATTGAGTGGGGGGATGCAAAAACGAGTGAGTTTTGCTCGTGGGATTATTGGCAACCCTCGCATTATTTTGTATGATGAGCCGACCAGTGGCTTGGATCCTGTGGCGTCTCACGATTTAGAAGATTACATGAACGTGTTGACCCGTCAATTACAAGCAGCTAGTGTGGTCGTGACCCACACCATTTCCACTATTTGCCGTACGGCGGATCGTGTGATTTTGCTCAATAAGGGTCGGATTCATTGGGAGGGGTCTCCGCAGTGTTTGCTGGAAACGGATGAGCCTCTTGCCATGCAGTTTGCGAAGGCGGCGTTAAGCACCACTCGCTAGGCTCGATTGGGGGTTAATTGTTGGGGACGTTGGTGGATTTATACCCATTAAAAGTGGGTTTCTCAAAATGAGCAGGGACATCCCACCGAGTGGGAGGAATGGGCTTAGGCGGGCTAGGCTTTAAAGCTTGGTATGGTGAAACAACTTTCGCTTCCACATAAGGAAACAACTCCTTTGAAGGGACAAAACTGCTGTAGCAACGGTGTTTTTGACACACGGCGATCGTCACCTGCCCTGTTGTTTCGTCCAAGTGAAAACGGGTCACAGGTCGCCCTTCCGTTTCATCGAGACGAGCCTTCAGGGTATCCACCCAGCCGAGCTTACCTCGCTGCGGATGCCGTGCATTTTCGTGTCGCAAGACGGCGGTCACCTTTGAAATCCCTTCAGGCGTGGGCGTGCTTTCCATAATCGGTAAGACCGCCATCACTTTGCCTCCTTGCGTGACGATAATGACGTCCATTTGCTTGTTGAGTCGCTTAAGTTGCCTTAAGCTTTCTTTCACTGGCGGATTCCCTTTTGAAAGGGGCGATTGGGGATCTTCTCGTAGGTTCACCTTTTGCGAGCCGTCATTCCACTGCCCCAACTTAAACTGATAAATGCCCGTTTTCAAGCTCATTTGATGCCATTTCACGGCATAGGGTAATGTCCCCACCGCATAAGGGGTGTAATTGTTGAAGGCTTGTTCGGCGAAGGCTTCTAAGTCCACCTCTTCAAAGGGATGCTCCTTCGCATTCCAAAAGGAACGAGGGCCGTCGTCCTTAAAGCCATGCTGATTTTCGCTAGAACCTGGATCGTCCCATGCGTTTTTAAATCCACGAGACGCCCCCCAGTGATCCAATGCCCAAGGGGTGTCGGGTCTTGCAAACACAGGTTGTACCGATTCAAAGCGTTCAGGTTCTTTGTATGGTTCATAAATGCCTAACGCCCTTACTTCGCTTTTTGGGTAAGGCTCGTTAATGGCATGAACAAAGGGCATGCTTAGATTGAAACAAGTGAGTCCTAAAAAACTCAGTCGCCCAAAGGCGTAAGTTTTAGATGGCGTCATCCACATAGGCAAGAATCCTCTAGGGAGGGTTAACGATTTTGGCGTCCTTGCCGTAATTGAGAGATCGTTTCGCTCATATTAGGAGCATTAAAAATCGCAGACCCTGCCACAATCGTGTCAGCTCCTGCGGTTAGAATATCGGCGATATTCATCAATCCCACACCACCATCCACTTCTAAGTGGATGCGTTTTTCACCAATCAGGGCTTTTGCCTGCTTGAGTTTTTCCAAACTATACGGAATAAATGCTTGACCGCCAAAGCCAGGATTCACGCTCATAATCAGGATTAAATCAATATCGTCTATCACAGGTTCTAAGACAGACACAGGCGTATGCGGATTCAAGGAAACCCCCGCTTTAACGCCCAAAGACTTAATCAACTGCACGGTACGATGCAAATGCGTACACGCTTCCACATGAACGGTTAAAATATCCGCCCCTGCCTTGGCAAAGTCGGGGATGAGGGCATCGGGGTTTTCAATCATCAAGTGAACGTCTAGCGGTAGGGTTGTGACTTTGCGTAACGCTTGAACGACGGGGGCGCCAATGGTGAGGTTCGGCACAAAGTGACCGTCCATCACATCCACATGAATCCAGTCGGCTCCTGCGGATTCGAGCGTTTTCAAGGCATCTCCCAAGTAAGCAAAGTCCGCCGAAAGAATGGAAGGGGCAATAAGAATAGGTGTTTGAGGCATGACGGTTTCCTTATTTTGAGAAGTATCGTTATTATGATACACTAAACACAGTTCGATTCGTGCAAAAACAAAGAAAGCCCCTAGATTGCCGATGTCTGAAAAAGGATTTGCTCACTACTACAACAGCTTTAAATATGACGTCGCCTTGCCGTTTTTGGCAAAACGGCTCATTCCTGCTTTTTTAAATCATGTGCGGTGGTGGTGGAAGGCTTCCACGTGGGACGTTCACCCTGAAACGCAAGCCCTGCTAGATGCTGGCACGCCTGTGATTTTCGCCATTTGGCATGGACAAATGTTTACGCTGGTGCATCCACAATGGATGAAAGGGGTCAGTGAGTCGGCTCAAACGTTGCCTCCTTATGTCTTAATCTCTCAAAGTCGGGACGGCGACTTTATTGCCAACGTCGCCAAGCACATCGGCTTTCCACACACTATTCGAGGGGCTCACGGTCGTGGCGGAGGCAAAGCCGTTGTGGAAATACAAGCCTTGTTTACCGAAAAGAAGGGACATCTGATTTGCTTGATGGATGGGCCTCGTGGGCCGAAGCATGAAGCGAAAAAGGGCATCGTGAACCTTGCCTTTCAGCTTGGTGTTCCGATTATCCCCGTCGCTGGGGTTTCACCGCATCACTGGTTTAAGTTTCGTTCAGCGTGGGATGATTTTGAGATTCCTAGTATGTTTTCTCGGGTTCATGTGGACTTGGGCAAACCCCTTTGGGTGGAAAGTTCCGTTGATGAGGATGAAGGTGTGTTGGCACAGGTCAATGAGACGCTGGTGTCTCATTTAAAAACGACCTTGTCTCGTTGTGCTAGCAATCCTCAAAACCAACTTTATACCATTTAAACGATTAAATAGCGTCTGGCGTCTTCGTTGTCGCTACGATTCTCGATGTGCTTATGTACGTCTCTGTACACCTCACCCATCTGCATGTCTAGGCTCCTAGAATCCACCTATACGCTATTCAATCGTTTAAATGGTATAAAATACCCTTACTACGGAAGAAGCCCTAGATTTTTTCAAGACTGCCTTCGTGATACAATAAAAGCACGGAGGCTTCACAATGCACACCCTCATTCAACTTTGCCAAACGTGGTCGCACTATGCCCACGTTCGAAACTGGCAAGCACTCGATACCCTCAATCAAGACACGCTCAACACCATTAAGCAGGCGTGGCAAGGCAAGGGCTTACTCGCTAGCTTGCAGTGGAACCCCATTGCAGGCGATGTGGCTGGCAACGAAACCCTCGTGCGACTGGCCATGCAATTCGCCGATGCTGTCGGTGTGGACATCCTTGTCCTGCCTGAACAAACGCTTTTGGGCTATCCCCTACGAGATATGCTCCTACGCTTTCCTAAGCTGGTGAAAGACAATGAAGCCGCCCTCGCTCGATTGGCGTTGCAGTCCGCTCATACACGGGTCTTTGTGGGATTCGCCGAACGACGCTACGATCTCGCCGAAGGCTGGGGGCAAGCGTGGGGCAAGCCCTATTATAACAGTGTCGCTATTTTGGGCGACGGCGTGATTCAAGGTATCGTCAGAAAAAGCCTTTTGCCGAATTATCACGAATTTGAAGATTCTCGTGTCTTTGAAGCCAGCGAAACGATGGGTGTGCAACGTCGAGAGGGTCGAGACCCCCTCGATGCCTACGGCAACATCAGCATCCACGGATGCAAAATCGCCGTCACCGTCTGTGAAGATCTTTGGGCGAAGGAACCAAATCAACACCCATGGTACCAGCAAAACGTGGTGGATGCGTTGATGAAGGGGGTGCCTGATTTGCTGGTGAACTTGTCATCGTCACCGTCTCGTGCGGGTAAGGAATACCGCAGACAAGCTCTTTTAAGCGAAGTCGCCACGCATAACCATGTGCCGATTCTCTACGTCAACCAAGTCGGGGCGGTGGATGAACTCATCTTCGACGGAGGCTCACGACTCGTTGGGGCGGATGGGTCTGTTTTAAGCAGGTCTCGGCTTTTTGAAACGCAGTTTAGCCTGCATCATGTGAGTGACACGGCGTTTCATCAGCTTGAAAATTGGGTGGCGGATGTCAAAAAATCGCAGCGTAGTTCCCCCGATGATGCCTTTGAACCTTATGATACCAGCGATTTGCCAAGAACTTATGCGGCGTTGGTCTGTGGGGTTCGGGATTATTTCGCCAAATGTGGCTTCAAACGAGCCGTCTTGGGGCTTTCAGGCGGACTTGATTCCGCCGTTAATGCCGTGTTAGTGGCGGAGGCTTTAGGGTCTGAAAACGTTCTGGCGTTTAGCTTTCCGTCTGAACTTACGCCACAAGATAATAAAAGTGATGCCTTTCAACTGGCGAAAAATCTCGGTATGGGCTGGGTAGAAATCCCCATTACGGCGATGCAATCGGCGTTTTTAGGGGGAATTCACCAAGAACGTCACGCCTTAGAGTCCTTGTGGGGCAAGGCTTCGAGCGAAAGTTTCGCTCAAGACAACGTGCAAGCCATGAGCCGTGCGACGTTACTACGTTTAATCGGCAATGATTACCATGCCTTGCCGATCGCCACCAGCGACAAAAGCGAGTTTTACATGGGTTACGCCACCGTGAATGGGGATATGTCAGGAGCGTTGGCGCCGTTGGGGGATGTATGCAAAACGAAGGTGCGTGCCTTGGCTCGCTGGATGAACGAGCATCATGCGGTGCCAAACGTCATTCCGCAAGCGGTGGTGGAACGTCCTTCGGGGGCGGATTTGGCGGTGAATCCAGAGACGGGCAAACTGCTTACGGCGGAAGAGGCTTTGATGCCGTATGAGGTCATTGACGAGCTAATTTGGCGGATAGAAGCCCATGGCATGGATGCGTCTCAACTTCAAGCAATCCCGTGGAGCTGGGAACTGAAAAATGGCGTGCTTTCTAGCGAGCAGAAATCGGCGTGGGTGGCGAAGTTTTTCAAGCGAATGCAGGCGAGCGTGTTTAAGTGGTGGGTGGCTCCACCGATTTTAATTGTGGACGGCGACGGCACGCTAGCAAAGTCAGCGTATCACCATGTGATTACAGCGAATCAGACGGTTTATTGATATATAGCCAAGTTTAGAGTTTTCTGTACAGTGTCTCTTCGTTGTCGCTACGATTCTCGATGCCCCTGTCAGCAAGAAAAACGAAGCCCTCACGCGTGACCCTGAAATGAGTTCGACGAAAAAGAACAACAAGTGGCATTTTGGGGCAAAAGGTCATATTGGGGTTCAAGCCAACGGCAAGCCGATCATTCATTCGCTGGCATTTACCACGGCTAAAGAAGCGGATATTAACGGGCTGGACAGCCTATTGCACGGGGAAGAACAGGCGAAATTGCGTTACAAGGGTTTGGAGAAAAATGCGAGTCGTTTTAAGAGCTTGTGTGCGTTGTGCAACATTTATATGTGCCGAAAGTTATTGATTGCTTAGGGTTTAAGGGGGTCTTGTCTCTAAAATGGGGACAAGCAGGGGTAAATGAAGGCGTTTTGAGGGGGTAAGCTCTATTTTTCTTTCTATTTAGGCTTTCTTGTTAAAAAATAGGAGACATTTAACCAATTAGCTATATCTTAAGTTGACTTTATGAAAATACAGATGTTTAACGAGGATGCAATCCTTTATTTGTCCTAAGTTGTTTTAGGCGTTTCCCCGTCTTCAGTGTTGGCTTCCTCTTCTTCTTTTTGAGCTTTGAGTTCTTCCACCGCTTGATCAAAAGTATTTTCGTTCGGTTCCATGAGATAAAACTTCAAGCGAGTCACCAGTAACAACGGACGGTTCACATGACGAGCAGGATCTGACTTCTTGCTAGAATCTTGATTACTAAAATTCGTCATTAACCGTTCGCCTAAGCCTTCATAACTTAAGTACATGGTTTCCACCTGCACCAATTCTTTTTTAAAGTTGGCAAGGGTTTCAATAAACTTTTTGACTTGTGCAAAGTTGCCTCGTATTTTGAGTTCCATTTTAGTGGAATACAAGGGTAAGTCTTGCTCTTTAACGGTTTTAAAGCGTTGTAATGCTTCAGGAATTTCGTTTGCTTTTTCGCCTTCTTCTTTCATGTTTTGAGTCTTGCTAGCACTGTCTCCCTCTTCGCCTCCGTAAGGCTGGATGGTGATCAATTGATTGCCTGTTTGCGTGGTGATATTTGAAAGCACTCGCATGAAGCCTTTCATCCGTGATTCTAAATCTTTATTTTCAAACGCAAAGGAAAGGGCTGCTTTATTTTCGTTGTATTGGCTTTTGTCTCGACCGACATCTTGATTAAGTCCCATTTGCTCGGCTTCAAGTGTTTTCACGGCACTCGTCGCTTCTGCCAAGCCAGAAGACGTTTCTTCCAACGTTTTTAATTGAGGCTTTACAAGTATTGAATA
>JBILSS010000152.1:0-4712 GCA_044371965.1 Vampirovibrionales bacterium
AAAAAGTCTCTGACTTTTTCTCTTAGGAAAGAAAACCGTTGGTTTCCTCTCCTAACCTCTCCTTCCTAAAGGTGAAGATTCACTTCGTGAATAAGAAGGTTTTTTGTCCCCACCTCCTCGCCCTATCTCCGTTCCTGCCGTCCGCTAGGAAGCCTCGCGTTTTTGCGTTGTCGGCAAGAGGTTTAGCAACCAACTTGTTCGCAATGCCAAATTGAAGTATTGATTTATAAACTCGTGGTTCGGGACGGGAGGGAGGGGGGGATGGGGGATTCTTAAGGGGGGCATACTGGGGGGAGGGAGGACGTAACACGTCCCTCCCCCCGCCGCCCCTTAAGCCGCTTTGGGGGTTTGGGGAGTCTTTGGCGGGACAAAGACCCCCAAGCACCAGCTCTAAACGGAGATAGCCAAAACTAGAAGGCAAAAGTCTCTGACGACGACCAGCACTAAAAGAGACAGAAAAGCCAAGCACCAGCTATTAAAGGAGATAGAAAATCCAAAAAACGAGAAAAGCACCACCCTTTAAGGAGATCCTTCGTTTTACTCAGGATGACACATAAACTAAAACAAAGAGAAAGAGAGAACCCCATCATGTCTACCCCCTATCAACCCGAAAACAACCCCTATGTTCACCTCGCCAGCTTTTGCCGAAACGCCGTGTGGGATGAAATGAACGCCATTAACGACACCCTGCCCGAAGAAACGAAGTTCCTTGCAAGACTGCAAAGCCCCACCGCATGGGACGCTCGCCGTGAAGCGATCACCCAAGAACGCCTCCAGCTTTACGAACGGCTCAAAAATGATGACGCCTTCGCTGAACTCCTGAAACACGACTGCCGAAACAACATTCTGCTGTGGTTTCGCTACTTTGCGTGGACGTTTGACCCTCGCCCAAATCCCTTTAAACAGAACGGCAGAAGCATCGGTAGGGTGCCGTTTGTGCTGTACCCTTTTCAAATGGAAACGGTGCTACGCTTGAATGAAGCCATTGAAAATGGCGAAGATTTACTCGTCGAAAAAAGCCGAGACATGGGGCTTTCGTGGCTGATTTGCTTGGTCTTTGAATACCGCTGGATCTTTCATTCAGGGCAGCAATTCCTCATCGGGAGCCGTAATTTTGGTAGTGCAGACACCAAAGGCGATCTCGCCACGCTCATGGAAAAATGCCGTTTTAACCTGAGAGAACAGCCGTCGAATATGTTGCCTGCTGGCTTTGATTTCCGCAAGCACGATGTTTCGGGGCGTTTGATGAATCCGCAAAACGGCAATACGATAATAGCAGAAGCCGCCACCGAAAACTTCGCTCGTGGGGGGCGTTATACCGCCGTTCTGCTGGATGAATTCGCCTTTTGGGCGTGGGCTGACGGTGCTTACGCCGCCGCTGGTCAATCGAGCCTTTGCCGATTGGTCGTGTCCACCCCCAACGGACGCAAAAATCGCTTTGCGTTGGAGCGTTTTTCAGAACTGACGCCTGTTTTAACCCTCCACTGGAGCCTTCACCCCTTCAAGGATCGTGTGTGGTACGAAACGCAGAAAAAGCGTTTGCTCAAGCACGAAGTCGCCCGAGAGCTGGATATCAGCTATGAATACTGCAATCGAGACCGTGTGTACGAAGAGTTCACGGCTCAACACATCGCCAAGGTGGACTACAATCCCGATTTGGAAATCTTGCGTTCGTGGGATTTTGGCTACCATACGCCAGTCGTTTTAGCCTTACAGCGAGACGAATGGGGTCGTGTAGTGGTGCTGAAAGAATGGGTAGGGCAACGTGTGGTGTTGAAAAACTTTGCCCAGCAGGTGAAGGATGAATCCATGGCGTTGTTTGGCGAAAATGCCCGCTTTCGGGATGTCTGCGATCCCGCAGGGCATCAGCATAACGACAAATCTGAAGACACGAGTATAGAGGTGTTGAAGCACTTGGAAATTCATCCTGTGGGGGTGCGTTGTGGGGTGGTGGCGAGCATCGACAAGCTACGGCATTTGATGATTGAAGAGCGGGACGTGCCAGTGAAAGAAGACCCTCACCCCAACCCTCTCCCAGAGGGAGAGGGGGTAAGACAGGGAGCTACGCACCTAGTGAAATCGCCTGCGTTTTTGGTGGATCGTGACCATTGCCCGATTTTAATTGATGCCTTACAAGGGGGGTATCGCTATATTTCGCCTGATTCGGAGGAATTGGCACAGGTGCATCCCTTTGAAGACGTGGCGGATGCCTTGCGTTACGCCGTGTGGGATTTAGGCAAACTGCTGGTGGATTCGTCGGATTGGGCGAAGGAACAGCGGAAGGGCAGGCACGAGCGTTGGCTGGCGTTGGAAAGGCTCCGGCTTTACAACCAGCGTCGGGGGAATTGGTATTGACAGGGGGCTTGTAACGATTTGTATCGTTTTCGATTGTCACGCACAAAAATAGATTGACGGGGTATTATACAAACAGAATACACGTTTCTCTCGTTTACTTTTTATTGAACTCACTTTAAGGAAATAATTATGCGACACGCATCTCTCACCGCTCCTAATTACTCAAGTCCTCGTGTGAATGCTCCTGCGAATCAGGCTCGGCAGGGGAATCTTTTCAGCACTGTTGAAGAGAAAGTTTTGGGTGTGTTTTGTTCGTTACCTAATCAATACCCTCTTCATGTTTTGCCTGACAATTTTGAGTTCGGAAAATCTCTTAAAGTAAAAAACCCAGAGGGCCCTGACTTTTTTGATTGGACAGGTGCTAACTTGTGGAGGGCTGACTTGACTAATGTTAACTTGGTTAGCGCTAACTTAGCAAATGCCAACTTGGAAAATGCCGACTTGACTAATGTTAACTTGCTTAGGGCTAACTTGGCACATGCCAACTTGGAAAATGCCAACGTGGAAAATGTTAACTTGGTTAGGGCTAACTTAGCAAATGCCAACTTGAAATACAGTAGATTAAATAAGGCTAGCTTGGCAAATGCTAACTTAACAAATGCCAACTTGACGATGTCTTTCATAGAGGATACTGATTTTGGAAGAGCAAATACTTTTAAGGCTGATTTTTCAAACACCCACGGTCTTCCCAGAAACTTAACAGTTCAACAGATAGAAAGAACCCTTCATCCAAAATCTCTAGGAGCAAGGATAAAGCAAAAAGTAAGTAAAAGAATAGAAGAACAACAAAAATATCTAGCTACTCTATCCATCTATTAAGCAAAATGTTCTTTAATTGACTAACCATAGGTTCCTGCCCACCCTGCTCGTGGATTCGTCGGATTGGGCGAGGGATCTGCGGAAGGGGAAGCATCAGCAGTGGCTGGCGTTGGAAAGGCTCCGGCTTTACAACCAGCGTCGGGGGTTTCGGGGTTAGATTTCTTTGAGCCTGTAAAGCTTAAACACTTGAGACACGACTTGCCCTTGCGTCACTTGTAAACGACTGGATTCTGCCTTAATAAAATTAACCACCTCTTCATCAACACGGAGCGTCAGGATTTTAGCCCCTGTTTTAGGCTTACGTCCCGCTTTTTTCATGGGCTTAAACTTGCCCTGCAAAAAAGCCTCGTAAGACGATTCGAGCATCTCGTAAAACATCGCATAAGCGTCTTCTCTTTTTTCTTCGACCCCTGCAATGTTAATACATAAAGGAGACGTGACGATAAACGCCTCATCGGCTTCACTCCATTTGCAGGTGACACTGTTTTTGATGGCGTCTAAATCCATTAGATTTTTCCTTCTTGTTTGAGTAGTTGTAAAAATATTTTGACATAATGAGGTTTAATGTATCGTTTACTGCCTTTGCTGTGAAAGATAGCAAAGTTGAAAATGTTCACACCGTTTTCATCGGCGATAAAGTGGTGACTTTTACTTGGATGAATCGTCCACCCAGCTTGCTTAACCAGTTTTTCAAATTGACTTAAGTCCATGGGTTTATAATGGGACGACATGAGATTACTTTCTTGGTACATTCTATAATTATATATTAGCGTAATACAAAATAAATTACAAGCCTTCTTATAGTGTTTTATAGATGAAATGAGCTATTAGACTATTCTAGGAGCCTAGATTTTTTTGTGAGGGCGTGTACACAGACGTACATAACAGAACAAAAAAATCGTAGCGACAACGAAGAGACACTGTACAGAAAATTATAAAATGGCTATAAAAATGACGGGTTGTAACGTCGACTCGTCCATTTTTATCACTTGTGGTACAATACAATCATTGCAATCCATAGCGTCTATAGAGGATCCCCACCATGAAAACAATCCCCAACATCCTTTTGAGCATCTTACTCGTTTTGTCGATCATGACCCCTTACACGGCTGCCTTGGCGATGTATCCCGTGCCAAGTGGCGGTGGAACCCCTGTGTATACACAAATTTCTGCCGTTCCTGCCAAAAGCACGAACTTGGCAGGCAGTGTCATTAGCTCTCGCTTAAAAACCGTGAGAGTCCGTAAAGACACCGTCTTGCGTGTGCGTTTATTACAAGACATCAACACCGCCACCGTCCGTGAAGGCGAAGCCTTCAACGCCAGCCTAGACGAAGCCCTTTACGCCAGCGAAGGACGCATCTTGCTTCCCAAAGGCTCCGTATTTCGGGGGCGTGTGGTTGAAGTGACCCCCAACAAGTTTTTTGGAAAAGGGGCGTCCTTTCGCCTTGATTTCGACCATGTGACCTTGCCTAACGGCGAAGTGCAACCGATTGCCCTACAAGTCGGCACGGTGAATCAAATGCCGAATGTCGTTAAGC
>JBILSS010000153.1:0-4668 GCA_044371965.1 Vampirovibrionales bacterium
AAAGAAAGCTTAAAGCAAGAAGACCTTCAATCAAGCATTTTCGATCGCATTATCGCCTTGATACATAAGCGTTCTAAACATTTAAGTGAGATTTGTAATAATTAAGGCGTTTCTACACCCTGCAAGTGAGGCAGACCCACCTGATCCGCCAGATACATCCAGCAAGGGACTCGTCCTTCATGGGTTTCTGCCGAATAGGCGATAATCGGCAATTGAGCCAAACCAGCTTTGTCCAACAATTTTTTCGCCGACTGAAAGCTTTCCGAACGTTCACGATTCGTGCATTTGTCGACTTTGGTAATCACAATCATAATCGGCAAATCATGAAACAATAACCAGTCCAACATATCAATATCAGACTCCATAAACCCATGCCGAGCATCAATCAACTGCACCACCATGTCAATATTCGTTCGGTTTTTAAGGTAATACTGAAAGTTCTTATTCCATTCCGCCATTTCTTTTTTAGACACCTTGGCGTATCCATACCCAGGTAAATCGACAATCGACCAACGACGAGGCACCGCAAGCGTTTCGCTACTACAGGTGGCTTCGTAAAAGTTCATTAAGCGTGTTTTACCTGGTGTGTTTGACGTTCTCGCGAGATTTTTCCGTCCTAGCATGGAGTTGATCCACGACGACTTGCCTACGTTGGATCGTCCCACCATCACGATTTCAGGCACGCCTTCTTCCGCTTCAGGGGCTAATGCCTTGCTTGGCACAGAAATAATGATCTTACTATCGTGTATTTTAATAGGGCAGGCTTTCGCAAATAGGTTTGCCATAAGAGGATAAAATCTTTCTATAATATAGAGGTGTTAGTGAGAGAAAAGTTTCGCAAGCTCAAGAGATCCCGAGTTTTCAACCACGCCTGCTACAAATAAGAAGAGCAAATTCATGATTAAAACCATCGCAAACAGACGCCAAAAAATCGCCTGTTGCTTGTCTTCAGGCTGAAAGCGAGCATATAAAGAAGGCACCGCAATGAAGGGCATCACAAAGGTAGACGCCACCCACGGAAGGCTTTGCAGGTGATGACGCTTACAAAAACGAAAGGTCGCTAGCAAAAAGGATACATTAGGGATTAAGGCGATCGCAAAAAAGAGTACAGGGTATTGAAGTTTGAACATGAGTGGCTCCTTTATAAAATTAAGCATTCATTCACAATAACTGTACAACAAAATCAAAAAAAGTGGTACTATATAAACATATATTGTTTCAATTTTCTAAAGTGAGATTCTTCTATGCCTTTTTCATCTTTCATGCGATGCGTTTTTGCCGTCTTATTGCTGGCGATGTTCTCATCGCTTCAGCTCACGCCAGCCGCTCAAGCATGGATGCCTCAATGGACGAACTCAAAAATACACCCTGCTCTAAAGAACGTCACGGTGACAGGGGCTTCCACGTCGGATGAACGTGTGCTAGACGTTTTAGACGTCGTTCAAGGCTTGCTCACCTCTGCCCAACGCCGAGACATCGACGGTTTTATGAAGTATTACGCCAACGCCTACATCAGCGGAGACAACCTCACCCGTTCTGAACTACGCAAGCTGGTTTTAGAAACATGGGAACAATACCCCAACATGCAGTATAGTTCAACGCTTTTGGAAATTCGTGTGAACGGCAACTGGATTACGGTTGAAACCGAAGATGTGAGCCTTGCCACAGGTTTGCCTACCCCCCTAGATATGCTTGAAACAGGCGTGGCAGCAGACTCTTCCTTGTTCCTTAACAAAAATGCGACAGGCACGCTCGCCACACGCTCTCGCAATTTAATGTACCTTCGCAAAATTGGCGACGATTGGCGGATTGACAGTGATCAATCGCTGTATGAAGATGCCGTCTTACGTTACGGCAAAACCGACGGGCTAGAAATTGAGTTTTCCGTGCCTGATAAAGTCTTTGCAGGGCAGAGTTATACCGCTGCGGTAGAAGCAGGATTCCCCCCTAACAGCGTGGCGATGACGTCGGTGAATCGTTCTGAAATGGTCTACCCTCACCCTCGCATTGTGAATGCCATGCGTGTGATGGCACCTGCTCAAAATAGTTTAGAACGTGTGTTTACCGCCAATACCAATAGCCGTAATGAAATGGTAAGTGCCAGTTTGGGCTTATTGCAAGGCAAACGTGTGCTAGGTCCTAACGGTGAACCAGCCGTAAGCCTTACCCTAAGTGGTGTGGTGACGCTGGTTAAGCGTGTGAATGTGGCATCCAAGGCGGAAGACACGGCAGCGTCTCGCTTGCAGGGCGTGGTAATGAACTCCGCCAACGGCAAAATTGATTTCAGTAAGGAAAAAGCCAAATCTGAGGAAGAAGACCATGAGTAAACGCTTTTTATTGATTATTGCCCCCGAACAGTTTAACGACACGGAACTTGAAGAAACCCGTAATGCGGTCGAATCGGCTGGACATTTGGTGCATATTGCTTCGACTCAAACAGGCGAAGCCCAAGGCATGCACGGCATGTTTGAAAATGTCGACGTGCATTTGGATCAATGTAGTTCGCATGATTATGATGCCCTCGTCATCATTGGTGGCTATGGAAGCGTCGGGCATTTGTGGGATTCAAGTATCTTGCATGATTTGGTGAAGGCGTTTTATCGGGAAGGCAAGCTTGTTTCAGCGATTTGTGTGTCTCCTGCAGTGTTGGCGAAATCGGGGATTTTAAAAGGCAAGCAAGCCACCGTTTGGTCGATGCCTGAAACCCACAAGGCTCTAAAAGCGGGGGGGGCTACCCTTTCTGAGAAGCCTGTTGTGGTGGATGGTTCTGTGATTACCGCCAATAGTCCTGATGCTTCTATGGCGTTTGGTAAAGCTTTGGTCGATTATTTTGTGGAAGTCAAGGCTTAATATAGATAAATCGGCAAGGCAAAGAGATCCGCATAAAGACGCAAAATCAAGCTCTGTGTATCCACCAGCGTTTGGGCTTGAAAGAGCTGGATCTGCACGGTGACGCGATTGGGGAAGCGATCGGGGTAGGGCTTTAGCAAAGGCATCAACGCAAGCGGAGGCAGGCTCACCAGCATTCTGTCTCCCGTGGCGAGGGCTTCTAGCGGACGTTCGTAAGCGGTCAAGCTCTGTCGTTTGTTGTTGAGCATCAGGCGTTTGACGTTGGTAATCGCCCCCTTCGCTTCAGGATACCACACGCCATAATCGGCGAAAATCTGCACTTTGAGCTTAGATTCCAGCACGGCAGGACTCCCCTTCGGATTCACCACCTGCACACGAGGCACCACCACCCACGGGTGCGATCCGCCCACCATTCGCCAATGCACAATCGGCTTCCACACGGGCGTTTCAGTGGCGTGCAAGTAAAAAGCTTGAGACGCCAGCCCTTCAAGATCTTCAGGCGTGGGCGTGCTATTGGGATGCTGATAAAACCAGTTTTGCTTGAGTTCATCATACCGCATGGGGGCGAGGGCATCATAGACAAAGCCAGATGCTTGCGTATCGAGCTTGGGCGTCACGGGGGCGGCGAAGGCAGGGGCGAGCATCGTGAAGAAAAGGAAAGCTAGTAGGCTTAGGCGTTTGAACATGGGGATCTTTCTTTAAGTATTGTCTTTTAAGCCTGTTTTAAACGAAGAAAAATCTTTAAAAATACGATAGTTCCCTAAGCTATAGCGAACTCGTCCTGCCAAAATAGCAGGATTTATTTGGAGCTTCCCTGCCAAGTTAAGCAACTTGTTTAGTATAGGTGTTTTAATTAAATCTTGCAACTCAGTTTCATATTCAGAAGGAATAAACGCTCTTTTTGCGGTTTCATCGGCTTGCTTTTCAATGTCAGAATGTTCACCTTTGTTTGTATCGATGGTGATGTCATCCGTAAAAATATCACCTTCTTTTAAGGCATCTAAATCATTAACGACATGAGCCAATTCGTGCATCAAGGTAAACCACGCATTATCTAAACGATCGTAACGCAGGGTTAAACCAATAATGGGATGCCCCTTAAAATAAAGCGTTGCTCCATCTAAATAGGTACGTTGCGGATGCCCCAATATCTCGACGAAAATCCCTCGCTTTTTAAGCACGGCAAAAGCACGTTCTAAACCATTAGGAAAGATAGACAGTTGAGCAATTTCTTCTAAAAAAGGTGCGTCAATGGTTTGATACTTGGGCGTGTTTCCTATTTGCTTATTGACTTTTTCCAGTAGGCGAATCATCCATAACTGTAAGGCAATGCGATCCGTCTTCGCAGAAAGACGGTTCTCGTCATTTTTACGAGCCAATGCCCCTTTCGGGATTTTTTCAAAACCCCCTAGCTGTGTAATCACTTTATTTAAACCTACCGAAACTTCTTCAAAAGACCACCCCAGTTTTTGAATCACATTTTTATAACGTGGGGCTTGGGTCAACAAATAATCAAATTGTGAATCTTCATTAGGCAAGGGTTCTTGCGTTAAGGCTTCAAGGGGGATGTTGAGGTGCTTATGCAAGGCTCGAATCATGGTGATCGTCAATTCACGCTTACCGTTTAAGACCTCATTCACCCTAGACGCACTACCGATATAAGGAATGAGATCACGTCGGCTCAAGCCACACTCTTCCATACGGTGTAGGATCCAGTCTTTAACACTGGGTTGTTTTAGCTCATAGCCTTGTTCTTTTTCCCAATCGTCCACTAATTTAGATTGCACTTTTAAAAACTGGGCTTCTACTTGATTTAAG
>JBILSS010000033.1:0-15434 GCA_044371965.1 Vampirovibrionales bacterium
TCGTCAATAAACACGATACAAGGGGCTTGCTTCTTGGCTTGTTCAAACAGGTCACGCACACGACTGGCACCGACACCCACGAACATTTCCACAAAGTCTGACCCTGAAATACTAAAGAACGGCACGCCTGCTTCGCCCGCTACGGCTTTGGCTAATAGCGTTTTACCCGTACCGGGAGATCCTACTAGCAAAACGCCTTTGGGGATTTTGGCACCCAACTTTTGATAGCGATCCGCATTTTTAAGGAAGTCGACGACTTCTTCAAGCTCTTCTTTGGCTTCGTCGATGCCAGCGACATCCGCAAAGGTGATTTTAATATCTTTTTCTACGAGCATTTTAGCTCGACTTTTGCCGAAGCTCATGGCTTGCGAACCGCCTGCCCCGATGTTTCGCCACATGAAAACAAGCAATAGAATCGGCAATAATGCCCACATAAAGTAGCCTAGAATATCCCACCAAAAGCTGTCTTTCTTAGGATCTTTGACTTCAATGGCGACGTTTTTGGCTTCAAACTGGGGGAGCCAATGATCCGCCGTACCTGCAGGCATCTGCGATTTATAGTGAAGGCTTACAGGAGCATTACTTTTAGGGGCTTTAGGCTTGAAGAAAAGCTCACTCAAACGAATTTTTTCAGTTTTAGGCTTACTGTCTGTTGTTTTTTGAGGGGGAGCTTGCGTCGCTTTGCTTTTGTCCGCTTTAGGCAAGCTGGGCTTGGCGATAGCTTCAACTTCCAAACCTTTAACGACAATTCGGCTAATTTCACCCGCCTTGACTTTATTCATTAATTCAGAATAGGGCAAGGATTGTGCTTCTTCTTCAGGCGTCCCCACCATTAAAGTGGATGCAAAAAGCACGCTAATCAACAATAGTGCGGTAATCATAACGCCTGTTGTTTGGTAGTTTTTCATAAAAAACGTTCACCCTAACTCAATATTTGGCTCAATCTTTGAACACATATGACAACGTCTCTACATTATAGCATTCTTTTGCTGTTTGCGTAACATACCTTCACGCAACCAAGCGAATCCTTAAACAGACGTGTTGGCAACACTAATAAAGGTTTCGAGTTCCTTGACGTTGCTGGCTTCTACTTCAAGCAACCAGCTTACATCAAAATTTTCGTTGCAAAGGAGCTGGGGGCGTTCAATGACTTCGTCATTAACAGAAAGAATCGTGCCACCCACTGGCATGGCGAGTTCGATTTCACCGTTGGAAGTAGCAATGGTCGCAAAGGTGTCGCCCGCAGAAAGTTCTTCACCCACTTCGGTGACTTCTATGTAGCGAATTTCATCAAGCTTTTCCGCCACAGCAGGATCCAACCCCACTAAAATGTGATCGGCATCTTGTGGATAAATATACTCATGGGTCGGTGCGTAATGGACGAGTTCGCTCACAGGGTGTTTCCTTCTTAAAAATTAGTTTATTTCGTGACGTTATTATTATGCCTATATTTGGCAGATTGTCTAGCTGTTTAACCTTTTTATACATCAAACATTTTAGATAAGCTCTAAAGCCCTCACAAAAGGCTAAGATGTTGTGTTCATAAACAATACACGATGCAAAACAGAATAACAAGCTTTTTTCTGTAAGTTTCATAGCACAAAAAGTTATTGACTTGTTTTTAAGCCAGTACTTAGTATAATGGATTTAGATTCTCTCCATTTACGAAATTGTCGGTGATTTTTGTAAACATAACGTACCTCAAGCTCAATAAGGAAATAAAGAATGATTGCAGTTAATGCTTCAACCCCTCTTCAGTATGCCCCTCGTCAAGCGGAACAAGCCCCAACAGTGAATCCACCTGCTTCGTTTGAAACAGACACAACGCCTGCACCTGCTGGTCAAGACACGGCAGAGTTCAGTCAAACGCAAGCCCCTGCTTCAGAAACTCCCGAAGGCATGACGCCTCCTAGTGCAGAAACACCCGTAGCCACGGAAGCTTCTGCGGGAAAGAAGCAAGCGTGGTATAAAAAAGGCTTTGTGGCACCTGCTATTTTAGGATCCGTCGCAACAGGCATCGGTGCTTTAGTTGCAGGCGGAAAAGCCTTTAGATCAACTTTAGGTGCTGCTCTTGCCGTTTCGCTTGCCTTAGTGGGAGCCACCGTACTCGCTCGTGGCAATAAAAAAGCAGAAGCCTCAACGACGCCTGCTCCTGGTGAAACAACCGCTCAAGCCCCTGCTGAAATGTCAGCTGAAGCAAAGCCTGTTGTGTAGAAGTATATTCCTTTCCCCTCTCCTAATTTTAGGAGGGGGGACAGAACCGCTATTTAATTGTTTTGAAACCTTAAGAAAACTACATATTTTCTTAAGGTTTCAAACAATCTATTTACATTTTGTTACAAATAGGCACTTTTTGTCTTAAGATTTCCTTTATTATTGTGTGAGAAGCACGCAACAAACGCCCCGCAAGCTTCCACCGTCTCTCCTGTTCAAACCTTTTTTCAGAAAAACAACTCTCCCAATCAGAAACCAACCGCTTAACTCCTTTTATGTTTATCTCCCTCCCTCTTTGGCTTTGCTGTTCAGAAAAACGTATCTCGCCTCTCGTTGCTAGTCCCCCTGATAGTATTTTAAATAAATAACCATACGTTGTCTCTTCGTTGTCGCTACGATTTTTTTGTTTGGTTATGTAGGTCCTGTCTACACGCCCGCACAAAAAAATCTAGGCTCCTAGAATAGCCTAACGTCTGCTTAATTCTTTAAAACACTATCTTTATCGTTCAAAATTTTAGATTGTCTCCCCTGTTCAACTCCTTTTATGTTTATCTCCCTCCCTCTTTGGCTTTGCTGTTCAGAAAAACGTATCTCGCCTTTCGTTGCTAGTCCCCCTCCTTTAATGTTTCCCCTGTTCAAATTTTCTCTATCTCAACACTGATTTTTCAAAATCAAATCACCCTCCACACTTAAATGGAGGGTTTTGTTTTTATAGGCTGATTTTCAGATAAAAAGTGTGATGCTTAAAATCGTTGCACTAGCAGGCGTCCAAGCACTAAATCCGAGCGGGTGAGCGTACTGCGACCCCCGAGCGATTTTGCGGACGTCGTGCAACGGGAATGATGCGAGGAGGTGGGTCAAAAGGGGGAGGATTTTTAAGGAGGGGGAAATGAGGGAGGAGAAACGCAATGCGTCCTTCCTTCCCCCTCCTTGAACCGCCTTTGGGGGTTTGGGGAGTCTTTGGCGGCACAAAGACCCCCAAGCACCAGCGTTAAAAGGAACAGAAAAACCCATTCTTCAAACATTAACAAGGTTTATTAGACCCATCTTTTATAGCCGTGTTTAAAACCTAAGCCAATAAGACTTCGGGATTCAAAACGTTAATAATCAAGGGCTTATTGCGAATGCTACCTTCGTCCTCGATCGAAAAAATAGCGTCGTTAGACACATTTTCAGGGGCGTCGTCCAATCGAGACTTCAACAGAATAATTTCACAAGACCGTTCAGGTTCAAGCGTGATTTGAAGTTCATCCATCAAGCAATACATTAAGAAAAAGCCACGACCGTTTTCATCATACAAGGCTTCTTGCGTAAAGTTCTTACAAATACTGTTTAAAATATCATCAATGCTCAACGTGCCTTGAAAGTCTTTAATGGCAACCGCCACCAAAGCATCCGTAACGTGAATACTTACTTCCACCGCTTCATGGGAATCTAAAGCATCAATATGCTCACCCTTGCGATACTTGTCTTCTTGACTCGATCTAGAACGTTTAGGGGCATGATACACCGCATTGGTAATCGCTTCCATTAAAGGGGTGCAAAGTTCCATGCGAGCATCAAGGCTTAACACATTTTCAAGCAAGCCTTCGATGCGACTCATCACATTAAACATATCGTCGCTATTTTTTAAAATATGGGTTTCACTTTGAGCCTGCTCCAGCCCCCAAACAGAACGATAGGCGTGGCTAAACAAGCATCGTTTAAGTTGGTCCACCAACTTATAGCTATCAAAGGGCAATTCTTTGAGCAATACGTGTGTGCTGTTATAACGGCGAGCCAAGGGCATAAACTCATTGGCGTTTAAATGCGTGTAAAAAATAAGCGTGCTGGATTTAAAGGTTTCCAAAAGCGATTCACTGGCTTGAGCAAGCAAGGTGGGATCCACCACAATGTACTGGACAGGAGCCTCATTCAAGGCATCTTCGGCATCGGCAAAGGTACCTACGAACCGAGTTTGCACGGGTTCTTCAAAACGATCTTGAGCGGATGCTATAACCGATTCTAAGGCGTGAAGAATATGTTGATTTTGTTCTATCCAAAGCAGTGATTTCATAGCGATGAATCCTTTTATGTCGTATTGGTCTAAAATAGGGGATATTTCTCTACTTATTATTATGCCTATAAATAATCGTGAACGATTAAAATCGTGATAAATATAAGACGTTTAAAGGGGATTTCATTAAGCGGTTTTAATGAGGCAACCCTTCAAGGGGTTGAAATCTTAAGGTAATGTGAGTCCCTTTTCCCAAGTTTGAGTCTACATTAAATTGACCTTTATGGGCTTCAATCAATTTAAAAGAATACGGTAAACCCAAGCCAAGCAACTGATTGGGCTTGGTGGTGAAGAAGGGATCCAACAAGGCATCTTTACCGTCTTCTGAAAGTCCGTTGCCGTTGTCTTCCACATGAACAGCCACATAATCTTTTTTATTGTGGAGTTCAAGCCCTAGGTAAAGCTTAATGTCTACCGTTTCTTTAGAAGCCGTTGCTTCTAAGCTGTTTTGTACCAAGGCTTTGATGATTCGCTTGAGTTCTTGAGAATCTGCCAAGATTTTAGGGACTTCAAGGGAACTGTCCACTTGTAAGTGAACGCCTTGGGGAATAAACCCTTCTTTTTCCCATTCACGCACCCACGCTCGTAAAGAGATATTCAGATTCACAGGGGCGAGTTTCAACAAAATCGGCTGGTTCAGCTTTTCCAAGTTTTTAAACAGATTGTGGGCATTTTGAATGCTAGAATCCAAGTGCCTTAAGTGCCGTTGTGACTGTTCAAGCTGAAGGGCGAACGCCTGTTGTTCTTCAGAAGAAATCGGGGTGGAATCTTGCAAGCGTTTAAGTAAGCTTTCTTGCTGATTTCTGAGTAAGTGGGTGTGTTGGCTAATGGCAAATAAATGCTTGAAAATATGCAAGGCAAACGTGGTAATTTGCTTAGTAATAGCGGAAAACTTTTGAGACCGTTGCAATTCTTCCAGACGCTGAGCTTCTTCAGGATCCAACTGCTTGTGCCGACTAATATCACTGGCGATTAAAACCCATACCCGACTGCTAATACTCGCCCCTTCAACCGATTCAGAACGGATTGAAAAGCCAATGGTGCTTTCCTTATCTCCCTTAGGGAAGTGGATTTTAAGCGATTCACGCTCAACAGGGGGGGCATCGAGATCACTTGGAAAGCGAAGAATACGAGCTTGAATAATTTGCTTTAATTCATTGAGATAAAACGGCAATTCTTCAATCCGTTCAATGCGATCGACACGTTCACCACTTTCTAAGTCATCTAAACCCAAAAGGCTTGAACAGGTGGCATTATAAAATAGAATATGCCCCTGTGCATCAAAAATCATCATGGAAATGGGTAGATTATTGAAGGCGGTGATTAAATCTAACGGACTTTGTTGAAAGTCCGTGTTTCGATTGAGATACACTGAAAAAGTTGAAATAGAATGTTTAATGTTATTAAAATCAAGTTTCATAGAAGGTTCTTCTTATTATCAAATAGCTAAGGTAAAGGGCCTAAGTGTCTAAATTAGTCATCTTATAACGTAAACGCATAATGGCTTGGGCATGCAATTGACACACCCGAGATTCCGATATATTCAACAAATTACCAATTTCACTTAAGGTTAAGTGTTCTTGGTAATAAAGGGCAATCAATAATTTTTCACGTTCGGGGAGCTGGTTAATGGCTTCCGCTAAATGCTTGTGAATGTCGCCTTCTTCAAGGGAACCATCTGGCGGGGTGGAATGCTTGTCCGCAACCGTGTCAATCAAGCTCATGTTGGAATCTTTATCAGAACCAAGTGTTTCATCTAGTGAAAGCACCAAAACGGTCGATTCGGTTAGCATCGCATGGTAACGAGCCACGGTGACGCCCAAGGCAGTCGCCATTTCTTCATCGGTGGGCGTTCGCAGTAAACGCTCTTCAAGCTCTTTCATGGTTTCAATCAGCTTTTTATTGCGTTTACGGACTCCACGAGGCACCCAATCTTGCACACGCAATTGATCAATGACTTCCCCACGAATACGGTTAACCGCAAAGGTTTCAAACTTCCAGCCCCGTTCGGGTTCAAAGCGTTTAATGGCGTCAAGCAAGCCCATAGTGCCGTAACTAATAATGTCGTCTTGACTCACGCTATTCGGCAAGCTCAAGGGCAGACGGTTCACCGTATGCTTCACCAAGTGTAAGTAATGCAAAACCAGCTTGTCTCGAATGCGTTTATTGGAACGATCCTTGGCGTATTTGATCCATAAATCGTGGATGAGTAATTCGGTTTCGGCTTTGGTTTTCGCCTTGTCTTTGACTTCTTTTTCTTGAGCCGCCACGCTTTGAGGCGTAGACACCATGAGGTAGCCCGCTTCTTTTTTCGCCTTGCCTGAAGCAACCCCTTGAATGGTCGTGACTTCAGAAGCAGCTTTTGCTGAACCGCCTGCCATAACGGCCTTACGAATCGAATCAGAACGAGGCACCACAGGTGAAGCAGGGGCTTCCACGGCAAGGGAGCTGTCTGAATCTGTAGAGAAAGCGTTTGGATTGGCGTCTTCAGATGAATGAGATGTCGTCAATGTAGTGGCTCCCAATTTCGTTGGCTGTATATTTTTCTAAATAATCAACCATGCTTGTCTCTTCGTTGTCGCTACGATTCTCGATGTGCTTATGTACGTCTTTGTACACTGCACACATCTGTGAGTCTAGGCTCCTAGAATAGCCTAAGCCTGCTTAATTATTTTAAAAAAATATATAAAGTATTACCTATAGTATAACGAGTCCGAAGAAGACTTTCTGTAAAAAGGAGCTATCTTCATTCAAGCGGTTGATGAACAAGCCCGTCGTTTAGGAACTAAGCTTCCTAAAAGGTCACCTGTTCTTTTTCTTGTTTCCAAGGCAGTTTCGGGATCAAAAGTTCCAACGGAACACCCGTTTCTTGCTCTAAAGATGCCCACGCATGCCACGCTTCTTCTAAGTGTTCTAAATACTCGTGACGAATTTCTTGAAAAGCCTGCCGAGCCAAAATAACGTCCGACAAACCTGCTTTATTTTTACGATACGCCAAGTCCACCAAACGCACAATTTCTTGCGATTGGGGAATCAAGTTTTCACGATAGTTTTCTAAGAGTTGTTGTCTCGTTGAAATGGCGAGTATGGCTTTTTGAATGCCTATTTCAATGTTGAATTGCGTCGCATTAATACGATTTTCATTGGTAATAATTTCCGCTTGAGCTTTGGCAATTTCCCCTTGTTGACGATTAAACAAAGGCAACGGCACATTTAAACTGGCATAGCCTCCCAAAAAGCTTTCTTTTTCAAAATTAGGCGTGTAAGGCGACGTGGTTCTAACAAGCAAAATCCCCCCCCCTATTTCGGGGTCAGGCATCCGCTGGAGCTTGGATGCCTTTAATTGCAGACGGCTCTGCTCTAAGGCTTGTATCGCTATTTTAAGTTCTTGCCGATGCTTTAGCCCTTCTTCGCTCAAGGTATTCATCAACAGGGCTTCTTTGTCTGTGGGCAGTCCATTTTCCCAATACGGCACTTGGTCCAACAGTTCGGGATGAACATCCTTTAAAGGGAGCTGTTCAGGATGACGTTCCCCCAGCAATTCCGCCATGTAAAGGCGTTCTTGCTGTAACTTGCCTTGCCGTTCAATACGTTCTGAATACAAGTCTGAACGAGTCAGTTGGGCTTGAAGTAAATCTGAAGCAGGCGACTCCCCTTTTTTCACCAATCCTTCTACGGTAACAATAAAGGATTCAATTAAACGCATTTGTTCTTCAAGCTGTTTTAACTCTCTTAACGTTCCTAAATACTCAAGGTAAGCCAAGCGTAAATTACTTCGCAAAAGCCAAATCGCTTCTTGCAAGGCGGTTTTTTCCTTGTCTAATTCCGCTTTAGCCACAAGTATGCGAAGTTTACGTTTGGGACCGATTTCAATTTGCTGTGTAATGCCTACAGAACTAGAATTCCCCAAGACAGAAGTCATTCTTCCAAATCCCCAGTATCCATTGATGCTAGGGTTCGGGATATACCCCGCAATGGTAATGTCTTCTTGCGTAACCTTTAAACTTTTTTGAAGCACTTTTAGATCATGATTGTGACTTAACGCTTCTTGATACAAGTGTTCAAATTGGGAAACAGATGCATCCACCGTTGTTGCCCCTGCGATGCCTTGCCCTAAAGACAGAAGCAAAACAAGGCTAGCAAAAATAGGTATTGAAAAATAAAAGCGTCGTATGTTCACGGGTGGTATCTCTCAACATTTTCTCTCACGATTTCACTATAGCACACCAAATTTTTTTACGACCGTTTGTCTCAAAAATATCCACTCGGCTATATATAGTGTTTTATAGATAAAATGAGCTATTAGACTATTCTAGGAGCCTAGATTTTTTTGTGAAGGCGTGTACACAAACGTACATAACAGAACAAAAAAATCGTAGCGACAACGAAGAGGCAATAGAACATTTTATATAAAAAATACTATACAGCACTTAATTGGCATCATTAGACTGTTGTATTTTTCTACGTCCCATAGAGAAAGAGACCCTTCCTTATGGTAAAATGAAGGTATCTTACCCTTATTGATTTATTTTTGGAATGAATGATAGAAATAGAAGGTCTTTTTATGAACATCCTAACCAACCTACTTGCCCAATTTAATGCCTTGCCCCTTTCTAAAAAAATACCATCCTTATTCGTTTTGACAGTTCTAATCACCTGCATTATTTCGTCTTCGATTATGATGTTTCAAGCGTTTGAAGTTTTAAAAGAAGAAAATCGTCAAAAACAAGAAGCCTTACTCGAACAACAAAGTTCGAGTCTTTATGAATACCTTAACAGCATCGTCAATGACATGAAAGTCATGACGAAAGACAATTCCCTACTTAGTGCCTTGCGAGAGTTCAACACCGCCTATAAAGGCATTGCTCAACAGGGTAAAAACCCTCTCACTTACTTGCAAAACACCTATATTCACAACAATCCTAACCCAACAGGTTCCAAGCATTTTTTGACGAAGGCGAAAGACGGCTCAGCGTATTCCAACATTCACAGCAAATATCACCCTTGGTTTAAAACCTTGGTGGACGAACGTGGCTATTACGACGTTTTTCTTGTGAATATGTCGGGCGATGTGGTATACACCGTCTTTAAAGAACTGGATTATGCGTCCAACTTAAAGCACGGCAAGTGGAAAGACACCGATCTTGCCTTTGTTTATAAGGACATCCTAAAAAAAGCCACCAGCCAAGCCAAAGACGCCGACGTTTCCTTCAGCGATTTTAAAGCCTACACGCCTTCTTTCGGTGTGCCTGCAAGCTTTATGTCTCGAGTCATTCGCAATGCCAGCGGCAAGGTTGAAGGCGTCCTGATCTTTCAAATGCCGATCGGTCGTTTGAATGGCATCATGCAAAGCAAAGCTGGCATGGGCAAAACAGGCGAAAGCTTCTTAGTCGGGCAAGATTTAAAGTATCGTAGTGATTCACGATTTACCCAAAAAGGCGACACCGATATTCTAAAAACCACTTTGCCAGCGGTTTATCAACAAGGGATTAACAGTGAAAAATCCTTTGAAGGGAAGAATCACGGTTATGGCACCCAAGCCTTCAGTAAGCCGTTTAGCTTTAAGGGTGTGAATTGGACGTTTATTTCTGAAAAAAGCACCGCCGAAGTCAATGAAGATATTAATGCCCTTCATCTCACTGCTGTTTTCGTAAGCATACTACTTTCAGGTGTATTGGGAGCCTTGGGTATTGCTGTTGGCTTAAGCGTTTCAAAGCCGATTACAGGCTTAACACAAACCATGAAAGCCTTAGCCGAAGGCAATGAAAAAACAAACGTGCCATTTAAAGAACGTTTGGACGAACTCGGTGAAATGGCGGAAACCGTTGAAACCTTTAAACACAACTTGATCGAAAAAAATAAGCTCGACAGGCATTTGGTGGAAATGGCGAAGCGTCTTGAAGAAGAAATCAATCTACACATTGGCGGCATTAAAGAAGAAATTAAGCACTTGACGCAAACCATGAGCGTTATGGAAAACGAAGCCAAGGAAACGTCGAAAAACATTAAGGATATGAGCTACGCCACCAGTCAAATGACGGAAGCGGCGAATGAAATCAATGTACAGATTAGCCATTCGTATGGTATTACGTCTACCGCTGCGGAACGCACCAAAAGCTCCAGTGCTGAAATTAGTCACTTGAATGAAACCACTCACACCATTGAAAAAGTGGTGAGTCTCATCCGAGCCATTATGGAACGTACGAATTTGCTGGCGTTAAATGCCACCATTGAAGCCGCAAACGCTGGCGAAGCAGGCAAAAGCTTCACCGTTGTAGCGACTCAAGTTAAGGAGTTGGCGAAGCAAACCGCCCAAGCCACCGATGAAATCGTCAGGCAGATTCGTTCCGTGCAAGACGAAGCCAGCCAAGGCAAAACGAGTATTGAAGCCGTTTCAGACATGTTGGAAGACGTCTTTATGGCATCAGGCAGTATAGCGGCTTCGGTTGAAGAGCAAACGGCGACTTTAAAGGATATTAGCCAGAATATGGGTAGCATCCATAGAAATACGGATCACTTTATGGGTCAGGTTCGCAATGTGCATACCACAGTGGAAAGCGTTGAAAAGCAGGTGGCTGTGGTGGAAGAGGGCTTACGCAGATTCTTGCGTGAAATGGCAAAGAAGTAAAGAACACCATAGTAATCTCAGCGAAAGTGGTTTTCGTCATTGCGAGCATAGCGTGGCAATCTGTAAAAACGCCGCAAGTGGTGAACAGATTGCTTCGTTTCACTCGCAATGACGGTGTGTTTTTTGACTTTCGCGGAGATTTCTGTAGAACAGTCTGAATCTTTTCTTTGTTAAGAGATATATTTTAGGTACTTGTGATTTAAAAGTGTTCGTGTAATACTTGTAATCACCTTGTACTTAAAGCATTTTACTGATTAGAAGGATCTACGCTCATGTCGAAAAGATGTCAAATTTCTGGGGCTACACCCAAAAAAGCAAACAAAATTAGTTTCTCCAACAAAAAGCATGGTCGTCGTCAAGAACCCAACCTTCAATGGAAGCGTTTTTGGTGTGAAGAACGTAAAGCGTTTGTTCGCTTGAAAGTCAGCACCCGTGTGATTAAACGTGCCACCAAATTGGGCTTGGCAGCTGCCTTAAAAGCACATGGCACAACCTTAGAAGCGGCGTTAAAAAACTAAGACTTATTAAAAATCCCCCCCCTATTTTGGAGTATCCCCCATGGCAAAAAATGACAAAGGTGCACAACCTGTACGCTTAAAAAGCACTGAAAGCGGACATTTCTACAGCATCCGTAAAAACAAAAAGAAGAATCCCACGCGTTTGGAACTTCGTAAGTATGATCCTACTTTACAAAAACACGTCTTGTATCGTGAAGAAAAAAAGTAAGCCATACATAACAAAAGGAGCCTAACCGCTCCTTTTGAGTTATTGAGGACACACCCTTTCATGCCTGTTGATGCTGAAATTGAAAACCCTTCCACCAGTCAAGTCACGCAAGTCCCCTTTGCGACCTTGAACCTCTATAAACCCAAAGGACCCACCAGTCACGATATGGTGGCTCAAATGCGTAAGGTTTTTAACACGAAGAAAATTGGGCATCTTGGTACTTTGGATCCCATGGCTGAAGGCGTTTTGCCGATCTGCATCGGCAATGCCACTCGCTTGATTGAGTACTTCCCCGACACCAAAACCTATGTGGCTACCATGCGACTCGGCAAAGAAACCACCACGCTCGATTTAGAAGGCGATGTGTGGAAGGAACGCCCTGTCCCTGCTGGGATTACGCCTGAACTTTTGGAACGTGTGTTTGAAGGGTTTACAGGGCATATTGAACAGCGGGTGCCACGCTATTCTGCTGTGCATTATAACGGCAAAAAACTCTACCATTATGCACGTGCTGGGGTGAGGATTCCCTTTGAAGAATTGCCTGTAAAGCCTGTAGAAATCTCACATTTGGAACTGATTGAAGCTCACTTGAATCAAGCGGAACCAGAGTTTAAAATCCGTGTGTCCTGTTCTTCAGGGACTTATATTCGCTCGCTGGTGCGAGATATTGCCTATTCCTTAGGCACAGTGGGCGTAATGACCGATTTGGTTCGTACCCGCCACGGACGCTTCTATGCCGAAACGTCGCATCGCTTAGACGAAGTCAAGCAAGCCGTGGATCCGTGGGCGTTGACGATTAATCCCTTGCAATGCTTGTCTTTACCGCACTTACAGCTGGATTCTCAAGAATCGTACGACAGGCTCTTGCATGGAGCGGTCTTGTCGGCGGAACATTTTACGCCGAACTTGCTTAAAAATGAAACGCTCGCCTTAGCAATTCATGAGCGAAAGCTCGCAGGCGTCACCCAGTGGGACAATAATCGTTTGCGACCTCGCAAGATTTTGGACGTGCATTTTGATGTTGATATTGAAAACATCCAAGAAGTGCCGATTCAGTAAGCAAAAAAACTAAACAAACTAAAGCTTTAGCTTTGAAAAAAAGATTAAAAAACTAAACAAACTAAACAAACTAAAGATTTAGTTTTGAAAACTAAAGAAAAAAAGAGAATCTTTCGTTATGTTAAAGAAGCCTCAACCCCTAAAAAAAGGCGATACGATCGCCATTATTTCCCCTGCTGCCCCAAGTTCAGCCGAAGACTTAAAGCAGGGCATCACATGGTTAGAATCGTGCGGATATCTCGTCAAACGTATGCCTCATGCTGGCGAGCAATTTGGCTACATGGCTGGCAGCGACGAAGAACGCTTGGCGGATCTCATCACCGCCCTTGAAGACCCTAGTATTGACGCTGTTTTATGTGCGAGAGGGGGCTACGGCTCAGGGCGTTTACTGCCATTTTTGCCGTGGAAACGCTGGAAAGACGAAAATCTACCCTGTAAATTGTTGATGGGTTTTAGCGATATTACGATGCTCCACACCGCTTTTTTTCAAGAGTTAGGCTGGGTGACCTATTATAGCCCGATGTTGACGTCTAATTTGTTGAATGATTCGAAGGATTTCACCCGTCGTGAATGGCTCCGCTTTTTGGAGGCGGACTCGTTTACTGGTTTGCCTGTGAACGTCCACAATCAAGATGCCTATGAATGCTTGAAGGCAGGCGTCGCTGAAGGCGTGAGTCGTGGCGGTAACTTGAGCCTACTTGCCGCTTTGTGCGGTACGCCGTGGCAACCCGATTTTAACGGAGCCATTGTCGTCATTGAAGACTGGAAAGAGCGTTATTACACGTTGGACAGACAATTTACGCAACTTTTACAAGCAGGCGTTTTTGAAGGAGCCAAAGGCTTACTGTTCGCCGATTTTTCACAGATCGACGAAGAAGCGATTCGTCCGCTAGGCAAGCACTTGGCATGGTTATGCCAAAGCTTGGAGATTCCCATGGGCTATGGATTTTCTATAGGTCACGGGGTGCAAACCGCAACACTCCCCCTAGGCGTGAAAATCCGTTTTGACGCGACGGCTGGGAACGTAAGCTTGTTAGAATCTCCGTTTCCGTCTCATTAGGGGCAAGAGCATCCGTTTTTTTCTGAATGAGGGCAAGGGTTTCCGCCGTGGGGGATTCCACCAAAGTTAAAACAGACGATTTCATATTGGCAATCACGGAACGATCCGCTCTTAACACTTGCGTCGTGGGATCCCACTTAAAAAGGTAGACGTTTTCACCAATGGCATCCACACCCAACAGTTCATTAGGGTGCGTGGCGGCTTGAAAGCTCATCCAATACCGTTCCTTGTCAGCACCTTCAATGGCGTGAGCATCGCCGAGCTTAGGGGTGAGATTGTCCCAAAACATGGTTTGCGTGGTGTTGGACTCACCTTGACTCACGAATAAAGGGGTCAACACGTCCTTTTCATTTTTCACAAAAGCGACATGAGACAAGGGCGACGCTAATTTTAGCGTATGAATCTTGGTGCCTGTGAATAAGTCAATGGCGTAAACGTCTTGCGTGTCACGGCTTACCATCCAAAAGGTGCCGAAACGTCCACGATTTTCATCGATCCACACGGCGTGAATTTTATGCGACGGTACTTTTAAATCAAACTGACGCAAGATTTTCATCTGTTGCACATCAATTTCCAGAATGCGATTGCCAACGGTATCCACCCCATACGCCAAAGGCAAGCGAGGATGCATAGCAACTTCCTGCAAGGCAAAAGGCAGATTCAACACGCTTTTAATCAAGTGATGCGGACTGTCCAAAAAGGTGATTTTGGCGGCATATCGATGGGTCGCTATCACAATGGGGAAATAGGCGTGCTGAATGAGTTGTTGGGTAACATCAGACAATTCAAGTTCGCTTAGGCGTTGCTGACTTTTAATGTCAATGACGTTGATTTTAGACGAATTAAGGCAATTGACATACAGATATTCGCCCGATTGCGTCGTGCTGGATGTCGTGGCAAGGCAAGTGAGCGGCAGTGACCACTTGGCTTTCCAGCTAATGGCGTCCCACGCGGTGAAGCGACTGTCTTTTAAAGATGCCGTAAAGAGAATGGGATCCAAAATCGTGTTGGATGCACTCAAACCTTCGGAAACCTTGTCCAAAGGGCTTAAGGTTTTGGGTGTTTTAGGAGTTTCTGACGTGGCTTTTGCTTGAGCCAAAGGTGTTTCATAAGGCAAATCCCCTACGATAATCCGCAGTTCCGCTGGGATTGAAAAACCCGCAGGGATCAAAAAATTTTGAGGCAATAAGCCTGTTTTCAACGCCGTTGGAATCGTCTCCGTTCGAGAAAAGGTGATTTTGCCGTTTTCCGTTTCAATCAAACGCAAGAGGTAAAAACCGTTGTCAAACTGCACCCAATCAGGCGAATTGCTTTTAAGTGGATATTGAGCCAGTACCTTGGTCGGCTCTTCAGGATTGTCATGCCCTTGAGGCAAAACAGGCAAGTAGCTTCGTTTTTGGCTCAAAACCGCTAAGCAATCTTCACGCACTTTAAGGTTGGGATCCAAGCTTTTCAGATAGATCAAGACCGCTTCAGGCAAGCGTTCGCAGGTGGACGGCGACGCTTGAGCCATGGGATTGGCACTCAATAATAAGAACGCCAATATCGCAAAGCCTAAAAAGGCTCGCAGGGATTTAAGCATGACTGACCTCCGCATCAAAAGGCGTCAAGGCATCGGCGAAGTCGGAAGAGAAAACACCGTCACAGACGTAAGTGGCTGGCCCTGTCATGTAAACAGGCGTGCCGTAATT
>JBILSS010000154.1:0-4581 GCA_044371965.1 Vampirovibrionales bacterium
CCCGAAGGCGTCTTGCCAAACTGGGGCGGTGGGGTAGCTGGTGTAGCGTGGCCCTGAAAGATTGTAGCGTTCTAGCAAGGCGTCTTCAACGCCTGTGCTATAAACGAATAGATCCTTAAAGTCCGCTTGACGATTCATAAGACTTCCTTGAGTGGACGAGGATTGTATTACGATTCAATCCTCGTTTAGTATAGCGGAAAAATCAGGATTCACCAAGTTAAAAATGGGATTATTATGGGGTTGTTGGATTCACTCGTTGTTCGAAGATAGCCAGTGTTTTAGGAGTGACATTAGCACCAACACCTTGGTTAAAGTCGATTAATCCAGTATATCTCTGAGCGTCAGTCATACCAATAATACTCTCCCCAGGTACGATAGTCGAATAGTATATACCAACGTCCTTAGTGATCGGAACTGTTCCTTGAAACAAGGAAAGCTCCTGTGTAAGTATGTCGGCAATGCTTTTCTCTTCTGGAGTTCCATTAGCCAGAAAGTATCCGAGCTCATTATATCGATCCAGGATCCTCTGAGCCTCTTCCGCATAACGACCAGTAGGAGTCCTTTCAAGATAATTTCTTGCTGCGGTTGCTGCATCTTGGATGTTTTGCCCCCCCCAATCTTGTGATGGCACCGTTTGCAGTGAAGCAGACGCCGTGGGTTGAGGCGACTGAGCAGCCTTAAGAGCCTGACGTCCTTTTTCAGCGAGGCCTGGGTTAGTCTTAGCTAGCTTGTTTAATGCACCCTTAGCTTGTTCAACTAAATCGTTATTTACAACATCTAATGCAATTTGCTTTATCACACCCTCATCACCTGCCAATGCACGCCCTCGGTCAAATAAATTATATTGACTTTTCAATTTTTCTATTGCCTTGTTTGCTTGCTTGGAATTTGCAGAAGCCACTTGTGGTTGAGAAGGCCAATACGCTATCATCAAAGCATTAGCATCTGCATTTTGTTGAGCTTGTGTTCTCAAATCAACAGCTCCAAAAAGAGGCGACTCTACAAAATCTTTAAGTTGTTGCGTTTTGGATTCAACTATTTGAGTAATAGGGGCACGATCAAGCACTTCAGTTACATTTTTTTCGATTGCCTGTTTAGGTACTGATCCATACAGTAAATGAAGTCCAGCAGTAAAAAGAGCAGTGACATCAGTAACAAGAGTCCCCCCCGACCGTTGCTGTTCGGACACTGGACTAGAGGCGTTGGACTTCATAGAAGCTTGAGCCGACGGACGAGAGTAAGCCCCCATAGCAGGGCTGAAGGTAGGTGATGCTAAACGCATGGTTATTATCCTTTATCATTTACATTGGTCTTCTTAAAAAGAAGAGAAAGGGAGAGTTTACAATTGACATTGATTTCTGAAAAAGAAAGCAAAAACTGAATACGACTATATTAAATCAAGCCAATTTGAATTGCAAGTCCTAAATATGCTTTTTTTTCTCTCCCACATCTTTGTGCTAAAGTATACCTCATACACCCCAAACACGGAGCATCCCCCACGCATGATCTACGATGTCACCATAATCGGTGCGGGTTTAGCAGGCACTGAAGCCGCTTTACAACTCGCCAATCAAGGCTTTCAAGTTCGCTTACACGATTTAAAGCCTGTGAAACGTTCGCCTGCTCACCATAGCAATAATTTGGCGGAAATTGTCTGTTCCAATAGCTTTGGTTCGATGGGCGAAAGTGCCAGCGGATTACTCAAACAAGAAATGCGACGCTTGGGAGCCGAACTCATCGAAATCGCCACGGTGTGTGCCGTGCCTGCTGGACAGGCGTTAGCCGTGGATCGTGAACGCTTTGCGGAACTCGTCACCCAACGCATTCACCAGCATCCGAATATTACCTTCGTCGGGGGAGACGTCACCGAAATCCCTACCGACACACGCTATACGCTCATTGCGACAGGGCCTTTGACGTCTGAAGGGTTGACCGCCAGTCTAGGGCGTTTGTTGAATCGCCAAAACTTGTATTTCTTCGATGCCGCCGCACCCATTATTACCAAGGAATCGATCAATTTTGATATTGCCTTTATGGCGGATCGTTACAATAAGAATTTGTCCGAAGATCGAGAGCCGTCTTACATTAACTGCCCCTTGAACAAGGACGAATACGAACGGCTGATTAACTTTATCAACCAAGCCGAACGTAGCGAAATGAAGGCGTTTGAAGAAGAAGCCATGCAAAAAACCAAATTTTTCGAAAGTTGTATGCCCATTGAAGAAATGGCTCGCCGAGGTGTAGACACCCCCCGTTACGGCCCGATGAAGCCTGTGGGCTTGGACGACCCTCGCACTGGGCGTTGGGCGTATGCCGTGGTGCAACTCCGTCAAGACAATGCGGAAGGCACGCTTTACAATATGGTGGGCTTTCAAACGAATATCAAGTGGGGCGCACAAAAAGAGATGATCCAGCTCATTCCTGGGCTAGAATCGGCGGATGTTGTTCGATATGGCGTCATGCACCGCAACACCTTTTTGCATAGCCCTGAAGTTTTGACGCCTAGCTTGCAGATGAAACAGCATCCGCATATTTTAGTGGCTGGGCAACTCACAGGCACCGAAGGCTATACGGAAAGTGTCGCCACGGGCTTGATGGCTGGCTTAAATATCGGGCGACTTCTACGAGGGCAGACGCCGATGATTTTGCCTCGTGAAACGATGTTGGGGGCGTTGTTGCAGTACATCACCCGTGAAGAAGCCATTGGGCAAGCCTTTCAGCCGATTAACAGCAATTGGGGTATCCTGCCAGCGTGGGGAGACCGCCTGAAGGACAAAAAAGAGCGTGCCAAGCGTCACATCGCCCGAAGCCTCACCGCCTTAGATGCCTTCCTTGAGCAAGACTCCCTTGAAAAAGTGGAGGCTTTAGGATGAGTGAACCCGTTTTAGTATCGCCCTTACTCTTTGCTTATGAACTTTCTGAAACAGGCGGAAAAAATCTGCTAGAAGGCGATGCTTTGGCAGAAGCCTTTGCGGAAAAGCGTCCGATTTGGGTGCATTTACAAACCACGCATCCTGATGCGAAAGCGTGGCTGGAGGATCACTTGGCACACGAAGATTCGCTTGCATGGCGAAGCCTCTTGCGAGCCAAAACACGCCCCCATGCCGAAATTTTGGGGAAAGGTTTACTGGTGGTCTTACGGGGAGCCAATCTCAACCCTCAATCCAACCGTGCAGACATGGTTTCCCTACGCATTTGGATCGAAGCCAATCTGGTCATCACCCTAGAACGACGCCCTGTTAAAGCCATTCGAGACATGGCTCATCATTTAAACAACGGCACAGGCCCTCAAAATATCTTGGCGTTTTTACCATTTTTAATCGACGGCATACTCAATAATTTGGAGCCTGTTTTAACGGCGTTAGACGCTGAAACCAATCATATGGAAATGCATTTGTTGGATATTAATTCATCGACCGATATGGCGAAAGTGCCTGATTTACGAAAGCAAACCTTGTTGTTTCGTCGTAATTTGTCGGCAGAACGAGACGCTCTTAAAACGCTTCTGCAGTTGGATTACTTCTTGGTGCAAGATATTCGAACCAAAAAAGCGTTGAAAGAACAGTTGCACCGCATCACCCATTGCCTTGAAGACCTCGAAATGATGCAAGAACGTTCCCACATCGTGCAGGACGAGTTACGGCATCGCTTGAATGACCGTATTAACAAAAGCAATTTAAGGCTTTCTGTGGTCGCCACCGTGTCCATTCCGCTGATGTTTATTACAGGCTTGTGGGGCATGAACTTTACGCATATTCCTTTTTCAGACGATCCCAATGGGTTTTGGTGGGCGGCTTTACTGGCGTTGGTCTTGGGTGTACTTTCCTTTGCGTTGATTTATAGTCTTAACCATCGGCAAAAGCTGTAACGAGGAAACGTCATGCCACAAACCCCGATAATTTCAGTCGAGCTTTTGTGTATGGGCAAGCTAAAAGGTGGTCAACACGCCTATTTACAAGACGGCTTTGCTCAATATGCCGAACGGCTCAAGCCATATTGCAAGCTCATCGTGACCGAATTGCCTGATGAGAAAATCAAGCCCAGCCACACCACGCAAGATGTTCAAACTCTTGAAGGACAACGGATCCTAAAATACTTGGATGCTCATCCCGCCTATGTGGTGGTACTCACCGAACATGCCAAGCCCACGGACTCCCCCCAGTTTGCGGACGAGTTTTATAAGCGACACCCTGGCTTAAACAGCTTGAGCCGAGGCAAGCAGAGTGGGGAGCGTCCGCACATGACGTTTGTGGTGGGGGGAGCCACGGGGTTGAGTTCGGCGATTTTGGATCGTGCGGATTGGAAATTGTCGCTCAGCCCGATGACCTTTCCGCATTTAATGGTGCGTTTGTTGTGGGTGGAACAGTTGTATCGTGCGTTTCGTATTCTTAATAATGAGCCGTACCACAAGTAAAAACGTGGATTCTAGGATCCTAGAATAGCCTAATAGCTCATTTTATCTGGCGGATTCAAGTAACAAGTGACGCAGGGGGGTGGCGGTGAGCGGCTGGATGTAGTATCTCTTTATTAGTTACAATAAAGAGGAGACACCACCATGCCAAAGGGCTACCAACAACTCAC
>JBILSS010000034.1:0-15286 GCA_044371965.1 Vampirovibrionales bacterium
ACTTCCACCGCTTTACCGTGCAAATGCAAGTGTTCAGGGGCGAGCTGGTTAGCGATTTCAATCGAAGTATCCAAATCTTTTGTGATGAGAATCACACTATTTTTCAGACTGCTGTCTTTCACAAAAGTGGGCAAATCCAGCATCTTCAACGCCGATTCCAACTCCTCCTGCAAGGCGTGAGCCACTTGAACATCATGCGTCAACAGCGTAATGCGCGCATCAGGGTCATGTTCCGCCTGCCCGAGCAAGTCGCTGGCGACAAAGCTCAAATTGGCGGTTTCATCCACAATGAGCAAGGCTTCAGAAGGCCCTGCGAGCGAATCGATGCCGATGCGTCCGTTGAGCTGGCGTTTGGCTTCCACCACAAAGCGGTTTCCAGGCCCTACGACCATATCCATTTTGGGGACTTGCGTCGTGCCGTAAGCGACGGCAGCGAGGGCTTGGGCGCCTCCGATTTTGAAAACGCTCTGAACACCAGCGAGTTGTGCGACATACAGGATTTCATCGGCGGGATTGGCACAAAGCAAAACGAGTTCTTTTACGCCTGCGACTTGGGCGGTGATGGCGGTCATCATGGCGGAAGACACCAGTGGGTAACGTCCAGCAGGCACATAGCAGGCGACTTTTTCGACAGGCCTTAGCACAAAACCTGTCGTGTAACCGTGATGCTCATAGGTGACGGCGTCTTGCGGTAGGGCTTGCATCATTTTTTCGCCAAATAAGCGGATATTCGCCACAGCTTCTTCCAAGGAAGCCTTGACGTCTTCGGGGATTCGATCGCACGCCGCTTGCCAGTCTTTTTCACTCAGGGCGATGGGTTCGCCTGCTTCAAGGGCATCGTTGAAGCGTTGGGCGAGTTGATAGAGGGTGGCATCGCCGTGGGTAATGACATCTTGTATAATACCTTCAACGGCGTGGGTGGTCGCCAGATTTTGGGCGTGGGCGTGTGGATTCGTCACACCTTTAACGATGGATTCTATATAATTTTGGACTTCTTTGCCGTCTAAAATAGGAATTATCATCATTTTAGTCTTTCTGATTAAAATTAAGTGGTTTATTTTTGACACATACGATAATGAAAAATGGTGAGATAAGCAGGCGTTCAAGCACCAAATCTTAGCGGGTGATCGAATTGCGAATCCCCGATAGAAAATTTTATCTATAAAATACTATATAAAGCACTATACAGAGCTGATCGTACCACAGCACGTCTACCTTGGCAATAACGCTTCCCCCGAAACTTATAGCCAAGTTTAGATTAATACCATTTAAACGATTAAAAAGCGTTTGGCATCTTCATTGCCGCTCGGGTTTTCGATGTGCTTATGGTGGTCTTTGTATAGAAAGCTCTGCGAAAGTCTGCTAAAGCCTTTTCTATACTAGCGTTGACCCAACAAACGTTTCAACTCATCAGGACGAGTCGTCTTACGCATCGCATCTTCAAAAGTGATTTGATTCGACGCAATCAAACGAAACAAAGAATTTTCCATCGTCGTCATGCCCATTTCCGCCCCTGTTTGAATGGACGAATAAATCTGAGCCGTCTTTCCTTCACGAACCAAGTTGGCGATCGCAGGGGTTACCACCATGATTTCTTGAGCCAAGGTGCGTCCTTTGACTTCTTTGAACTCGTTAGTCTTCGGTAGCAAGACTTGTGACATAACCGCCACAAGGGAAGACGACAACTGCACACGAATCTGCTGTTGTTGCCCTGCAGGGAAGGCATCCACAATACGGTCAACGGTTTGCATGGCACTGCTGGTGTGAAGCGTACCAAATACCACGTGACCTGTTTCCGCCGCTGAAATCGCCAGCGACATGGTTTCAAGATCTCGAAGTTCTCCCAACAGAATAACGTCGGGATCTTCACGAAGGGCGGACTTAAGGGCGTTGGCAAAACTTTTGGTGTCAGACCCCAATTCACGTTGATGCACCACACTTTTTTTAGAGCGGTGAACGAATTCAACGGGATCTTCAATGGTTAAAATATGTTCAGACTTGGTTTCGTTGATGTAGTCAATCATCGCAGCCAGCGTGGTGGACTTTCCTGAGCCTGTCGGTCCTGTCACCAAAATAAGCCCTTTGGTTCGGTGGCACAATTCACGGCACACATCAGGCAAGTTTAAAACTTCAAGCGAAGGGGTCGTGGAATTGATGGTACGAATGGCGGTGGCGTAGTTGCCTTTTTCACGATACACGTTGACACGAAAGCGTCCGATACCTTTTAAGCCGTAAGCAAAGTCGAGTTCCCAGTTTTGCTCTAAGGTACGGCGTTGTTCGTTGTTCAATATGGTAAAAATCAAGGTTTGACATTCGTCTTTGGTCAGCGGTGGGTAAGAAGTGCGAATCAAGCTACCGTTGACACGAATAATGGGGGCGGATCCGACAGACAAATGTAAATCACTGGCACCGTTCTCAATGACGTCTCTTAGTAAACCGTCTAAACTTGGGGTGGTATTGGTGGCTATGCTACTATTCATTGAGGGAGTTTTCCTTGTTGAGGGGGGGGGGGTGAAAATGGAGCGTCTTTTGCTTTTCGACAGCTTAGGCGAAAGGCTTTAAGCGGACTCTTAATTCTTTACAAAGACTTTAATCTCATTATATAAGGTCGTGTACTTTTATAGGTGTAGGTGTTCTGTAAAATAAGGAGTTCAGGGGATGAAACGGCTCATTTAGAACGTTTTCAGAAAATAGAGAACACAATTTCGGCAAATTCATGCCCAGTCCATACGGAACCTAAACTAAGTGTAAATGTTACGCTTACGTTACAAAAACAGCATAAAATCGTAAAAAGACTTGTCTTAAAAAATATTCGTAACACAATAGTAATAGTCAAGTCCTCTCATCTATTTAATGTAGAAGCTTGCTATATTTTAGTGAACCTATTTTTAGGAATCCTTTGTTTCATGTTTCCTGTGTCCTCTTTTTTAAATCGTCCAAGCTTCAAAACCTTGACTCGTCCTTCTTTAAACGAAGTCGTTTTTTTGGTGGCTGGATTTTTAATGCTAGCGATAACGCTCATGGAAACGACTTTGATCCCTCAAGCGTCTATTGCTAAAAATGATTTAATTGTGGCTAAAATCAAGGCTCAAAAAGTGGTTGTGGCTCAAGATTCCTTGTTTAATGTGGAAACCACTCAGTACCGACCCTAATTGATTTCTCTAAAAAACCCCCTTAAATCAAGGCTTGTGTCTTGATTTTTCGTGATACAATCTAATCTATACCATTTTAAAAAATGATGCTTTATGCTAGAATCAAAAAAAATGTTTCTCGTTTAATATAAATAGTTCTCTTCGCTTCCCCCCTAAAATTATAGGAGTCTTCCCCCTTGAACGACAATAGCCCTTCCACACAAACCCCCAATACGGAAACCTTAGACCCTCAAACCGAGCCGTCTACTTCGGAAACGTTTCCTCCCTTGTCGTTCGATGCCAGTGATGTTCCTGAACACAATTGGGAAGAGATTCAGTTGCCCGCCTCTTTTCAACGCTTGCAGAAGTCTACTAACGCCTCTGTTACTGCCAATGATGAACTTCCACAGAAACCTAAGGCGCCTCGTGCTTGGGTGAACATTTTGTTGCGTTCGGGGATTTTACTGGCAGGGGTTTTAACCGCTTTAATGATTTTTCTCTACGCCTTGAAGTTCATCTTGCCTGATGCGTACAAGTCTTCGGTGGATGATGCCACCTTTGGCATGCTCCCTGGTGCAGATCCCACGCAAACCGTCTTGGTGATGGGCGTCGACAGCAACGGAAACCGTGTGGGCGACACCTATTTAGGCACTCGCACCGATACCATGTTATTGGTCAAGCCCAATCCTAAAGAGCAAAGTTTGAACATCGTTTCTTTGCCTCGTGATTCTAAAGTGTATTTGGATGAAGAACATTCTCGTGTGGGTAAGCTCAATGCGGCTCATGCCATGGGTGGACCAGACAAAACCCGTAGCGTCATTGCGGATTCCTTGGGTGTGCCTGTTCAGAAATACTTAGCGGTAGACTTCCAAGCCGTGCGTGCAATGGTCGATGCCATTGGAGGCATTGATGTTTATGTGCCTCAACGTATGCGATACACCGACAATACCGCCAAATTGCGTATTCGCCTTGATGTGGGTTGGATGCACATGGACGGCAAAACCGCCGAAGGTTTCTTGCGTTTTCGTCACGATGCGTATGGCGATATTGGACGTGTGCGTCGTCAACAGCAGTTTATGACCGCCATTCGTGAGCGTTTAAACTCGCCTGATGTCGTTTTACGCTTGCCTGAACTCATTCAAGTCATGAGCAAATATGTGCATACGAATATGAATCCTGCTGAATTGTTGCAGTTTGCCAATTATGCGAAGAAAATTCCTTCTAAAGATATGCGATTTGCAACCTTACCAGGGCATACGTCGTCTCGTGAAGGCACGAGTTACTGGATTATCGATAAAGATGAAACCGAACAAGTCTTGAGTCGTTTGATTTATGGCGTGCCTTTGACAAACGAAAGCGAAGACGGCGAACCCTTAAGCGACGTGAAAAAAGTGGGCATTTTGTATTCTCGCAGTCTTCCTGCTGAACAATTAACCGCCATTGAAACACAACTGGAAACCTTAGGCTGGAAGGTCGTGTGTCGTCAACGAGCCAGCGTGCCAAGTACATCCATTTTGGACAGTTCCTTGCGTTTGACGCAAACAGGGATTGAAAGCTTGCAAGGGGCGTCGCCTTTATTGAGTAAGGCTCGTGTGACCTTTGTGCCTCGTTCGTCGAGCTTGACGCCGTTGATGTGTGGATCTGAACAAGTCACCCTTTACTTAGGTGGAGATGTTGTTTCGGTCGCTAAAAAAACGGCTGATACCAATTAAACAATTAAATAGCGTAAAAATTCTCTGTAGGGGTGCGATTTATCGCACCCTTTTCACCATTATAAGGCGGGCGTGATAAATCACGCCCCTACATTTAACACGTTATTTAATCTTTGAATTGGTATGAGTAATTGCCTTACTCCCTCCCCTTTAAGGGAAGGAGAGGGAACAGAGCCAAAGCCCTTGACAAAGCGTGCAACATTTGACACACGTCTGAAAGACGTTCGAGAGACGCCACGCCAAAGGAGATACAACGTCAAGCCACTTGAGCGATCTTCCCTGCGTCACTTGTTAATGAATCCGTCCATCTTTAGCTTATTCTTTACGGCAACATACGCACAAAAGTAAAGAGCTTTGGGTTTTATGCTGGTAAGACGTATATTTTTAGTTTATAAAGGCATCACACCGCCTTTTAATAAGCATATCAAGGAAGCAACCATGAATAGTATTTCAGCAAACAATGGGAACTATCGCCCCACGGCACAATCACAACTAAATGCTCCGTCTCGTGGGTTCCAAGAAAATCAGTTTGCCTTGACCGAAAACGAAGCACAGGTGCTTCAACAATTGATTCAGCAGGGGGTAGTTCCAGCCTCCACCGCCGCCGCCTTGGTGGGAGCCTCTAAGCGAAGCGAATTAGGCGTCACAAGTTTAGGACTGGCAGGAGCCTTACAACAGGGCTGGCAAGATCAAAGTCTTCTAGAAAAAACATTTGGTGAAAAAATAACACCTTTTTATAATAGAGTGACTCTGAATCATTATAACCAGCGTTATACTGGTGCAGGTGGTGTAGAGCTATGGCAAAGAACCGCCAATAAAAATGGTATGACCTTATTGAATCCTGACGGAACACCGTTGAATCCCAATGTGAAGAATCTCGCTTCAAACGTTCCTGCTGTAGAAATGCCCAATGTAAATGCCAATGGTGAAGTATTAAAATATGGGGCTAAAAATAATGGCTTTTGGCAAAAAGCAGGGAATGTGCCTCCTCGATTATTCGGTACGGACACAGCAGGTTCTTTCAATGACTCACTCGATACGCGTCGTGGGCATACCTATTCTGTGGCGGAAGGGGCGAAGAGTTACGCTAATGCGTCACAAAACTTGCAGAAACTGATTGATAATGGAGCATCTAAAGAAGCGATCGATGCGGCAAGGGTAGCTAAGAATGCTGAGTTCTTGAAATTTGACCAAATTCGTTTACAAGAAGCGAGTAAGTTCTTGCGTAACCATGAAACCGTTTTAAAACTCGAAAAAGAGACTTTAGATAAGCTCAAAAAAGGAAGAGACACCGCCAAAATCACGGCACAAGAAGCACGGGTGGCTCAAATCCAAAAAGTTGCTGATGCCCAACGCCAACATGTAATTAAACTCAATAATGAGAATGCTAAATTTGTGGCGACTCAAACAGCACAAAATGTAGATGACTTAGCAAAAGGCTTGATGAAGAACCCGAACATCTTGCAAAAGGCAGCTAACTTATTTAATGGAGACAGAACCAAGAGTATGCAACTTTACAATCAGTTGCAATCCCACGGCTTCGACAAAGCACAACTCAAAACCATACAAGATGCAATTGCAACTGGTAGTGAAGATGCCGTAAAAAAAGCTTTAAAAACGGCGGCTGAACAGAGTAAAACCACTGCCGAAAGCATTGCAAATGCCGCTAAAAATGGATTAGATGATGCGACTAAATCCGCACTTGATGCTACGGTTGAAAGTAAAAGTGCTATGGGGGCTGTACGCAATAACTTAGGTATTATGGGTAAAGTCACCAAATGGTTGGCTATTGTCGGTACCGCCTTAGAAGCCTTGAACTTTTTCGTAAATATGCAAAAGGGAGATCATCGTAAAGGGTTTAGTGATTTAACCACCAATGTAGGTAGTGGATTGTTAGCCGCAGGACTTATTGGTTTAACAGGACTTACATTCTGGCCTGCACTCGCCGCAGGAGCCGTCGTCGGTTGGGGTATAAGTACAATCGCTGCTCCTTGGGTCGACAAAGGCTTTAAGGCGTTAGGCTTCACCAATAAAAATGAGCGAGACGCTGAAAAAGCCAAAGGTGAATTACAACAAGTCAACCAACGCTTGGCATCCGTACCAACGGGTATGGCTCCAGCTTAACGAAGGATCACACCTAAGGAGGTCACCAAGTCTTCACGGATCGCCGTCATGGCGGTGTCGACTTCCTTGTCGGTCAAGGTACGATCGGGGGCTTGCCAAATAAAGCGATACGCCAAACTACGATGCCCCGCTTCAATGCCTGTGCCTTGGTACTCATCAAACACCTGCACCGATTGCAAGGTCTCATACGACAAGCCCTTAATGCGTGTCACAATTGCTTCGTGAGACAAGCCCTTTTCGGCGACCAAGGCGAGGTCTCGTTCCATTTCGGGGTAAGGCGAGAGTTGAATGACTTCGGGCAAGGCTTGGTTTTGACTCGCTTCCGCTTGTTCGACGGTTTTAATGAAGAGATCTAAATCGATTTCCATGACGTAAACAGGCGATTTCAATTTCAAACGCTTTTGAATCGACGGATGCAACTGCCCTAAGCTGGCAAACGCCTTATTCTTCGCTGTAAAACTAGCCGTGGCTGAACGCCCTGTGTGGAACATGGCATCGTTGGTATTGGGCGAAAACGTCACGGCATCTTGCAAGGCGAAACGCTCTAGCACGGATTCCAAGACGCCCTTTAGCGTGTAAAAATCAGGCGTTGCTGATTTTATCCACGACGTGGGAGGCTCCTGCTCGCAAAGAATCACGGCAAGGTTGAGTTTTTCTTGCACGCCTGTGTTTTTAAAGCTCGATTTGCCACGCTTAAAGTAGGCACGTCCTAGTTCAAAGGCGTTGAAGGACGCAGTGCCTTGCTGGATGTTCGTCAAGCAGGCATCCAACAAGGTAGGCAAGACACTTTGACGCATGAGCGTATGTTCAGACGAATGCGAATTGAGCAGTTTTACCGCCAAGCTTTCATCAAAGCTGGCACCCACGCGATCCAACAAGGCATCGCCGACGAGGCTGGTGGTCATGGCTTCATTGAGTCCTAGCCCTGTTAGGGTGTGACGAAGTTCCTGCAAGATACGACGTCTCAAGGTAGAGGTCACCTGCTGATGGCTGGCTGGGAAAGTCGCTTCAATGTCATTATAGCCTGCAATGCGGACGACTTCTTCGATGAGATCGATCGGCTTCTGCACGTCTCGTTGGCGAAAGCTGGGGACGTCTACGTTTAGAGTGTCGTCTGATTGAGTCGAAACGTCAAAGCCCAAGCGGTTCAAGCAGGCGGTGACGACATCCGCTTCATAACGCTTGCCGATGACTTTTTCCAAATGCGTCAAGCTTAAGTCTACGGTTGATTTCTCCACCAGCAAGGGACTCGATTCGCTCACGGCATCAAGCGTGGCACCTGCCAAATCTTGGAGCAAGTAAATCGCACGAGCAAAGGCTTGTCTCACGCCCCCTTCATCGATGCCTCGTTCAAAGCGAGCCGAGCTTTCGGTACGAATACCAGCTTGGCGGGCGGATCGTCTAGTGCTGGCACTTGGGAAGAAGGCGGCTTCTAAGAAAACCGTCGTACTGTTTTCGTCGATGCACGATCCTTGCCCGCCCATAACACCTGCTAACGCCACGGGCGTGTCGTTAAAGGTGACGACGACGTTTTCGTCGTTGAGGGTGTAGGTCACTTCGTCGAGGGCTTCAAGGGTTTCGTCTGCTTTGGCACGGCGAATATCGATGATGCCTGTGGTGCCTAGCTTTTGAGCGTCAAAGGCGTGGAGCGGTTGCCCCATTTCAAGCATCACGAAATTGGTGACATCCACGACGTTGTTGATGCTTCGAATGCCTGAGGCTTCCAAGCGTTGCACCAACCACGACGGCGACGGTTGGACTTTGACGTTACTTAAAGACGCCCCTATATAATAGGGACACACGGTCTCATCGGTCAATTTCACTTGAATAGAGCCAGCCTTTTGAGCAAGCACGGCATCTAAACGAGCGTCTTCCAAGGACGTTATCGCCTTCAAGGGACGTTCAAACAAGGCGGAAAGCTCCCGAGCCACGCCCAAGTAACTCATCCAGTCGCCACGGTTGGCGGTGGGGGCGGTTTCTAAAATGGCATCCGACTCAGCGTCTAAGCCCAAGGCTTTTTCGAGGGCTTGCCCAACGGCATCATCACTCAACAGATCATTCAAGACCCAAATACCGCCGTCTTCTTGCTGATACGCATGACTCAACGCCAGCTCTTCCAGCGAGCAAACCATGCCCTCACTCGCCACCCCTCGAATGACGGCGGGTGTGAGTGTGAACCATTCTTTTTGTTTGTAGCTAAAGACGGTCGCTCCATTCAGAGCAAACGCAATCAACTGCCCTTCGGCGACATTGGGTGCTCCGCACACGACTTGGCTTTGCCCACGTTCTGCCCCGCCATCCACAGTGACCAGTCGTAATTTGTCCGCATTGGGGTGAGGATTCAGTTCCAGCACTTTGGCGACAATCACGTTTTTAAATTGCACGCCTGATTCTTCAATGCCTCCTTCGACTTCAAGCCCAGCGTTGGTAAGGGCATCGGCGAGGGTTTGGGGCGTTAGGTCGCTGACATCGATGTAATCATTTAACCACGTGGTGGAAACTTTCATGGGGGCATCCTTCACAAAAAAACTTACTACCCTATATTAAAGCACTTCCATAGGAATATGCCAGTCTTGAATTTGGTGAAAGTTCAAATTATAAAAGCCAACCAAAAAGCAGATAAAAAACAAAAAATACCGATGATCAGACTTGAACTGATAAGGATCTCTCCGCTCGATTTTGAGTCGAGTGCGTCTACCATTCCGCCACATCGGCATTTTAATTATGTAAGGCACAAACGCCTATTGACTTGACTTTAAGCATATGGCGAACATAATATAAATGCAAGCCTTTTTTTAGAATAAATATTAAGGAACCGAATCCATGTCTTCCGCCGAAGAAGCATACGAGTTTAATGAAAAAGACGCCAAACGCCAGCAACAACGTAAGTTATTGCGTCGTTACATGAAGCAATTTTACCTCTTTCGCACGCCTTATTCGAAGGCTTCGGCTGATGAAAGGTCGCATTATGGGTTTGGAGCCTCCACGTTTTGGGCTTCGGTGGGCTATGCAATTGAAGGCTTGAGCTTTGCCTTTCAAGAAGAACGCAATTTTCGCTTGGATTGCTACCTTATTGCAGGAGCCATTGGTTTAGGGGTCTTATTTCAAATTTCATTGGCGGAATGGGCGTTATTGCTTCAAATGGCAGGATTCGTGTTGTTTGCGGAATTGGCGAATACCGTGGTGGAATGGCTGGTGGATTTGTTGACGCAAGGGGCGTTTGACATTCGAGCCAAGCGGATTAAGGACATCGCCGCTGGGGCGTGTTTGGTGGTCGCCATTGCCAGCTATGGCGTGGTGGCGATCGTGTTTTTTCCTTACGTGCAACGCCTTGCAGAAGGCATTTTGTAAAGTATTGTGAAAAGCTCTTTTCTTTTTAGCTTGACGAGCTATTATAGATAAGCTTCTTGTCATCTTCACAAGGTGTTGTCTTGTTACTCTCTTAAATTAAAGGATAAATCAATGAAAGTTCTTTCTCCTCTCCTCTCCTCTCCTCTCCTCTCCTCTCCTCTCCTCTCCTCTCCTCTCCTCTCCTATCCTCTCCTCTCCTCTCCTCTCCTCTCCTCTCCTCTCCTCTCCTCTCCTCTCCTCTCCTAAGCCTTATGCCCCACCAGTAAAAGTCGCTTCAACTGCTAACACCAATCATGCGAGATCAGGTCATTTATTCGTAAATGGTGAACGTGTTAAAAATTCTAAAAACTTCCTAAAGATGTTAAAATCCGTTTTTAAGCCAGTCCTAAATAAAAAAGGTAGGGCTTTACTCCAACAACTGGTTAAAAAGTTTTCAAAGCATCCAACAAAACATTTGGAGTTTATAGCGTTTGACAGATTTAGTCAAATTCCTTACTTTGATAGAGAAAACGGAATGCTTTCTCAGGATCCTTTCACTACAGGAATCAACTGTTTAGATTATAAAAACACTGGTTACTCTGGTTTTTCAATTGGAAAAGGACTTCTAACTAGCTGGAACGGTATTGTCTCTCGTGAAGACTTAAAGGTAGCTCCAGAAACTAAACATACAAAATACTTATTGAAGAGATTAGATAAATCTGAAAAAATGGGGCATGAAGAGTTCCTTGTTGTGGCTCAAAAGCTTATCAATGGTGAGTCTATTTAGTTCTCGCATTAATCGTTTTCTTTTCCCAAAAACCGCCTCCATATCCATGGGGGCGGTTTCATGCTAAACTAGAGCCATCCCCCAAGCCACGGAGCCTTGTGCATGAACGCCCTCATTTTCGACAGCCACTGCCACCTCGACTACATTGAAGCAGGCATCATGGGTCACGCCCCCAACACCGATCTGCAAACCGTCCTCAATCGTGCCAAGGACTACGGCGTCGGCTATGTGCTGAATCCTGCGGTGAACATCGCTGATTTTGATCGGGTGCTAGGCGTCGCTGAACGATTTGAGCAGGTCTATGCCAGCATTGGCGTGCATCCGTGTGAAGTGAACGAAACGCTCAGCGTGCCGAATTGGGTGGAAGAAGTCGAACGACGCTTGGGGCATCCGAAGGTCAAAGCCATCGGCGAAACGGGGCTAGATTACTATCACCAAAGTGGCGATTCTGAACAAGCGGACTTGCAACGTCAATGTTTTAAAACGCATTTAGAATTGGCGTTGAAGTACGATCTGCCCGTGATTGTGCATGATCGTGAGGCTCATGCCGATGTAAAATCGCTGGTCGAAGCCCATACAGGCGTCAAAGGCGTGATGCACTGCTTCGGAGGCGACGCCGATTTTGCCATGAAAATGGTCGAACTCGGCTTTTATGTGAGCTTTGCAGGCAACGTGACTTTCAAAAAAGCCACGGACTTACACGACGCCGCCAAACGAATTCCCCTAGACCGCTTGTTGATTGAGACGGATTCGCCGTTTTTGTCTCCTGTGCCTGAACGAGGCAAGCCGAATGAGCCGTATCGTACCAAGTTTGTCGCCGACTTCATCGCCAACTTGCGAGGCATTTCGGTTGAAGCGGTCATTGAAGCGTCCACGCAAAACGCTTTTACGCTTTTTCAGCTAAGCCCCCTCACAGCGGAGGTCTAGCCAAATGAAATGGATGCTTTCCTTTGTTCTAACAGGGTTGCTGGTGTTGAGCCTCGCCAGTTGTGGAAGCGTTGAAGACAAAGCATCCAAAAACCATATTACCCTTGAGTTTTGGACGCTTCAACTACGGGATTTCACCCCCTTGATTCGCTCGTGGATTGCCGATTATGAAGCGACGCATCCGCAAGTTCGCATCCATTGGGTGGATGTGCCGTTTGCCGAAGGTGAAAAGCGAGCGTTAACGGCGATGCTTAGCCCTCAAGTGCCTGATGTCATTAACCTCAATCCTGCCTTTGCCAGCACCTTGGCAGAACGTCACGCCTTGCTGGATTTAAGCTCCTATTTCAAAGGCGAATCCCTTTATGCACCTGCCTTATTGAGCTATTGCCGATTTTCAGACCAACTGGTGGCGGTGCCGTGGTATACAACGACGATACTGCCTTTTGAAAACGAAACCTTGCTTAAGAATCCCAATTCTACAGGCGTTTACGACCGATTCCCCCTACTCACGAGCGGAGGAAACCTGCTGAAATCCCTTGCTTTAGCAGGCGATTTCCCCACCACGCAAGAGGCGTTTCACCAGCGGATCGTCGATATTTTAGCCCCTGTGAAAGAAGGCATTCGTAAAAAACGCATTCCTGCGGAAAATATTACAGGTAGCTATGCTTCAGCGTTAGAACTCTTTATGGCGGGTAAACTCACTTATTTGGATGCGGGTGCTAGTGCTTTAAAGGTGATTCAAAATAACGCCCCCAGCGTCTATGCGTCGATGCGGTTGCGTCCATCGGAAAAAGATGCCTCCACACGACGGATCGATGCCAGTCCCATGGTCTTGGTGGTTCCGCAGAAAAGCAGTCACCCCAAGGAAGCGGTGGACTTTGCTCGTTTTGTGACTGAAACGAAGCATCAGCTAGCGTTAAGTGAACTCGCCCCTGTGTTGCCGTCCACCATAGAAGGCTTGCGTGCCTTGAGTCTAAAAATGCCGAAGTCTTTGGCGGAAGAAGCCCTCATTCGTGGGGCGAAAAAGGTATTACAGGCTCAAGAAGGGATTGCTCCTTTGGCGGAACAAGCGGTCTTGAATGATTTGGCGAATGCGGTGGCACAATCGTATTTGCTGGGGAAAGAGGCGGATCTTCAGGCTTATGAAGGGCGTTTATGGCAAAAACTCAAAATCCCCACGGTGTCGTGAGGATTGTAGTTTTGAAGAGATGTAATTGTGAAAAACTATTTAGCGACGCCACCACCAACGAGTGGTAATTCGACAATCGGCAAGGCTGGAGCTGGATTAGATCCTCCACCAGCGACCATCATGCCAACGCCGTAGGCTTGCATGTCGTAGCCACCGCCATATTGAGGAGGAGCTGCGTAGCCTGTTGAGCCACCGTAAGGATTCTGCATGCCGTAGCCACCGCCTTGACCGTAGTCATAAGGGTCAATACCCTTTAAGTTGCCTTCCACGTCATTAACGCTTGGCGGTAAGCCAAAATGCATACCAGCACCAGCGGTTCTGTCTAGGAAGTTGATATAAGGTACGATACGACCATCAGGGGATACAGAATATTGAGGGAAAGCCCCCGCACCGCTCCATCCTCGTGTGCCGTTCAAATTATAAGAGGTTCCGAAATCTTGCTGAAAAGAACCACCATAGTTCGTACCAGCGGTTTTAAGTTTCCCTTGAATTTCAGTCTTTAGAGCAATGGCATCTTTCGATGCGACGTCGGCTCTTGCTACAGATGCAAAAAGATCTGTAGTGGAAGCGGTGGCTCCTGTGACGGTTGGTAATGTAAAATATGGATTAACTGCCATTGTGTTTAATTGTCCTAATTGTCCCGAAGTTAGAAATGTTTGCTTCGATTGTAAAAAATCCCTCGTGCTTAGAGTATCGGCAGGGGGCTGCCAAACTTTAAGTTTTGTTACATTTTTTTACAATTAGGTTTAAATCGTCTGTTTTGAGTGCAATACGCACCATTAACAGAACACGGTTTTATTCAAATGTTCTTCTGAGGTTCTTCTAAACGAGGTGTTAATCCTTTTACTTATACCATTTAAACGATTGAATAGCGTATAGGTGGATTCTAGGAGCCTAGACTCGCAGATGGGCGAGGTGTACATAAACGTACATAAGCACATCGAGAATCGTAGCGACAACGAAGACGCCAGACGCTATTTAATCGTTTAATTGGTATTAACAAGAGGTAAGTTGACTGCTGTAGAAGGTGAAGTAGCCCCTTCTACTGTGGACAAATTAGTACCCACTAGATCTTCAGGTGTAATGCCGAACTCTTTCATCAAAGAAAGAATCACAGTAGGATCTAAGTCGGATCCCTGAGCAGGTCTTGCCATCAAAGCAGGATTGTTCATCCGTGGTGCAGACATATTAGTTCTCATGGAACCGAGTGTTACTGGTCCACCCCCGCCCGCAGCTGGGGGCATACCACCGCCTGTTAATTGGGCGATCATGGCTTTAAGTTGAGCATTTTCTTGTGCTAAGGACATGCCTCCCCCACCTTGAGCGTACCCATAAGGATCGATGCCTTTTAAGTTGGCTTCCATGTCATTAATACTAGGCGGTAAGCCAAATTGCATACCAGCACCAGCGGTTCTATCTAAGAAGTTTATATAGGGTGAGATTTGACCGTTTGCTCCTACTGCATATTGAGGGAAAGCACCCGCCCCGTTCCACGCTTGAGTGGGATTGATATTGAAGGATGTGCCTTGCCCTTGCTGGAAGTTTCCGCCGAAGCCTGAACCTGCAGGCATAGGGGGTGGCTGACGACCATCAACTAAAATTTGATCGCCATTTTTAATGGTAATCCCTTTAGCCGCCGCTTCAGCAGGGGTCATTTCCAATAATCTACCCTTCATGTCTTTAATATCAAAGACAAGTCCCTGTGAAAGCCTAGAAGCTTGATTGGCAGAAGACTGAACGCTGTTGGTAGAAGCGATACTAGACGTAAGTCGTTGAAGACCCGCCATTTCTAGGTTAGCATTACCAAGGGTATTATATAAACTTTGCGTGACTGGTGCTGTGGCAGTAACATTAGGTATTTGAATATTGTTCATCGACATTTTATTATGCTTCCCTGTTAATTCTTCTTGATTACTCTTCCTAGCTCGTCCTAAAGAGAGATTTAAGTTCTCATCTTTAGTATAGCCAAGTTTATAATTTTCTGTACAGTGTCTCTTCGTTGTCGCTACGATTCTCGATGTGCTTATGTACGTCTTTGTACAATCACACATCTGCGAGTCTAGGCTCCTAGAATAGCCTACTGTAC
>JBILSS010000035.1:0-15060 GCA_044371965.1 Vampirovibrionales bacterium
GAACGCATTTCTGGGCCGAGCATCGGGTCGCTTTCACGAAACTTAATAAAAGGGAAAACAGGGGCTTTCACCGCAATATGCGTCGGCAAGCTCGCTGGCAGAGAATCCGCTAGCACATCGGCAAGCCTTTCACCGAGCATCACACGCACCGCCATTTGAATCACAGGCACGCCTGTACATTTGGCGACAAACGGCACGGTACGACTGGCACGAGGGTTCACTTCAATAATATAGAGTTCATTATTTTGTACCGCAAATTGAATATTGAGCAAGCCTTTGACATTCAAGGCTTTGGCGAGATTAGCCGTGGCGACTTCAATCTGCGTTTTTATTTCCGCACTAATATGTTGCGTGGGCCAAACACAGGCACTGTCTCCACTATGGATGCCCGCTTGTTCGATATGCTCTAAAATCGCCGCGACATAACAATCTTCTCCGTCAGACAGAGCATCCACATCAAGCTCCCGAGCATTTTCGAGGAAGCGGTCAATCAAAACAGGCGAATCAGGCTCGACTGCTAGAATTTCTTCCAAATAATGCAATAAGCTCGCTTCGGTGTAGACAATCCGCATCGCACGACCACCCAACACATAGCTCGGACGAATCATCAGCGGATAGCCCATTCGGCGAGCGACAGCAACCGCTTCCGCTTCATTGCGAGCGATCCCACTTTCGGGGGCTTTGAGATTCAGCTCATTTAAAATGGCTCGAAACTTTTCACGATCTTCAGCATCATCAATGGCATCGACACTGGTTCCTAGCGGTTTAAAATACGGGTCATCCTTCAACGCACGAGCCAATTTCAAGGGCGTTTGACCGCCCAATTGAGCAATCACGCCCAAGGGCTGTTCTTGTCGCAAGACATTATGCACATCTTCCGCCGTCAACGGCTCAAAATAAAGGCGATCCGACATATCATAATCGGTCGAAACCGTTTCAGGATTAGAATTGACCATAATCGGCTCATAGCCGAGCTTTCGCAACGCCATGGCGGCATGAACGCAACAGTAATCAAACTCAATACCTTGCCCAATGCGGTTGGGACCTCCGCCTAGAATCACGACTCGTTTATTATCGGCATCTCGCTGAAGCCCTTGAGGGGCTTCGTTTTCACCAGCGTCATAGGTGGAATAGAAATACGGCGTTTGAGCTTCAAACTCGCCTGCACAGGTGTCCACCGATTTATAAACAGGGAAAATGCCTTTGTCTTCACGCACTTGGCGAATAATGCGTTCATCCTGCCCCAAGTGTTGAGCCAATTCCGCATCACTCAAGCCGTCTTGCTTATAACGACGCAGGTCGTTCGCCGAAATAGCTTCAACCCTTGCATGAGCCGTCATCGCCAACTCATCCTTTAAAATCTCTTCGATGTTGGCTAAAAACCACGGATCAATCTTCGTCCACGCATGAATGTTGTCCATCGGCACGCCTTGACGAAAGGCTTGCAACAACCAGTAAATGCGATCGGCTGTTGCGGTTTTGAGCTGTTTTTCAAGTTCATGTTTAGACACAAAGCCTTGGCTTAAATCAAAGTACAAGGGCTTAATTTCAAGGGAACGCAAGGCTTTTTTAAAGGATTCCTTAAACGTCCGCCCCATTGCCATGACTTCACCGACGCTTTTCATTTGAGGCGAAAGCTGGTTGCCGCCTTCAGGGAACTTGTCAAAACTAAAGCGTGGAATTTTGGTGACCACATAATCAATCGCAGGTTCAAAGCTTGCGGGCGTTGATTGCGTAATATCGTTGCGGATTTCATCCAAACTATAGCCCACCGCTAAACGAGCCGAGATTTTGGCGATCGGCACGCCTGTGGCTTTCGACACCAACGCCGAACTACGAGACACCCGAGGGTTCATTTCAATAATGACGATGCGTCCCGTGCTGGGATGAATAGCAAACTGGATGTTGCATCCGCCTGCTTCTACGCCGACGGCTCGAATGATTTGCATCGACGCATTTCGCAATTGCTGATACTCTTTGTCCGTCAAGGTTTGAGCAGGGGCGACCGTGATGCTATCCCCCGTATGCACCCCCATGGGATCCACATTTTCAACGGAACACACAATCACGACATTATCCGCCTTGTCTCGCATGACTTCAAACTCGTATTCCTTCCAGCCCAAGGCGGACTCTTCCAACAAAACTTGGCTAATCGGGGACAAATGCAAGCCGTATTCGACTTTCGCTTCAAACTCTTCAGGCGTATAGACCACGCTTCCGCCACTACCGCCGAGCGTGAAGGCAGGTCGTACGATCATGGGGAATCCCAAGTCTTTGGCGGCGATATGGGCTTCAGCAAGGGTTGTAACGGTATGGCTTTTAAAAGAGTTCAATCCAATTTGTGTCATCAGTTGCTTGAAGCGTTCACGATCTTCGGCGACATCAATGGCGTTGAAGTTGGCTCCAATCAATTCCACCTGATATTTTTCAAGCACGCCATTGTGATGCAAGTCATACGCCAAGTTCAACGCCGTTTGCCCTCCCATGGTGGGGAGCAAGGCATCGGGGCGTTCTTGTTCGATGATGGTTTCCAAGACGGCTGGTGTGAGCGGTTCAATATAAGTCTTGGTCGCAAGGTTGGGATCCGTCATAATCGTGGCAGGATTCGAGTTCACCAAAATAACTTCGTAGCCTTCTTCCATTAAGGCACGACAGGCTTGCGTGCCTGAATAGTCGAACTCGCAGGCTTGCCCAATGACAATCGGTCCTGCTCCAATAATTAAAATACGTTTGAGATCATTTCGTTTCGGCATGGGGGCATCCTTTTTGAGCAGGTCTATAATGGCAATTTAGAGAAACCCCTTATTTAGAGAATTACAGTGTCTTTCCAAATTGTCTTATTCTACCTTGCTGAAAATGAAGATACAAGACAAAAGGTTTTATAGCCGAGTTTAAAGTTGACCAGACCCCCTAAATTTGCAGAGCCTTCTATCGCCTAAAAAAATCACTAGACACGTCTTCTTGCCGTGCTATACTATTTAAGCCAAAACTTCACGAGGCTTTCTATGTTTTTCACCCTCTCTTCCAATACTCCGAATGTCGCCCAGCGACAAGGGCTTGTGCTGTTGAAAAACATCCCTGCTCACGACTTAAACACCGTCTTAGATGCCACCAGCAAAGCCATTCTAAGCAGTGAATCGGATTCTTATACCCAAGAACCGCCTCTATCAAAAGGCAAAAGTTCAACTCGACGCTACCTTCACCAAGACCATGTGATTTACCAGCTGGTGCAACCGTCAAAAACAGGCGACAGCTACGCCCAAGCCTTGATTTCTGTACCAACGCAATTAGAAGCAGGCAAGGCTCAAACCGTTGAAGACCATGCTCGTAAGAAAGAAAACGTGATTTTAAGTACCCTAAAAGTCCAGCTTGATGCCAAACACCTGCTTGATACATATTTACCGAAAGACGGTAGCGTGAAAAACCTGTATTACATGAACGCTTCACCGCTGGATTTTATGGCAGGGGTGCAAACGTGGCAGAACGACAAGCATCAGCGTGTGGTGGATGTCTTGGACGATTCTTCTTACGATTTAAGCAAGATTGGGAAAAAGGAAGATCGCCTTTTTCACCCGATTGTGCATCACACGGCTTGATTGTGTAAAGCACTTGTGTTAATTTTTACTTTTTAGATATGTTTTGATAGAATGTAAATAAAGGACTTTTTCCCTTGAAAGCACTGACTGCTCAATCAAACATTCCTGTTCGCTTACGTTCGCAAGAAGCCTTACCCACGCCGACGCATCGGGAAGGGGGTGTTATGGTGCATGATACCAAGTTCATCCAAAACCCTGAAAATATTAAAAATCTATAGTGTTCGATAGATGAAACAGGCTATGAGGCTATTCTAGGAGCCTAGATTTTTTTGTGAGGGCGTGTAGATAGACCTACATAACTAAACAAAAAAATCGTAGCGACAACGAAGAGACCATAGACCGTTTTATCTATCGGATACTATACAAGAATTGGTCGAGAGGCAATTAACCCTCAATAGTCGTGTATTAACGGACGTATTTACAGAAATGGCCCGCCTGAAACCTAGAATGTTACAAAAAGCATTAAATCAAAAGGTAAGTCCTTTTGATTCATCGAAGGCGTTTCATCCTTATATAGATAGACAAAAAAGAGCCAATATCGTTCCGCTTTGTAATTTAGCCTTGTGCGAAAATTCTCAAGAACTAAAATTATTGACAACAGAGTTGGATTACTTAATTGTAAAATGCTTAAAAAGACTTTATCTCAAGCAAGGTGGCATATCTAGCCATGTGACCAACGAGGTTCATGTTGATTCCCTAAAACAAGTCTTGGAACGTTCTTTGGCAAATGATGATATGATAGGCTAAAGACATCCCCCTAACGGAGCAAGCCATGAACGCCCCCCTTTTTTACCGATGCGTCGCCTGCTTTGCCAGCTCTGTCGACGGCAAAATTACCGCCCCCCCAGACCCTAACACCCCCGATGCGTGGGTGAAGCTCGGCACGCCTGCCGATCTCAACCGCCTCTTTCGCCTGCGAGATTCTGCTGAAGTCTTGTGCTTTGGAGCCTCTACCTTTCGGGCGTGGGCAAGCGTCCGCCGTGGGTTGACGCATCAAGCAGATGCATCCCTAACACCGCCTCTGCATGTCTTGTTTACGCAATCGTGGGCAATGGATTGGCAGGCACCGTGCTTTGTGGAATGGCAAACGCATCGTAAAAGCTGGTCGCCGTTTTTTGTAGCATCGACGAATCCACCCCCTGCAGATTTACCTGCTGAGATTTCAAGCATTCTGCATCCCATTCTGTTGGATGCCACCCATACGCCCGCCCAACAGCTTCAAGCGGTCAAAACCGCTGTGGATCCCTTTCTGAAAAACGCCCCCACCGCCACATGGATGCTTGAAGGAGGGGGGCAATTGTTCGATTTTTTCTTACAGGCTCATGCGGTGAATGAGTTGCATTTAACCTTGACGCCTCAACTGATTGGGGGCATTAGTACACCCAGCTTGGTGGGAGGGGCGGGCTTTTCACCAGTTTCGTGGGCGACGGTGGCGTGGACTTCGGTGGAGCATCATCCGCCCGAGCTGTTTTTGGTCGGCGACGTGGTGTATACGTTTATAAAACACTAGACTTTTTAGGCACACAGGCTTGTGGACTTTCACGGCAAATCTTCGCCTTAAACGGCGACCGAGGTGCCAACATCAAATGTTGTTGCCACGCTGTTTGCATGCCTCGATTGTCGCCCAAGGCGTTATAGAAAAGCCCCAATAAAAACCACGCATCCGCATGAGGGGGGTTGTAGGCGAGATAATCCACCAACGCCTTGAGCCGTACCTTGGCTTGATCGTCCGAAATATACACCCGCACCAAGTTTTCATAATACACCGCATTCAACGGATGCAATCGTATCGCCGTTTGAAAGCTTGCCGCCGCTAAAGCGGGTTGCTTCATCGCAACATAATTCAAGCCCAAATTATTGTACCAGCTCGCCGTGGCTGTTCCCACAGGATAGTAGCCAATCGCCTTGGTATACGCTTCATACGCCTTAAGATAGTCGCCTTCATCGTGAAAGGTATCCCCGTTGCGAGCCTCTTCATCTGCCAAGCTGGCGTACCACTGGGGCGAAAGCTTGGTGTAGGCATTCGCAGGGAGTAGGGGCATCCATAAAAACAGCATAACGAACAAGATTTTGATTAAACGCATTAGACGTTCGCCGAAAATTCGTGGGACGCAAATTGAATCGGGGCATCATCCCCTAAATGAGCCATGCCTCGCTTGAGGTGCTGGCAGGATGAGCAAACCCCACAATGCAAGTCCCCATTGCCGTAACAGCTCCAAATATGTTGAAGGGGGGCGTGTAAACGCATGCCTCGACGCACAATATCGACTTTGCGAAGGTCGCCAACAGGGGCAAAGACTTTGACGCCTGTTAGCGTCGAACGCTTGAGGCTTTTGTTTAAGACGTGCCAAAACTCTTCGCCGTTATCAGGGAAGCCTGCTTCGGCTTCGTCGAGATTGGCTCCAAACGCCACACCAGAGGCTCCTAAGCTTTCGGCGATGCTCGCAGCGATGTTGAGCATCACGCCATTACGGTTAGGGACCCATACATCTGTAATATGCGTCGCCGTGCCTTTGAATTCAGGGGTGTATCCTTCAGGTACAAGGGTTTTCAGCCAGTCGAGCTTAATAATTTGCATCGGCAAGCCATAGTGCAAGGCAATGTTGCGAATGGCTTTAAGTTCTTTCGTCCACGAGCGTTGCCCATAGTCAAAGGCGATGCAACGCAAAACGTCTTTGGTGGGATCGTTCATCAGCGTCGCTAGGGACACGGTGGAATCGAGTCCGCCCGACAGTAAAACCAACACAGGTTGTTTAGGCATTGGGATGCACCCTCCCTATCACAAAAAACACATCATGTGTGTTAATTTTAACACAAACTAATTAAGTGGGTAGGGATGATATTCAGGAGGCGTTTCAGGCGGGTTAATCAAAATCTTTTCACCGTTATAGTCCACCCTTAACAAGGGAGCTACAAAATGTGGATCTTCCTTCACGTGATCCACGTTTCCTTGATGTATGCTTTGCCCCATTTCAACGCAAGCCTTTTTATTGGCGACATGCTCCGAAATGCCTTGCTCCCATTCCCCTGCTTTGTTTTTAAAGAACACATCACAGTTCGGGGGCTGTAGAAGAGACCCAAGCCCTTGTTCCCCCCTATTTTCTGCCTGATGAGCCAAAGTCGGTTGAGCATGTGTCAACACTTGCAGAGGCATTACAATGCTTGCCAATGTAACAATCAATCTGCCTACTTTCATATCGTTTACCTTAACTGTTGCATAACAAAATAGTTCAGCTTACAGAATAGAAAAAACACAGGAGCAAGTCAATACTTTACAATGAAAAGTTTTAAAAATGTGTATTATTTTGATATATCTAATTTGCATGATAATATAAAGATACTCATGTAATCTAAAAGGCAAATCCTCCATGGGAGATGAAGACAAATCCTTTGAAGCGTCCCAGCAGAAGCTACAACGCTTGAGAGAATCAGGGCAGGTTATTAAAAGCAAGGATCTTTCCGCAGGCGTTTTTTTGGCGATTATGTTCATTTTACTACTGATGCTGTCGCCTTTTGTTTTTAAAGCCGTGTGCGAAATGTTTATCGTCTTCTTTGATCTCATCCCCCAAAAACACTTGGATGATATGGGAACCATGTTCTTGATTTTACATTCGCTAAAAGGTTTGGTGCTTCCTTCTTTACCTTTTTTGGGCCTTGCTTTTATGATCGCTTTTTTTGCCGACTTTTTACAAGTCGGACCGCTCTTTGCGTTGAAGTCCATCACCCCCAAGCTCGACAAGCTTAACCCTGTCAACGGACTCAAAGGGATCTTTTCCAAACGAACCGTCATTGAGCTAGGCAAAAACTTGCTGAAAATTGGTATTCTTTTTTATATGGGATACAACTCCTTTATGAAGCACCTGCCTGAAATGATCAACAGCATGCACAGCGACACACCCATGATCATCCTGTTTTTGGTTGGGCGAATTCTGCAAGATTTTATCTTTCTAGCGATTATGTTTTTCATCATCATCGGGTTTGGGGACTATCTCTACCAACGTACCAAGTTTATGAACGATCAAAAAATGTCGCTAAAAGAAGTCAAGGACGAATACAAGCAAAGCGAAGGCGATCCCATGGTCAAGCACATGCTAAAACAAAAGCGGATGCAAATGATGATGCAACGCCAGCTTGAAGCCGTCCCTACTGCGGATGTGATTACCACGAATCCGATTCATGTGGCGGTGGCGTTGAAGTACAAGCCCAAGGAAATGGAAGCTCCGTTGGTCGTCGCCAAAGGAGCGGAACATTTCGCCGAACGCATTAAGGCTGTGGCGAGAGAACACGGCATCCCGATTGTGGAAAACCCTGTGCTAGCGAGAACTTTGTATCGTGTGGTGGACATCAACCAAGACATCCCGCCTGATTTATATCAAGCGGTGGCGGAAATTCTGATGTTCGCATGGCAAATGAAGGGCGAAAATCCCTTACAAAAAGCCACTGAAACCCAAGAAGTTTAGACTAATTACGCCGTCATGTTGACCCTGAGGCTTCCGAAGGGGAAACATCCCCTCCGTTTTGGGAGATCCTTCACATGCGTTCAGGATGACTGGCTCTCTCCCCCCAACTCAATCACATAGGGCAATCTTGAGGCGAAGATCACCGACGATCGTCGTGCCATGCTAAACTGAAAAAAGCTTGCCTTGATAGCCTATAGTGTTCGATAGATGAAACAGGCTATGAGGCTATTCTAGGAGCTTAGATTTTTTTGTGCGGGCGTGTAGTGAGACCTACATAACCAAGCAAAAAAATCGTAGCGACAACGAAGAGACCATAGACCGTTTTATATAGCGGATACTATTTTGCCTTGAAAGACCCCCCCCTATGCCTAAAGTACCCACTTTCACCAAAACAGTCCCCCCCCGAGTGTGGGCGGTCGTCTTGGCACGAGCAGGATCCCAACGCCTGCCGAATAAAGCAATGCTCCCCTTGTGCGAACGACCCATGGCATCGTGGTATTTTGACGCCCTTCAAGAAACCGACGGCATCGAACGTCGCTTCTTGTTCAGTGATGATGACGCCCTTTTAGCCCTTGCCAAAAGCTCGCATCCTAAAATAGAAGTCCCGCCCTTCCAACGTCCCCCCGCCGTCAGCGATGCACAGACATCCAGCTTTGACAGCTTGGCGTATTTTCTGCAAGAATGGCAAGCCCAAAGCTTTAATGAACTCCCCGATTGGGTGATGCTGTGCCAATGCACCAGCCCTTTGGTGCAAACCGTCGATTTTCAAAACGCCTTGCAAGCCCTAGAAGCCCAATCTGAAAACGTTCGCTCCACAGGCTTGTTGAGTGTGTGTCCGCCTAGTAAGCCGTTGTCGTGGTTGTTAAAAAAGTCGCAAAACAATGTAAAGCCAGCGAATCTTCACTTGCAAGATGACGCTGAAAACACGTACGTCACACCCAACGGTGCCTTTTACATCGTGCCGACGCTTGCTCTTCTGCAAAAACCTGTGGGTTTTAGCTTGTGGGATTTAGACACGGTTGTGGCGTATGAAATGCCGTGGCAACGTTCGATCGACATTGACACCGCCCCTGATTTTCAAGTCGCCGAAGCCTTGTTAGAGGCTCAACTCAAAATTAAAAATACCTTATTGGTCGAATCCACCTTAGAAAAAACGATCTTGTCTCCCAAGCCGTTGGCACCTCGTAAGCGATTGAATCCGTTGAGTCGCTTGAAGCAACAACAAGACCGCTCGCAAGATTCGTAAAAAAAGAGAAGAAGGGAAGTCCCGATGACCACTTTTTTAGAAAGCAATTTAAACGCCTTATTTAAAGATGTAAAAGGCTATAACGCCAATTCCGCTAAACATATCCGTAATCACGCCGAAAAAGCCTCTACTGAAAATATACACATCTACGAAACCAACGTCAAAGATTTAACCATTTTATATGAAGACAAATACCCCATTCACAGCATGAACGGTGCCGTTGCGGAAGCCGAAAAACTGGTGGAAGATCAAGTCTGCTTCGGCAAGCATTCCATGAACCTCGTCTTTGGTTTGGGCTTGGGTTATGTGCTGAAACCGTTGGTGCAAGCCTTGCGAGCGAAAAACAGTCAAGCCAAAGTGATTATTTACGAAAAAGACCTCGATTTATTGTATTTTACGCTAAGCAATATCAATCTAGCGGAAGAACTCGCTCATGAAAGTATCCTACTGTTTACAGATTCTGAACCGTTGTGGCAGTATGTGGAAACGCACCTCGTGCAAGGCGACGGCATCGGGATGATGATGTTGCCAGGGATGATTCACGCCTTTGGGGAAAGGCTCAAGCCTGTGGTTGAAAAGCTCAAGCTCCATGCGGACAATGCCGTGCGTAACGCCAAGCTCTTGCAAGGGCGTAGCCGTTTGTGGACGGATGTCTTCCTTCAAAATACCTCGTATTTACCCACCATGAACTCAGTCACGCACCTGCGAGATGCCTTTGAGGGTAAGACGGCTTTGATGTGCGGAGCGGGTCCTTCGTTGAATGATGTGCTGCCTCATATTCACGCCGTTCGAGACAAGCTCGTGATTTGTTGCGTTAGTGGTGCCGTTAAAGCCTTCAAAAAGCACGGCATCACGCCTGATTTCGTCTTCGGCATGGATTATTACGGCCCTGCCAAGCAAATGGAAGGCTTGGAAGCCCCCATGGCGGACAGCCACATCATTACAGGCCCCAGTTCGGATACCTTCATGTTGAGCCAGCCCTGCAAAAGCCGTTGGGCGGCGTCTCTGAAATATAACGATCAATACACGACTTACCTGAACAATATGTTTGACGAAAAAACGCATGAGTATCACACGGGCGGAACCGTGGCGTTTTACATGTTTTTGGTGGCGGTGGACTTGGGTTTTCGCACCATGATTTTAGCAGGGCAAGACCTCGCCTTACGAGGCATGCAGGTGTATGCCACAGGTGAAGAAGTCGAGTTGAGCGGGAAGTATTTGGTTTCAAAAGAATTGAACAATCGTGCGACGGAATTGCATTATGTGGAAGATTGGCACGGCAATCAAATTATGACCCAAGAAGATTATCGCCATTTTAAGTACCATTTTGACACCATTCGCAGTAAAATCCGAGTCGTCTTTCCTGAGTTTAACGTCTACAATTGTTCAGTGGGCGGTGCAAAAATCGACGACATGGAAAATCTACCGATTGAAGAGCTGTTGCCTCGCTTGAACTTGCAAGAACGCATCGATGTGGATGCCATTGTCGAAGCAGGCATTGAAGCGTCCCAAGAGCAAAGCAGTACCAATACTAAAGCCGAACGGCTTTATGAGGCGATGAAAGCACTTAAAAAGCACACAAAAGAAACGATTAAAGAAGCCAAAACAGCCATTCAAAAGCTTGAGACGCTGAAAATCCTGAAGTCTAACTCATGGACGGAAGCATCTGAGCGGTATTCTGATGCCTTTAATACCTTTTCAGAGACTTTAGAAGCGGAACCGTTGTTGAATGATACCTTTTATCACGAGCAATTGGTGATTTACCAAGCCTACAATGATTTTGCGGAAACAGAAGAAGAGCATCGGAACAACTTTTCGGTGGATGCCCAGTATCTCAAAACCATGGTGCAGTTGTTACAGGAAGCGATTTTGCCTCCTGTGGAAGCGGCGATCGTGAAGCTAGAAGAGACTTACGATTTCATCAAAGACGATCAGCTCACCTTTTCGATTAAAGCCAATTGGTAGGCAATGACGTTAGGGTTTAATCTGCCTAGCCAGTTTTCCCATATATCGCTGAATGCTTTCTTTCGCAGGTTTTATCCCAGTTTTTAATAGGTTTTTTCCTATTTCGTAAGCCGTCATGTTTGGGATTTCATTAAAGGGTTCGGCGTACATCGTCATGGGGTTTTGTAAACCTTTTAGGTATTCAAAAAAAGCATCCCCTTTTTGGGCAGGTAAATGACCGTTCCCTGTGCCGACAATGTTAATACGCATATTCGCTTTTACTTGATTCTTAATCACATTTTCGTTCAAGCAACCTGTGGCGACAAACCAACGAGCGTTTGGATCTGCCGACTTAGGCAAGCAATAAGAAAACGACTGAGCCAAATAAAGCGGAATGCTTTCGCCTTTTAAATCGGTATTCATAAACTGCTGAACGGTAGCTTGTTTTTTTGAAGCATCATGATGTTCCAAAAGTCGAATTAAAATGCCCAACTTGGCTTCCGCCACACGAGGGAGCATCGACAATTTATTTTCTTTAGATTGCATGTGCCACACATGAAAGCCTTTCGCTTCTAAATTATTTTGAAAGGTTTTTAGGGCTTTACTACGGCTTCCGTGTAGAATCAAGCCTGTGTTCGGAACGCTTTTACCGTAGGTTTTAACTAAATCGTTTATGTATTCCTCATATTGTGCTGGTGTCCAATCAGGATGCACCAAAATATGCTGAACATCCGCTGAAAAAGGTTTGACTTCCCTTGCATTCATCGCAACTGCTATGTCTAAATGGGATTTTAACAAGGTTTCGTATTCTTTAACGACAGGGTTTTTAAGGCGTTTATCGTAAGCTTTTTTAAACAAGGGATTATAAGTAAATTGCCCTTGCTCATCAAAAGAACCCACATAACTAGGTGATTGAGACAACGCACCCACTCGTTCAAAGGGATCTATAAAATAAGACTTGTTACCATGGGGTTGAAAGGCTTGCTTCAGGGCATTCACGCCATACACCTTATTGCCTACACAAAGATAAGATCCTGTCGGTAGATCATCACAAATCACGAGATTTTGAACCTGTTTCCCATTGATGTGAGCATCTGAACCAGCCTCTTCAGGTGTTGCCCACGATACATGCGTCACCACAGCAGGATAATCCTTACGTACGACTTGCTCTTTCGTAGGTTGCAAACAAGGGAGCATCAAACTCATAAAGGCTTGATTCGTTGAGGCAGTATCCGTCCCATGCTTCATCCAGACATTTGTGCCGCTAGCACCTTTGAGAATCCTTAACAACGCATTTGTACGATACTCATGTGTAATCGCCGAACTATCTAACGGGGTTAATGCTATTTCATTTCGTATTCTGCCCTTAAATCCCCGAAAGTAAACGGTGTCAGAAGACAAAAAGCTGGCGGTGTTCTGTTTTGGGATACCTCTTACGCCATTAGTGTCTGGTTCCATACCAATAGTTCCGCCAGTTGTACCTCGTGTAACATCAATACCACTGCGTGCAATGGCGATTTGTGAAATCGAAAAAGCGTATTTAAAAGCATCACAAAACCTATTTTGAGAGACAAAATCATATTATACTCTTGGACAGGTTTTAATGCAAGATGTCAAGCAAATTTAGAGTTTTCTCGTATACGATATTCGTTACTTATAGCCAAGTTTATAATTTTCTGTACAGTGTCTCTTCGTTGTCGCTACGATTCTCGATGTGCTTATGTACGTCTATGTAATCGTTTAATTGGTATTAAATCCATCAAGCGAAAAGAGATTAAGCGGTTAAACCCAAGTAAGCATCCTTTAAAACAGGCAAGCTACCTTCTGAAAGTGTCTGCCATTCTTGAGAAATCATCGACTGCAGGCAATCGGGTTTGAGGCTCAACGCCTTGAACTCGGCTTCAGTCACCCACGCCACATCATCGATGTTTTCGGGGTAAGGAGCCTCCCACGAGGTGGCTCCCGCTTCGTAAGTGCCTAAAAAGGTGACGTCTACCACATGACGCTTGGCATCCGCAAATTCAGAAACGGTGAGCATCCCCACGAGCGAAACCGTCATACCCACTTCTTCGTCGAGTTCACGGACGGCACAAGTGGCGATGGACTCACCTTCTTCCAGCGTCCCACCTGGTAAAACCCAAAAGGGCTTGTTGTTTTGTCGCAGAAGCAGAAGGCGTCCTTCGTAAAAGACGACGACCGCAGATCTAACTTTTAAAGTTTGATTGTGAAAGGTATGCAATCCCATCTTTAGAGCTTCCTACTTAGACTATTCAAATACCGTTTTAACGAGTGGCATCAATTACAGCATTAAAACGTTTCGAGGCTAGCCCCTGTAGATGTGGCAACACTTTTAGCGGTAGCTTCGTCATTATAAATACCCAACTGCACTTCAAAGCCTGAGCTACTTTGTTTGATGATAGAATTATAACCTTGAGCCTTCAAGCGATCTTGCGTCGCTTCAGCATCCCCACGGCTAAAGAATCCGCCGAGGTAAACACGAAACTTCTGCACAACCGCCGCCGTTTTAGAGGTGGCTTCAGGCGTGGGGGTTGTGGCATCCACTTCGTTGGTCTGCATGGTTTCCGGACTCGCAGGCGTGGGAGCCAACGTGGATTTGTTTGATAGCTTGCGTTTAGGGGCATCTAGCCCGACATAGGCATCGGTTTTCTTTTTGTTATTGGCTTGCGTCGTGTTATTTCTCAAGCGTCCCGCTTCATCAGGCACGTTTAACCGCAAGCGGTCCTTCAATTCTTGCGGATCCACACCTTCTTCTTCAGGTGAGCTGACTTCGGTGTTTTGCATATTAATGCCTGTTTCAAGGGTGGGGGCTTCGTCCAATTCCTTGGTTTTGACATTGAAATCAAGGTTTTTAAAGAAAAAACTGAACAAGAGTAAAAGCACTAACAAAGAAATGCTTAAGGCTGAAAAGAACAAGACCCAAACATTGCGTGAACCTAAGGTTTTCGATAGAGACATAAGCAATCCTTTCGTAGAAGCAAAACTGAAACAAAGTTTATTATAGCATAAGTATTAAAAAGCGAAAACTTTTAATCGTGCCTTAAAGCTTATTTTTTCAGTGTGATTTCATCCATAATTTGGTTTGCCGTGCCACGCACTTTAATATTGAGCGACTTTGCCGTAAAGGCTAAATCTAAGTAATGGTAATGCGTTTTGTCATAAAACAGCGTCGTGGGGAAGAAGGGTTCGGTGCATTTTTGCGTGATGATGCACCCTTTGGTGGTTTTCACCTTAATGGGTTGCGTGTCTTCAGGTTTGCAAATGGCTTTGGGAAAGGTTCGTTTGTCTCTCAAATACGCACCGCCTCCACCAGAAACGATTTGTAAATAAGGCAAGCCTTTGGCTTGCGTGCTGGCGGTCGCAAAACGTTCGTAATTGTGGTCATGCCCTGCCAAATACGCATTGACTTTGTATTTGATCAAGAGTGGCTCAAGCTTGCCTCGCAAGACTTGTAAGTCCGTGTCCTGCCCATGAGACCCTGTGGAATAAAGCGGATGATGCCCATACACGATTTTCCAAGGCGTTTTACTTTGCTGCAACGCCGTTCCGAGCCAAATTTCTTGCGTTTTGTTGAAGGTATTCGTGTTAATGGCAAAAAAATCCACCAAAGGAGACACTGCTACTTTATAGTAGGTTTTTTGCGGAATATGCAAGGTATCCACGACATCCTGCCCGTGATTTGTGATCACATCGTGGTTGCCCAAGCTAAAGTAAAACGGCACGCCCAAGTCACCGAGTCCTTTGTACATGGTTTTTACGAGACGGTCGCCGTGCTTTTTCGCATCGCCAACAGGGT
>JBILSS010000155.1:0-4491 GCA_044371965.1 Vampirovibrionales bacterium
ACGATTCTCGATGTGCTTATGTACGTCTTTGTACAATCACACATCTGCGAGTCTAGGCTCCTAGAATAGCCTACTGTACAGAAAACTCTAAACTTGGCTATAGCATAAAAACTATTTGCTTCATTTTTGTGCTAGACTAAGCTTCGTACAAAGAAGAGGATGATCGACCCATGTTTTTTGAAGGCAAGCACATTGTTTTAGGCGTTTGCGGCGGCATTGCCGCCTATAAAAGTGGCGATTTAATTCGTGAACTGCAACGCAAGGGAACCTCGGGGATTCATCCCATTCTTTCGCAAGACGCCCCTCATTTTATCACCGCCTTAACACTGTCTAGCCTAAGCAAATACCCTGCCACCAGTGAGCATCACGCCGTCGATGCCCAAGGGGTTCCCCTGCATATTAGCTTGGCTCAATGGGGCGATGCACTTCTGATTTACCCAGCTACCGCTAATCTCATCGCTCAACTGGCACAAGGCTTGAGTGGAGACCTCGTGACCGCAACCGCCTTGTGCTTCAACGAAAAACCGATTGTGATTAGCCCTGCCATGAATACCCGTATGTGGGAACATTCGTTCACCCAGCGGAATTTAGCGACTTTGGCAAGCTTACCCAACGTACACATCGTGCCACCGACCGAAGGCTTGCTCGCCTGTGGGGAAACAGGCACAGGGCATCTCGCCCCTGATGACTGGACGCTTCTCACCCTCTACCGAGCCGTGCATCCGCAAAATAAACGGCTCGCAGGCAAAAAGGTTCTCGTTACAGCTGGAGGCACGCAAGAAGCCCTAGATCCTGCACGCATTTTAACCAATAAATCCAGCGGTAAAATGGGACTCGCCCTTGCTGATGAAGCTTACGCCATGGGATCAGACGTCACCCTGATTACGGCGAATGTCCAACACATCGGGATGCGTCCCTATACCACGATCTTGGCTCAAGACGTTCAGTCGATGAAAGACGCTGTTATAGACGCCTTTCCTTCACACGATTGGCTCCTAAAAGCAGCAGCCGTCAGTGATTTTAAGCCTGTGCAACCCCAAGCGTCCAAAATTAAAAAGCAAACCACGAATGACTCCTATGTGCTAGAACTTGAAGCCACGGTGGATATTCTGAAAACGGTCTGTGGATTAAAAAAGCATCACCAAAGAGTACTCGGTTTTGCGGCGGAAAGTGAAACAGGCGATGTTACCCCCTTGTATGCCAAGCTTAGTCGTAAGGGAGCCGATGCCCTTGCCGTCAACAACATCAACCGAAGCGACATTGCCTTTAATAGTGAAGACAATGAAATGCAATTGCTTTTTGCGGAAGGCACGCAAGCCCCTGTTTTCATCGAAAAAGCGTCGAAAGACGTGGTGGCTCGTCATTTGCTCACAAAGCTAGCAGACGTCTGGTATTAGTGATGCTCATGCCCTTCCGCTGGAGCTTGAGCACCACTGCCTAAATTGAGCCGAGGGGGTCTTATTCCAGCATGATAACCCTCGGTAATACTGCCAAATAAGACGGCGATCACGCCTCCCCAAATACCCCAATTGATGAGATTCTTAACAGGAGGAAGGTATTTCAACACCTTACTAAGCGTGTCTTTCTTCTTCATGCTCATGACTTCATGCGGATCAAATCGGAACTTTTCAGGCAAATAATGCAAGATTTCTTCAATACTGTCAAACACATTTTTACCCAATTGATTTAAGCGTTTGTCTTTGGTAACGGGAGGGGCATTCCGGTTTGCCATGGTAGAAACGACTACAGGTTTTGTGCCGACCACTTTTTCGGCACTACCGTCGAACGCACCAAACACCTTTCCACCAGTAGCATCCCACACATCTTTACATTTTCCCCCAAAGCTCTTCGCTCCTTGATCAAAGTCTGATTTGTTCTTCACTTCTTCAAACACATGTTGACCAGTGACACGATCCGTTTTCACTTCAAAGGTTCGATTAATCTCACGGATTTGACCATTTTCACTTGTTAGATATTGTCGAAGCTTCAACTCTTTGATGTAATTGTCGGCATGGTAATCCGCCACATTCTCGCCATTTTTAAAGGTGAGATCAAGGATTTTGGATTCATATTTGGTGTTCCCAGGGTTTTTAATATCTGCAACAGCTTCATAGCCCCTGAAGAATCCCAAGAAACCCTTGTGCTTGGAACGTAAAATCTGTAAACTTTCGTTGTTGGGGTTTTTAGAATTGCCATCCCAAAACGAGCCTTTGCCGTTCTTGGTGTATGCTATTTTATAGAAATGACCGTCTTTGCCTCGTCCTGCAATAATTTGCCCAGGAATGAGTTCACCATTTTCTTTTTCCGAGTTCATGATTTTTTGAGCATGAAATAAGCCTGCCAAAACCGCCCCGAGCGTAAAACCTTCGCTAAAATGCCCCATGGTATTAAGCGTACTGCCTTGCAAGAACTCCATGGTGGTTTCATCTTTTTCATTGAAAAAGACTTGAGACATCAACTTATTTAAAATGGGATCTTTCTCTACACGAGTCAAGTCGTCGTCTTTTTTGCCCTCTTTTTCTTCGGACTTTTCTTTAGCACCCTTCTTATGTTGACTGCTTAACGCCAAAGAGGCTTTTGCGGCATTGCTAAAATCATTATGACCTTCTTCATGCCCTCCGCCATGTTCTCCATGTTCGCCACCACCGTGAGTGCTACCTTCATGGCTTGTGACACTTTGGGTAAGGGCGGCATGCGTCATGCCTTCCGCATCCCCACTGCGTTGTGTGGATTGCATAGTTGCCATATAAGGGCGTGCAAACGCCTGAGAGAGAGGAAGCGTCATAAAAAATCCTTTCAAAACACACAAATAGGAGAGATCTACTACATTTCAAGTAATAAATAGTTCAGAACCTACTATACGTTATTTTTACGCATTATGCAAGCATAAAAACCAAGCGACTCACTTTTGTGCTAGATCTATAGATACAATAAGCAACGTATGGTTAATTATAGTGTTCGATAGATGAAACAGGCTATGAGGCTATTCTAGGAGCCTAGATTTTTTTGTGCGGGCGTGTAGACAGGCTACATAACCAAACAAAAAAATCGTAGCGACAACGAAGAGACCATAGACCGTTTTATATAGCGGATACTATATTTAGGATGAAATGACATCACTCATCTTACTTTCATCGTCCATGCCTGTTAAAACCAGCATGGCATATTGACCTGCTTCCCCTTCAGCATCCAAGACTTGGGCATGCTTAAAATGCCGTTTCGCCATATCAGGCTTGTTCAACTGCAAGGCACACGTGGCAATATTATTATGACACCACGGATCCGACGGTTCCAATAACAATTGCAATTGATATTGAGCCAATGCCTTGTCCCACAGATTTTGGCACGAATACAGACGAGCCAGTGCATGATACACCCGTGTGTCACTAGGCGAATAATTCAAGACATCCTTCAAATAGCTTTCCGCCTTTTTTTCTAGCCCTAATTCTTCATAAGCGTGCGTAATATTCATATACGCCAAAACATGGGTAGGATCCGCTTCTATAGAGGCTTGCCAATGTTCGATGGCGGTTTCTCTGTCCCCACTTAAAGCCACACAACTGCCTAGCTCGTTCAGAATATGCCCACGCATCCGTTTCGGGAAAATCGGACGCACCAACGCTTTTTCCAACGCTTGAGCTGCTTCAATATACTTACGATTGAGCTTGAGTTGACGCCCCAATAAAAGGTGAATCAACGCATTTTCAGGGAAAACTTGAGCGAGCTTTTGATATTCTTCCGCACGCTTGCTAGCCGTAGGCAAGTTTTCAACGGTGGCGAATTGAACCAAGGAATCATAAGGCGTGTCGATGTGAAACTCGCAAAGGCTTGCCATTTTAGGGGCAGCATGTTCAGGCTTCATAAAGGCTATTAAATGAAGTGAAATGTTTTGCATCAATTCTTCAAGCATCCACGTAATGGGGGCAAAATCATTGTGGCGGTTACGATGCGGTTCAAAATAAGTGAGATCTAAGGTATGATCCAACGCCCACGCTTGAGTCGCCGTGTCAAAAAGCAATATCTGAACCTTAACCCCTAATAGTTCACCTTCCACTTGAGGATTTTCAATCACACTGGCATGACCACTCAGTAAAAAGCGGGCTTGGTGCATCGCAGAAACATCTTTCAGAAGAGATGCCCCTGTTTCGCCGAGTTGATTGAGAGGCAAGCTGATTTCCCAGCGTCCTTGCAAGGTACGCGTCAAGTTTTTCACCAAATTGGCTTGAGCAGGATTTTGCCAAACGCTACAATACTGTGCTAACAAAAATTGAAGCACTTCCACAAAATCGCTTAAAAATGGAGACGTCGATTCACGAGTCCACGGCAATAGTAGAAGATGTTCAAGGTCTCTCTGTAACATGGGACTCCATTCTTTCTGTCCAAGACTTTTATTCTATTGTGACAAAAGAACACTTTTTCTGCTTACTTTACCAACAAGTTTCAGTTAATTGACGTATAATGAATCCTATGTACTTCTCATTCAAAGTCATT
>JBILSS010000156.1:0-4490 GCA_044371965.1 Vampirovibrionales bacterium
ATTGATTCACTTGAAGCCGTATCACCGCCAAAGGATCTTGCATACGAATATAAGACGCAAATAACGTCACAATCCCCTTGGCATCCACCACCTGATGCAAAGGTGCTAAAATCCACAGATGCCATACATGAGACGACATATCAACAGGAGCCTTTATCTCAACCAGTACCTTACACGCCGTAGCGTTTTGTTTGGTTTCATTTTTTTGTAAGGGCAAATACCAACGTTCTGTGTTGGGTTTCCCCTTGAAGTGTTGAGGCAACTTGCTTAATGCCTGCTTCCACAATACAGGCAATTGCTGGTTGTAATGCTCACACACGATTCGGTAATGGGCAGGCATCACACGTTTATAACCCGCTTGCCTTAAGGCTGTTTCTCCTTCTGCAGAAGGTGTTACAGGATCTGTTAAGGGATTGGGCAAGTAATAGTAGTAATCCTGCAAAGCGACTTGAAAGCCTTGATGCTTGAGCAGGTTTAAGCGTGCCGTGTTTGAAGGACTTAATTCTGCCAATATGAAGCGAACGCCTCGTTTTTGATGAAACTGAAATAAAGCATCTAAAAAATCGCCTTGAATGGCTAAAGTGTCTTCAAAAGAAGCGTCTACATCAAAGCCGATTAAATAGCGACGAAACGTCATAAACGGGTCGCTTTGAACGATCGAAACCCCTAAAACACGGTCCCCCTTCTGCCACGCTTGAATCAGCGGAAAGGGCATTTGCCCCCCTGAAAGAGACGCTAAAATCGTATACAGCCATAGCTTGGGCGAACGGGCAGACATCCACTGGGTGGCTTGAAACCCCTGTGCATCTAAGAGCTTTGCCACCGTCGCTGCATTGATGGAAGATAGCGTGTGTAGAGACATAGGGCATCTTTTCCATGAAATTTGACTAAATTATTAGGGGATACGACTTTTCTATATTATACTATGAATTATAGAAGACTCTGCAAAAGTTCAAGTCGGATGAAGATTCAAGGAAAAACAAACGGCTTTTGAGGCGTGTAGACGGACTACATAACGAAAAAACGGCTTGTTTTGACACAGAAGATTCGCCGAATGGGACTTTCGCAGAGATTTCTATAGTCATTTTCCTAATTGAACGGTGTATCATGTCCAAAACCATTGTCTCAAACCGAAAAGCCTACCACGAATACCATGTGCTGGAAACGTACACGGCAGGCATTGTGTTGACTGGCACTGAAATCAAGTCCCTGCGGGCAGGCAAGGTCAGCATGGTGGATGCCCACGCTCGCATCGAAAAAGGCGAAGTTTTCTTATATAGCTTGAATATCTCGCCCTACGAATCTGGGACGCATTACAATCATGCCCCTACTCGTATTCGCAAATTGCTCCTCCAAAAAAGGGAAATTGCTAAACTTTCCGAAAAAATTCAAGAAAAAGGACTAACATTAATACCATTGAAGCTTTACTTTAGTCGCTGTTGGGTTAAGGTGGAACTCGGTGTCTGTCGTGGTAAGAAGCTCCATGACAAACGAGATTCTTCACGCATTCAACAGGTGAATCGAGACATGGATCGTGCCAAGAAAAGCTTTAATTCCAATTAAGCGATTAAGTAGCGTTCGGCATCTTCGTTTAAATGGTATAATTTTAATGTTTCCCTGCTTTACACCAGTGTATCAAACCTAAAAGGTCACACCGCTAATGCCTTCCCCACTCACGCCGAATGAAGCCCCCCTCACCACTGAATCTTCCCCCCCTCAAGAACTCAAGCGTCGACGCTTAGGGGCGTCTTCTGTGGATGAATTTGGCATTCCCATTAGCACCCCTGCCAATTACGAGCCTCTTGCCATTGGCGTGAAAGACGAATTGCTCTGCGTCTTCCCCCGTTCCTTGCAGTCCGTGCCGTTTGTTCTGTTGCCTTGTGGTGTAGAATTGAGCTTGTCTAAAAAGGTCGTCCAACCTCAAGATGCGTCTTTACTCAATCAGATTTTAAGCAAGGCGTTTCGTTTTTTAAGCAATGTGCCTGTGGAAACCGATATCTCCGAAAAAACGTCCAAAAAAGCCAAGAAAACCGTAAGCCCCTTAAATGAACTCGACGACTTAAGCACGGCGTATTATAAGGGCAACGTCCCTGAAATTTTATTTGCTCACACGGCTTTGCCTGAAGCGGAAACGGCTTTAATTGAAGATTTGGCGGTGTACGCCGAAAAATTATTGAGCATGGGTTTTATTTCCGCCGATGCCCGACGCAACAATATGTTGACGTCAGTCAACGAAGATTCTGCCATTCACCGTGCCGTGCCTTGCGTGGTGATTGTGGGACATGGCTTTTTGTATCAACGCTTTTTAAAGCATTTTTTGGCACGCTTGTCTCATATCGGGCATAGTCAAGCCGAGCGTAAAGCCTTGCAAAAGCTATTGCTTGGGCGTGTGTGCCGTGGGCAAGTCATTAGTGCCGTGGATGCTTCCAAAACGTCTGTGGTTCCTCCCATTGATGCGGTTCAGTCGGTTGACGGTAAAACGTCTTCGACGGCAAACCCTGTTTTTAAAATTGCAGGGGGCTTAAACCAAACGCAACGACAGATCCAGCAAGCCCTAGGGCGTCATGGGGTAACCGTGACGGTGGAGCATAATTCGTCTAACCCCGCAGAACGTATCGAGCTGGTGGCGTTGAATCAGGTTTTACAAGGTGTGGTGATGCCTCATGCCTATATCGCATGGGAAGGCACTCAAAAGCGTCGAGCGTCTTTAAAATCAATTAGCCATTTTAGGCAACAACTCTTGAAAACCTTGTTTAGCGTTGGGGTGGAACGTCAAGCCTTTCATAATTATGAATTGCCTGTGGCGTTAGGCATGCCATGCGAAAAGGGGGATTTAAGCGTCCCTTCTGAAGAAGTGTTTCACTTTATTAGTGATGAATTGCGTGATTTCATGCCTGTTTTGGTGGATTACGCCACCGAACTTCAGTTGCTAGAAGATGATCAGACGCTGGCGGAAATTGCGAATCACATCACGCAACTATAGTTTTGGATAGACAAAAAAGGGAGCGTCTACGACAGAGGCTCCCTTTTTTTAAAGTGACACGATTTAGCCGTCTTTAAAACACTGTATAAAAGACTAGCCTTCAGTCGTAAAGGGCTTGTAAGCCAACGTAATACGACGGTCGTAAGCGGCAATAGAAACCACTTCAAAGTTGTAAGTCACATCCTGTTCAAAGATGCGTCCATGTTGCCCGTAAGCACAATAGGCTTCAACACCAGACGTCAACTCAGCCAAGACACCGCTTGCCAATTGCTTAGAAATGCGACCTTCGACTTGTTGCCCCGCTTGGAACATGTCATCCACCACCGTCCAAGGATCGGCTTCCATACGCTTGAGGCTCAAGCTAATGCGTTGACGGTCATGGTCGACGGTCAAGACTTGTACAGTGACGTGTTCACCCAAGTTAATCACATCGCTAGGATGCTTAATACGACGCCACGTAATTTCAGACAAAGGCAATAGCCCGTCGATGCCGTTGATGTCCACAAAGACACCGAAATCGGTAATTTTAACGACTTCACCTGTAACGATTGTACCTTCTTCAAGCTCTTTCAGCGTATCGGCACGCATGGCAGCCTTCATTTCAAAAACGGCTTGACGATGGCTTAAAATCAACTTGTTGCGATTACTGTCGACTTCCAAGACTTTTACAGGCAACTCTTCACCTGAAAGGTCGTCTAGGGACTTGGTGACTCGCAATTGGCTCGAAGGAATAAAGCCTTTAATGTTCATCACAGAAGCCAACATACCGCCTTTGGTCACGCCCAAAATGGTCGCTTGCATAGTGGTTTGGTCTTCTTTGGCTTGGCTTAAAGTTTCCCAGTTCTTCACTTGCTGAACACGACGAAGACTCAATACATATTGATGATGCTCTTCATTGTCTCTTAAAACGAAGCATTCTAGGTTTTCACCCACTTGAAAGGTTTCTGCCAAATCTTCCGCCGTATTGGCGTTAGGCACTTCTTTCATCGGTACAAAGCCTTCGTACTTGCCGTCGACATCAACAAGCAAGCCGTCTTTTTCAACACGCAAGATAGATCCGACGCACAAGGCACCCATGCGGACTTCAGCGTTAAAACTTTTTTCGAGTAAAGCCGCAAAATTAGCTTCTAAGGATTCATTCATAGGTAAGGTCAAGTGTTGTAGAACTGCCAAAGCGATTCTCCTAATTGGGTTCGTTGCCCGTCTTTTGGGACGCACAACACAAACAGTAACATGTGACAAGAAAACAGGCGAGAAAACTCCTTTTCCTAGTCTAGGTTTACCATAAGGCAAACGAAAAGCAGTGTCAACAGGAATATGTTGTTTTTATAGTGGGAATCTTAAGAGATTCCGAATAAACTAGGGATTCTTCTACAGCATGGTAGTATCAAGCTATATAAAATGTTCTATTGCCTCTTCGTTGTCGCTACGATTTTTTTGTTCTGTTATGTACGTCTGTGTACACGCCTTCACAAAAAAATCTAGGCTCCTAGAATAGTCTAATAGC
>JBILSS010000036.1:0-14983 GCA_044371965.1 Vampirovibrionales bacterium
TTGTCGCTACGATTTTTTTGTTCTGTTATGTACGTCTGTGTACACGCCTTCACAAAAAAATCTAGGCTCCTAGAATAGTCTAATAGCTCATTTTATCTATAAAACACTATACAGAGACGTACATAAGCACATCGAAAATCGTAGCGACAACGAAGACGCCAGACGCTATTTAATCGTTTAATTGGTATAAATATATTCGTATTTAAGACTTAGCCTTTAAAGTTTGTAAAATAGCTTCCAATAATTCAATGTCTCTTGGTGTGGGTGGTGGAACCGTTTCTTCAACAGAAGGAGCGGCTTCTTTTTTAAAGTGATTCATTGCTTTAATTACGCTAAAAATAGCAATTGCCACAATCAAGAAATCAAATAAGGTCTGAATAAAAGCCCCGTACTTAATTAAAACAGGGGTTACTTGAAAACCAGTTACTTCAGGGGGACGAAGGGTAATTGCTAAACTTGAAAAATCTACGCCACCGACTAAAAAGCCAATCGGGGGCATGATGATATTGTCCACCAAAGACGTCACCACCTTACCAAAGACTCCGCCAATAATGACCCCAATGGCTAAGTCCATGACGTTGCCTTTTAAGGCAAATTCTTTAAACTCTTGAATAAATCCGCTCATCTCAATCTCCTTTTTTATTTTAAGCAATTCCCAGGATGCGTCACCGCCCCCTGAGCCGCACTGCCGACTTGTTGAGCATACTTCCATAACGCCCCTGCTGGATAGTTCGGCTCGGGTTGCACCCACTTCGCACGACGCTCCGCAAGGGTGGCGTCATCCACAAATAAGGTAATAATGCCTGTTTCGGCGTTGACTTCAATTTCATCGCCCGCTTCAACCAGCCCAATCACCCCGCCGACATAGGCTTCAGGAGCCACATGACCCACCATTAACCCACGAGTCGCCCCACTAAAACGACCGTCCGTGAGCAATGCCACATCATAACCCAAGCCCTGCCCCACGATCGCTGCCGTAACCGAAAGCATTTCACGCATACCAGGTCCACCTTTGGGACCTTCATAGCGAATAATCACAACATCGCCAGCGACGATTTCATTTTTCACAATCGCTGCAAAACAATCTTGCTCGCCATTATAGACTTTCGCCTTGCCACGATGCACCAATTTCGTAAGCCCTGCGGTTTTCACCACGGCTCCTTCAGGCGCCATGTTGCCAAACAAGATTTTCAAGCCTCCGCCCGCACTTAGGGGAGCCGTCACGGGTACCATGACGTCTTGTCCTGTGGGGAGCTGAACATCTTTGAGGTTTTCAGCTTGGGTTTTGCCTGTGACGGTTAAGCAATCGCCGTGCAAGTAACCTGCTTCTAACAGGGCTTTTAGGATAACAGGTACGCCTCCGATTTGGTAAACATCCCACATCACAAAGCGTCCACCGGGTTTAAGATCCACAAAATAAGGCGTGGTATTAAACCATGTTTCAATATCTTTCAAGGTGACTTCAAAGCCACATTCGTGAGCGAGTGCTGGCATATGCAAGACGGTATTGGTGGAACCACCCGTTGCTGCGACAATTCGCACGGCATTTTCAAAGGCTTTTTTCGTCAAAATATCACGAGGCAAAATGCCTGCCTTCAACAAGTCGACAATGGCTTGACCGTAACGATGGTTCATCGTTGCACGAGCAGGATGTTCGGCAGGAATAGCGGAAGACCCAGGTAAGGCTAACCCGATCGCTTCAGCGACACACGCCATGGTGTTCGCCGTAAATTGACCGCCACAACTGCCCGCTCCAGGGCAAGCATTTTCTTCAACCGCTTTTAAGCCTGCATCACTCAATTTACCAGCAGCGTGAGATCCCACCGCTTCATAGACGTCTTGCACGGTAAGATCTTTGCCGTCTAAGTGACCGGGCATAATCGTACCACCATACAAGAAAATGGCTGGCACATTCAAGCGAGCCATCGCCATCATCATACCCGGTAAGGACTTGTCACATCCAGCGATACCCACAAAGGCATCGTAGCAATGGGCGCGCATGACGAGTTCCACACTATCAGCGATAATTTCACGGCTCACCAGCGATGCCTTCATGCCTTCGTGTCCCATTGCAATGCCGTCACTGACGGAAATGGCGGTAAACTCACGAGCAATCGCCCCTGCTTCATGAATGCCTGCCTTAATCAAGGTCGCTTGATCGTGCAAGGTTAAATTACACGGCGTAACTTCATTCCACGTATTGGCGACACCGATAAACGGCTTTTGGAAGTCGGCTTCAACGAGTCCCATGGCTCGGTGGAAGGCTCGGTGGGGGGCTCTGGCTGGGCCGTCGTTGATTTCTTTAGATTTGTGACGCATATCAAAAGGGGCTTGGCTATTCATAGGGATGTCCTTCTTTCATTTAAAAACAAACTTATCATACGACAAACATGAAAACTACACGCAGGCAAGTTCTTCTCGATCAAAATCATCCAGCACCTTAGGCGGTGTTAAATCCAAGAGATCCACAAAATAACCTTGAAAGCACTCTCCAAAATAAGGGAGGCTTTGAAATATCGGTGCTTCATTTAGGTCTTCTAGTCGCTTTTTAAAATAACGAGCATAATACATTGGATTATTTTGATACACGGCTTCAAACTTCGCCAAAAATCCACACGCCGAATCGATGAAGCGTGAAGGCATATAGTCGTACTTGATCAAATACGCTGTGGCTCCTTCTGCATAGCTTAAGTAAAGATCTAAAATACCCAAGTCATCTTTGGTTTTTTCGTAGTCTTTAATGAGCTTATGTGCCATGGTGTATTTGGGATCGGGGGCAAACTCTTCATAATCAAAGTACCGTTTGGGTGAAGGCAATAGGGCTTTTTTCAATTTTTTCTTAATGCTTTCAAGTTCTTTAGAACCCATTGTTGTGCCTAAGTTGAGACGAGTTGATAGAAAGACTTTATTCAAGTCATTGGCGGCGTGTAATTCTTTAATCAGATCTAATAAGTCTGTGGTGGAATGGTTTTTGAGTTCTTTTTTTACTTGCGTCCATGTCATTGATTTGCTCATCGGTCGGCGTCTCCTTTCGTTCTATAAAACAAGATTCCATGAGAAATATTATTTAGTCACTATAAAACGAACAAAGTTTAATGTATAGCCAAGTTTAGAGTTTCCTGTACAGTGTCTCTTAGTTGTCGCTACGATTCTCGATGTGCTTATGGTCGTCTTTGTACACTGCACACATCTGCGAGTCTAGGCTCCTAGAATAGCCTACTGTAGAGAAAACTCTAAACTTAGCTACAAAACCCTTTCTTAAAAAAATGTGTATATCGTTCGCAATGGCTTTCTTTGTGATATAGTGCCATTAGAAAAAAGAAATGAAGGATTTTCACTATGTTTTCCGCCGTACTTGGTTTGCTTTTAAGCCTAGTAAGCCTGCTAATCACCTTGCTCATTATGCTGGTGTTGCCAAGCGTATTGTGTACGGTTTTATGGAACACCCTTGTGTTCAGTTTATTTCACGGGGTTTCTATTTCGCTATTTCAGGGCGTTTTGTTGTGGTTTATGGTAATTTTAACGGTGATGATCGTCTTTAAACCGCAAATCAAAGTTTCCGTCCAACGTTTGGATGCTCGGGATCTCCCCTTTAAACGGTCTAAAAAAGATGAGAATCCAAGTTCTACAGGCGTCAATCCGCCTTCCGCCCACTGGCTCAAATGGCGTGAAGACAAGAAAAAGAACGAGCCAAAAGATCCTAAGGATGCACCGCCATCGAGTCTTCACTAGCTCTTTGAATCAGCATTGCCCCTTTTTTCCAGCCGAGAGGCGGTAACTTCTGCCAACTCAACCCCGATGATTCCACCACCGTTTTCACCGAACGAGCCAACGAATACGTCAAAATCCCACCATGACGTGGATCTAACACCGACGCATAAAGCTTGAACACATCGCTTGACCACAAGTGAGGCACTTTGCTGGGCGAAAAGGCATCGTGAAAGATAAGATCGACGGGTGATGCTTGAGTCTCCACCCATTGAGGCAGCACCGCTAAGGCATCCGCCATGTGAATGTGCATCGTGATTTTTGGCATTGGTGAAGAGTCGTCTTTCGCTTGAAAAGAAAGCAAGTAGCCATACGTCGTTTGGACTTGCGAGATCTGAAACGCTTGCGTTAAAGGATGAAAATGAGTCTGTGCCAAAACGTCCTGCCACAAGGGAACCAACCGCTCGTCGATTTCAACCGCTTGAATCTCAAGGGTTTTAAATGCTCCGAGTAAAGGAGAGGCGAGCAAGGCTTGAATGAAGGCAAAACTGTTGTATCCCAAGCCAAAGCAGACATCCCAAAGCTGGAGATGCGTTAGCGGAAGCAGGGCGTTTTCTAGCCGAACCAAAGCAGGCTTAGCGTAATGACCCATGGCTTCGGTAAAAGCCCCCGCCCAATTGTGATACGTCTCGTTGAGTTGAGCATCCACCAAGCTAAAGGATCCGTCTTTAAGTGTTTTTCGCAAATGCGTTACATTTGAAGGAACCGTCATTTAGAGGTATTTGTCCAACAAATAAAGCACGCCTTTTTTTGCGGAAGGCTTCACATAAGCTTCCCAATTTTCAGCGGTGGCGTGACGCTTGAGGGCTTTTCCGCCTAAGATCAAGCCCAAGGCTAACCAAAACCATTTGGGGCTTTTGAAAATCGAAAGCAATAAAGCAATAAGACTGAACCAGCTTAAAATCTTTTCTCGTTTCGTAAAGGTGGTGTACAGAGGCAACCACGCTTCATGATAGAAGGCTTTTAGGGCATCTTTTACACCGAGGTATTTCAGAACCGAAATGGACATGGGTCACACGCTTTCTTTAGATCGTTATTTGAAAGACTCTCGTTATTCTACAGATCGTTTTATAGCTGAATTTAGAGTTTTCTGTACTTAGGCTAGACGAGGAGCCTAGATTGTTTTGTGAAGGCGTGTACATGAGACGTACATAACAGAACAAAATAATCGTAGCGACAAAGTATAGACACGGTACAGGAAACTCTAAATTCGGCTATATCTAGGCGAACAACGGAGCGACATAGGTGACAAACGCCCACACCAAGGCAAAAAACAAGACCAAAACCGCCATAAAAACAAAGGGATAGATGAGGAGCTGGATTTTATCCGCACCTTGACGTGCTTTTGCCATAATAACTTCCTTCACAAGCATTAAAATAACGAACGCTTTTATTATAGCACAGAATTACAATTTCTGAAACATATAGCCAATCCCACGAGCCGTTAAAATCAGCTCAGGATTCGCCTTGTCCAACTCCAGCTTTTCACGCAAACGACTCACATGAACATCCACCACTCGCGTGTCGATGCGTTGATCTGTAGGGTAATTCCACACATGTTGAAGAATATCCCCACGGCTAAAGGGTTGCCCTGAATTAGAAGCGAGCAATTCCAACAAGCAAAATTCCATGCCTGTCAAACGAATCCGTTCATTTTGACGGAAGACTTGACGTTTGACAAAGTCAATTTTAACGCCAGCAATGGTCACTAAGCCCATATTTGCACTGCTACTGCTGTTACCATTGCCGTTACTGACTTCGACAACGACTCCATTTTTACTGACACTTTCACCAGAACTCGCGAAAGTAGAGCCTGCATTCACACGACGTAAAATCGTCTTAACCCGAGCTTCCAATTCCTTCGGGCTAAAGGGTTTGACGACGTAATCGTCCGCCCCCAACTCAAGCCCTGTAATGCGTTCGGCGACATCGCCCAAGGCGGTAAGCAAAATAATAGGGGTGTCACTGGTACTGCGAATATGCTTAGTAACGCCGTAACCGTCTATTTTCGGCATCATAATATCAAGTACGACAATATCAGGGTTAAAATTTTCAAACATGCTTAGGGCTTCTTCGCCGTCGCCAGCGGAAGCGGTGTCAAACCCCAACATTTTAAAACGAGTTTCTAAAATGCGACGAATGCTGACTTCATCGTCCACAATTAAAATACGTTCAGAACGGGTCACTTCTTCGGGTGTGTCGAGTTCATCAAGGGAATTAAGCATGAGCGTCAGCATCCTATCTCAATTTTAGTGCAAATCATACGAATTAGTGAAACGCATAGGTTCACAGGCATGTTTATTCCTTAGCATGAAGGATAAGGAGGCTTTTTGGCATCCACTAAACGGACGACTTACAAGCAAACACGCTTGTGATGAACAGAATTAAAATTGAACACCCACACTGAACACAAATCAATGCTAACAGGTATTTTAAATAACCTTTTACGGCGTTTCGTGGGGGACAATCCTATACATTACAAACTAAATCACTTTGTTTGTATTATAAACTAAAATCGAAAAGCTGTCATGTTTATTTTTGTAGAACTCAAAAAACAAATAAAATGGATTTAAAAAGAGTAAATGTCATCGCAGATCCTTCTCTTCCGTTCAGGATAACAAGGCTTTCTAAATAAAGTCGACGGCTTTTTCGCTCATAATTTCCGCAAAGCGAGGGTTGTCTTTCAAGCCTTCGGGTAATTCTTCTGAAAGAAGTTTGCTTACAGGAGAATCTAAAAATCTACCCAATGATTCAGCGACACGAAATTTAACTTGTTTGTGAGACAAATCAGCAAATCTCGCCCGTTGTAAGGATTCTCTTGCGGCAAGGGGTGAAATTTGGACAACGTCCATATTGCTTAAGGATGCTAGATTTTGGACAGGAGTAGGAACCTGAGCTCTTTCCACAGCCGCTTTTGCCACAGGGGCAGGCGTTGCTTGAGTAGGACGCAAAAGATTGGTGCTTACTGGGTTGTTAAAGTTGTTGTCAAAAGATGTCATGGTTTTTCCCCTTGATGATTAAAGCATGGTTGAAGCACGTTCAAGCCCATGATTATGGTGTATTATAAGCTGTTAGCCTTCGTTCAACAGGATTTCTTAGAAGCTAACACGGTGCTGTCTCTATCTACAATAAGGCGTGGATCGGGTTATGGTGACGATATAATATCGCTGAATTAAAACCCTTCTCACAATCTATCTAAACGTTTGAAGTTTTGTCCTTCTTTGGTCTGCTTCGTTGTGAATGCCTTCTCATTTACATCTATATAAACACCGAAAAGTCCGAAAATGTGCTAGTAACATCCTATCTTGTTACATTATGTTACAATGGGTTTAATTGTTTAGAAATGGTAACATACTCATGCCCAAAACCACTGATACCCCAGAGATTCAACAGTCTCGCACGCTGATTCACACAGGCAAAGTCATCCGCACTGTGCAGGATGAAATCCTCACTGCCTACGGCAAACCCGCTACCCGAGACGTCGTTTTACACCCTGGAGGCGTATGCGTCTTACCCATTTTACCCAACGGCGATTTACTGATCATCCGCCAATTTCGATACCCCACAGGCGAGTTCTTGTGGGAGTTCCCTGCGGGCAAGCTTGATGTGGAAGGCGAAGCCCCTGATGTCACTGCCGTTCGTGAATTGTGGGAAGAAACAGGCTATGAAAGTACGGACTGGCAGGAGTTTGGGTATATCTACACCGCTCCTGGCTTTAGTGATGAGCGGATTTACTTGTATATCGCTAAACATTGCAGGCTGGCGAACGAAGCCCCTCCCCAAGTGGATGATGAAGCTATTTTGACGCAGGTCTTGAGTCCACAGGCGTTTATGGATCTCATCCGCCAAGGACAGGTCAAAGACGCCAAGACCCTCGCCTTGTGGACGCATTATCGTGTCTTCTAATACCAATTAAACGATTAAATAGCGTCTGGCGTCTTCGTTGTCGCTACGATTCTCGATGTGCTTATGTACGTCTCTGTACACCTCACCCATCTGCGAGTCTAGGCTCCTAGAATACACCGATACGCTATTCAATCGTTTAAATGGTATAATTAGATCTGGATTTGGCTCAATTTTTCATACCCTTGAATCACTTTCGTCATCACTTGCGACGTTAGCGTAATCGCCAGTTCTGACTGCGTGTTTGCCATCATGACATCGTGAATGTCGACCTTACCGCCTGCCATCGCTTCACGCATCAGATCATTCGGCTTACTGGTCGTGGCGTTCACGCCATTCACCGTATTCAACATCACATCTTTAAAAGAAGTCACGCCTGATGTACTGTTCATGGGTGTAATGGTGGGAGCATACAGGTGTGGGGGCATCGTGACGCCTTGTAAGGCTTGCCCGTTCATAATTCCCTGCGTTTGGGCGAGGTGTCCGCCCATGCTAAGTAGGCCTTGGTTCGTGTTGAGGGGGATTGAGCTAATCGCTCCGATATTAAAACTCATGGGATTATTTCCTTTTGGTTGGTAAAATTAGGGATTGTACTTTTGAGCGAGATAATTCTTTAGAATCTTACGAACATAGTTTTGGGTTTCCGCATAGGGGGGGATGTTCCCGTATTTCGCCACGGCGTTAGGGCCTGCATTGTACGCAGCCAAGGCAAGCGAAACATTTCCCCCAAAGCGTTGCAACTGCTGGGCGAGGTACTTCACACCGCCTTCCATGTTTTGAATGGGGTCATACGGATTTTCAACGCCTAAGCCTGCTGCGGTTTTAGGCATGAGTTGCATCAAGCCAATCGCTCCCGAGCGTGACACCACGCTGGGCTGATAGCCTGATTCTTGGCGAATCACGGCATCGACGAGAAGCGGATCCACGCCATATTTTTGAGACATTTTGACGATGTCGTCACTAAAGGCGTCCCGACGAGCCTGCACACTGGGAGGCAACACGCTAGGCAACGCCTTCGCATTGCCAGCAAAGGGAAAGGGTTGCAATTTGCTGTTGGCTTTAACGGCATCTTTGGCGTCAGGCGGGTTGAAAGGATTGATCGGCGTGGGTGCCTTGGGAAGCATCGGCACAGTGGCAGGCGTGCTTTTTTTAGCCACCGATTTCTGAAGTTCTTCTTCAAGTAATAGTTTGAAGGTGTCTCGATTGATGGGCAAGTTTCGGGCATTGGCTCGTTGGGTGAGCGTGGCTTTAAGAACTTGCAATTGCTTGATGCGGGCTTCGGCAGCAGCGGCTCCGCCTGTGGTGCTTAGACCTGCAATGGTGCTTTGATTTTGAAGGGGAATGCTGTTCATCCTGAAATTCTCTCTGGCTTGGAGGGTATCCTTACCCTGCTTAAGCATCTTTCGAGAAATGGATGAATAAACTGCAAGCCCCTCCATTATTTGGTGGAGCAAACTTTAACAAAAAAGGGAGGCGTCATGTTGAGCATAGCGAAACATCTCCCCAAGCGAAGTCGCAGGTGGGGAGGAGATCCTTCGTTACACTCAGGATGACAAAATAGATGTTAGTGGAGAATTCTAAAAAGTATTTTAAACCCTATTCCTCCGATTGGGACGACATGAGAAAGAGTCGGTAAATATAGCCAACCAGCTCCAAAAGAGCATACATGGCGGTGGCGATATAGGTAAACGCCGCCGAAGTGAGGACTTTTTTCGCTTGGGGTAACTCGTCTTCAAACAGGTAATTGTCCTGCTTAAGTATGGCTAAGGCTCGTGAAGAGGCATTGATTTCGACAGGCAGGGTCACAAAATGGAATAACACGGCAAAGCTAAAGAGTATCACGCCCACGACGCCGATTTGAAAGGCAAATTGACTAAAGCCTTTCATCATAAAGCCTAAAATCATCGACGCCATCAAGAGTAGAGGACCCATTTGGCTGCCGATGTTGACAACAGGAAAGAGCTTGGAACGCCAAACAACAGGGTGATACTGCTTGGCATGCTGAATGGCATGCCCCACTTCGTGAGCCGCAATCGCCACCGCCGCAATGGATGTGCCTTCAAAGACATCGGGGGACAAACGCACCATTTTTTCGTCGGGGGAGTAATGATCGCCTAAAAAGTCGGGGGTTTCTTCGACGTGTACATCGGTGATTTGCTGGCGTTTGAGCATCTCTTCGGCGACATACCGCCCCGTGATGCCTCGGCGGTTTTGGATTTGAGAGACCTTCTTGAAGGTGTTTTTTACCCATAGTTGGGGCAGAAACACCAAAGGCAAGCCAATCAAGGTAATCACGGTCAAAACAGGGTCAAACATCATGAACATAGGCAAATGTCCTTAGGGTTGATGGGATACCTTACCATTATCGCATAAAGCGAGCCTGCGTTAAGAAAATCTTTAGCTCTTTGCTGAAAAAGCCTCCGTGATGCATCGGGGCATTGCGGAGGCGATGTATCTATATTAGATAATGAAGAGAAGGAGTGTTAGCTATTGCTGTACTTTATTGATTTTCTCTTGTTCTTGGTTAAGAATAGTTCTTTTAGAAGGGATCTGTAAAGTTCTTGTCTTTAATTGTTCAAACCTACCTGCCAAATAAGCAATAGGACTTTGGAGGACATTTTTTCGAGGTTTAGGATACAAAACTTCCTTGATGATAGTTTTTCCTTGTTGATCCTTCACAACAGCGATAGTCTTTCCTTTAACCTGTTTTAAGGATAACTCCGCAGAAGCGGGATGCTTTTCTATGAAGTTAGTCTGATTTACAACGCTAGTGATAAAACTTTCTATAACACCATAGTCCTTTTCATAACCTTGTGGAACTTTCAAGTTCTGAAGTGGGTTTACATTTGTAGCTTCTGTCGCCTGTTCCAGTAAGTGTTGAATACCCTGTCTCGTTCCATTTTTGAGACCAATTCCTTCTCTCTGACTATTCGCCTTCAGAGCTTGGGGGGGGCATAAGGGGATACATTATGTAACATGGGTGTTACCTTTCATGGTTTATCGTAATTAAAAAAACGGAGGAATTCATCCGCTTAGTGGCAGAAAACGCCGTGAAGGAAACGATGTGCTATGTCTAACGAAATTGTTACAATTCTTTCAAGCCCCTTTCTATAGAAGGCTCTGCAAAAGTCTAAAAAAGCATCTTACCCCCTCCCCTTTAAGGGGAGGGTTGGGGTGGGGAGTAGATGTAAACACGGGTTTCTTAGAATCCCCCCCTCTCCCTAGCCCTCTCCTCAAGGAGAGGGGACAGAACTTTTGCAGAGGGCTCTACAAAGAACCAGTCACGAAAAAAAACTTGAAAAGTCGGCATTTCTATGTTAGCTTTATTGAGCCTATTAAATGATCTTTCCTTAATCAAACGAGGTCTAAAACATGAAGCCCCTAGAAATCGCTTCCTTTCACATGTTAAACCCTGTCTTTACAAGACACGCTTTGATTAGTCTTGTGGTGCTACTGATTCTCCCCGTCCTACTCATGGCTCGGTAGATTCTGTGTTGTAAAGTCCCACAAAAAACGCACACGAAATCCACACCGAGCCTCGCACAAAAGGCTCGGTTAATTGTTTTTATAATTATAAGCCCCTAAATTATTGAATATCCCTAGAGAGACCCCTTCTTATGAGCCCTTCACCTTCTCATCGCTTACCCTTAAGCCCCAGCGTCACGGATGCCAATGCCGTTCACGATGCCACGCATGACACCTTGCCCCCGATGCACGGTTCCCACTGTGGGACTCGCCAATTGAATGGAGCGAGTATTTTGTTGGAATCCCTGCTAGAAGAGCGGGTCGACACGATTTTTGGCTACCCTGGTGGCGTGATTTTACCGATTTACGAAGCCCTGCCCGATTACCCCAAACTTCGGCATATTTTGGTGCGTCACGAGCAAGGGGCGTGTCACATGGCGGAAGGCTATGCTCGCACGACAGGTAAAGCAGGCGTGGTTTTAGTCACATCAGGACCAGGAGCCACCAATGTCGTGACTGGGCTTGCCGATGCCTACTACGATTCGACGCCCATGGTCGTGATTACAGGCAATGTGCCTTCTGAACTCTTGGGCAACGATGCCTTTCAAGAAGCTGATATTTTGGGAATCACTCGCCATTGCACCAAGCACAATATCATCGTGCGAGACGTCAAAGATTTAGCCGCTGCCATTAAAGAAGCCTTTCATGTCGCCACCACGGGTCGACCTGGCCCTGTTTTGGTGGATATTCCTAAAGATGTCATCAATGCCAAAACCGACTTCAACTATCAAACCGTAGAACTGGATATACCAGGTTACATCAATGCGGAAACCTATACGGCGGAAGACATTGAACTTGCCTTGGATATTCTGAAAAACGCCAAGCAACCTGTCATTCTCTCTGGCGGAGGCGTCAACTGTGCCTTAGCCACCGAAGAGCTAAAAGCCTTTGCCGAACGCTTTAAAATCCCTGTGGGCTTAACGCTCATGGGCTTGGGAAGCTTCCCCACGTCGCATGAGTTGAGCTTGGGCTTTACAGGCATGCACGGTCATTTTTGGTCAAACATTGCGGTTGCCAATGCGGATGTCTTGTTCGTTGTCGGCAGTCGCTTAAACGACCGTCAAACAGGCAAATCCGACCGATTCGCTCGCAAGGCACGCATTATTCACATTGATTTAGATCCTGTGAACATCAACAAAAACGTGCAAGCAGGCTTGGGCATTCAAGGCGAAATCAAACATGTCTTACAAGACTTACTCAAGGCGAGTGAAGATGGCATGAACGACTTTGACGAAAGCTTAGCGACTCGTGATGCGTGGTTTGAACAGATCGATTTTTGGCGAAACCGTCGGACGGAAACGCCGATGCCGACGCATTATTTGAGTCCGCAACACGCCATTGAACAGATTTTTGCGAATCTGCCGAAAGATGCCTTTGTGACGACTGAAGTCGGTCAGCATCAAATGTGGGCGGCTCAACGCTATAACCTCGACCGTCCACGCTCGTGGGTGACGTCTGGCGGGCTAGGCACGATGGGCTTTGGTTTCCCCGCAGCGATTGGGATTCAAGTCGCTCAACCTCAAGCGGTTGTCGTGGATATTGCAGGCGATGGCTCCTTTCAAATGACGCTTCAAGAACTGGCGACTTGTGCGGTGTACAAGTTACCTGTCATTGTCTGCGTGATTAACAACGCCCACTTGGGGATGATTCGCCAGTGGCAGGGCAAAATGTACGGTAGAGAATCTGAAGCGTGGATGTATTCGCCCGATTACATCAAGCTCGCTGAAGCCTTTGGAGGCGTGGGATTCCGTGTCACCAAAGCCGAAGAGATCGAAGACACCATGCGTCAAGCCATGCTCGTTCGAGACAAGCCTGTGATTATTGACTTTGTCGTCGCCGAAAAAGTCGATGTGTATCCGTGGGTGCCGAGTGGGGCTGGCAATGAAGACATGCTCACGGAAAATAAAGCCCCCTAGCATCAAAAGAAGACTTTTTAGGTTTATTGCAATAAGACGTACAACTCCATAGACAGCGTATGCTTATTGAAAGGAAAGACATGACCACGCCCATTTCGACCACACCTACCTTAAATCTAAATCTGTCTACGGTTAATCCCCAATCGATGCAAGCGGTTGATTCGGAAAAGAACCCTAATCAACCGTTGCCTCCTGAAACACAAAAGGCGTTAAATCGTTGGTATCCGAAACAAGATGATTGGTATGGACTTTTTCCTCAAGCCAATAAGAATAAATTGTCTGATTTTTTAGCTCATCCTGTTAAAAATATAAGTGTTCTTTTAGGTCTGGGTGTTACTGCCAAACCAGCCATTGGGCTAGCGATAGGTTTAATCTCAATCACGACTTTGAAAAGTCATCCTGAAGCCATGATTACGCCTGAAGTGAAAGAGGTGATGAAAAGACTAATAAGAGGTACCTTAAAGCAGGGTCTGTTCACTGCTTTTTGGGGCGGACTCACTTTTCTAGATTACTTCTACCAAAAAAATCGAAACAAAGATACACTGAAAGGCATTCAAACACTAGGCGACGATGCCACACGTCAAGAATGGCTTGACTACAAGAAAACGCATCCCGAATTAAAGCAAGCATAAAGGAAAATGACCATGCAACGACACTTACAAATTCGTACACAAGCCAAACTCGGTGCCTTAGACCGTGTATTGGGTGCCTTAACCCACCGAGGCATCATCCCGCAAGCCTTCACCTGCACGCAAGTGTCCGACAGCGTATTGCTCGTTGAAACAACGTTCGCTTGTGCGGATGATCACGTGATGCTCAAGCTCTGCAAGTTTTTAGATCGCCAAGTGTATATTTTAAGCGTGGAAGACATGAGTGCATCGCCTGTTTGCGTGCCGTTGGGTTTGAGCGTTCCACCCTTCCCCAAAAGCCTTCAAGCAGAAGTGCCTGAAACAAGTTTAGCGTCTGCCTAGCCGATTTTAGCTTTATTTGTTAAACTGTTCATATTAAACTGATTTGTATTGTTAGATAGCGTAAGGAAAAAAACCTATGATGACTGTTAATTCCCCTCAAGCCTTGCCAGAAGCACTTAAAGTGTATTACGACAAGGACATTGACCGTAGTAAATTATTGAGCAAAAAAATTGCTGTGATTGGCTTTGGTAGCCAAGGTTTTGGGCAATCCGTGAACTTAAAAGAATCAGGTGCCAACGTGAAAATCGTTTTGCGTGCAGGGTCTAAAACGGCTGAAAAAGTTAAAGCCAACGGCATGGAAAGCATCACCTTTGAAGAAGCCGCCGAATGGGCGGATATTCTGCTTTTCTTATGCCCAGACGTCGTGCAAGCCGATGTGTACACGCAGTATTTTGAAGGCAAACTCCGTAAAGGGCAAGCCTTGATGTTCAGCCACGGATTCGCCATCCACTTCGGGTATATTACGCCTCCTGCGGATGTCGATGTGTTCTTGGTCGCCCCTAAAGGGCCGGGTCACTTGGTGCGTTCCGAATATGAGCGTGGACGTGGCGTGCCTTGCTTAATGGCGATTCATCAAGACGCCAGCGGCGAAACAAAAGAAATCGCCTTGGGCTATGCGGCGTGTGTCGGTGGCGGACGTGGTGGCGTGATTGAAACCACCTTTAAAGACGAAACCGAAACCGATTTATTTGGTGAGCAAGCCGTCCTTTGTGGCGGAGCTGCTGCACTCGTCAAAGCAGGCTTTGAAGTCCTCACCGAAGCGGGCTATCCACCTGAAATGGCGTACTTTGAGTGCTTGCACGAATTAAAATTGATTGTCGATTTGATGTACGAAGGTGGCTTGGATGACATGCGTTATTCCATTAGCGACACGGCTCGCTATGGGGATGTCACCCGTGG
>JBILSS010000037.1:0-14967 GCA_044371965.1 Vampirovibrionales bacterium
TTTTCCGCCATGTTCAGCGGCGAGATCCAAGGCATCGACGAGTTCATCGGCATGCTCGACTTTCGACATCCCGACGCTTGAACCTGTCTGCAAGGGTTTCACCATCATCGGCAAGCCAATGTTTTTGAGCAGACTTTCGATAAAATGAAAATCCGCACCTTCTTCTGGGTTCCAATAAAAAGTCTTCGACGCCAAAACAGGATGCCCCCCTGCTTTTAGCACACGCTTGGTCAAGTCCTTGTCCATGGTAATCGCACTGGCTTGTAGGCGGTTGCCTGTATAAGGAATCCCCAGTATTTCAAGCAAGCCTTGAATCGCCCCGTCTTCGCCTTGTTCGCCATGCACGGCTAAAAAGGCGACTTGCACGCTTAAATCCAATAACGTTTGAGGTAAATGCTTGTCCACTTCAATGAGTTTCACATGCGTGTAACCCAGCCTTAGCAAGGCGTCGTGGCAATTCTTGCCTGAACGCAGGGAAACCTCACGCTCTGAAGAGGCTCCTCCGCAAAGCACAGCAATGCGAGCCGAAGGGTTAATTTCGAGCAAGCCATGCGTGGCAGGATTCGTCCAGCCTTCAAAGGGATTCGTTTGAACGAGGGGCATGGTGGGGGTCTCCTTCTTTAAGGGCGTGCCATAAGCGTTTTTCAGCTTCGGTGGCTAGCCCGATGAAACGGTTTTCGGGGTAAATACGTAGTTTGTAAGCGTCCCACACGGCGACTTGCATTTGTCGCATGAGGGTGAGGACATCGGTGGAGCTGGCGTGATTCGTATTGACGATAAAATTAGCGTGTAAGGCACTAACTTCCGCTCCGCCGACTTTCCACGTGCCTTTTGCCCCCAAATCTTCGAGCAATTTGCCCGCACTTAGGACGACGTCTCCGCCTTGAGGGGGCATCGTTGGATTTCGGAAGACGCTGCCTCCGTTCGGTTCAATCGGGTGATGTGCTTTTCGAAACGCGATATTTCGCTCCATGAGGGCTTTGCTTTCAGAAACGTCTCCTGCTTGAAAACGGCATTCTGTGGCTAAAACCACTTGCGATTGCGGATCCACCGCACTATAACGATAGTCATACGCTAAATCAGACGCTTCCACCCAATCGGCGTTGCCTTTTTGAAGGTCAAACACGAAAACACGCTCCACAATGCGAGCCGTGTCCTGCCCCATGGCACCAGCGTTCATCACGGCGGCTCCGCCCATCGTCCCTGGTATGCCGATCATGTATTCGCCCCACTGAAAGCCTGCTTCCAACACCGTGTGAGCCACTTTCGCCAAATGCACGCCTGCTTCAATCAAGAAGCGTCCGTCGCCGAGGGCTTTCATGTCGGCTAATTTGCGAGTGATCAGCGTATGCCCTGCAATGCCAGCACTCGCAATCAGCGTATTACTTCCCCAGCCTAGCACGTTAAGCGTTGTTTCGCCTGATTTCAGCAAAGGAGAGAGATAAGTCAAAAGTTCGACGGCTTCATCAAGCGTGGTGGGAAACCATGCTGTTTCCATGTTGCCCCCAATGCGATAGGTCGAATACGGAGCCGATGGCTTTTCATATTCAGGGGAAAAACTCAAGGAAGCGTATGACGACGGCGTGTCAAGCATGAGCAGATGCCTCCTCTGCCTCAAACGGGATGCTTCTCAACAAGCTAGTAATCGTGCCTGCTCCCATAGAAAGGACTAAATCGCCAGCTTGGGCTGAAGCTTGCAATTCACGTTTTAACGCCTCAAGATCAGGAGCGTAAGCGATCTGTTGGTGTGGATATTTTGCTTTTACAGCCTCCACAAAATGTTTACTGTCGATGCCTTCGATCGAGGCTTCAAAGGCGTGATAGGTGTCTATAATATAGACGACATCTGCCGATTGAAAAGCGTCCAAAAAGCCGTCCCACAAGGCTTGAAGGCGAGTGTATCGATGCGGTTGAAAGCAGGCGATGAGCTTGCCGTTTAAGTTGAGTTCTTGCATCCGTTGACGGCTGGCTTCCAAGGTGACACGCACTTCGGTGGGATGGTGGGCGTAATCGTCCACCCACAGGGCGTTATTGTAGCGTCCTAGGACTTCAAAACGGCGTCCCATGCCTGTAAAAGCCTGCAATCCTTGAGCAATGTCGTCAAAGGCAATGCCTAGTTGAGTCGCCACAACCGCCACCATACTGGCATTCCAGACGTTATGATGTCCAGGTATTTCTAGTTTAAGCATTCCAGTCGGCTCACTAACTGTGTCATTTTCACCGCTTAAACGCTCCCATTCAGAAGCCGTTTGCTTCCATAAGGAAAAACCGCCGTCTTCCGATTGAATTAGGTAGCGATGCCCTGTTTCTTCAAATGCTTCCGCACGAGCCTTATCATCAAAAACCCATAAACGACTTACATTTTTAGGCAAGGCATGGATGATTTTTAGCGTATTTTCGCATTGACCGTTCAAGACCACGGTCGGCGTTGGATTGGTATTAAAGCTATTAAGTTGTCTGAAAAAGCGTTCAAAGGTAGTCAACAAATGCGTTAGCCCATCGGTGTAGTGATCGGCGTGATCTAGCTCCAAATTCGCTAAAATCGTAAACGTCGGGGCATAACGTAAAATCGTGCCGTCGCTTTCGTCCAATTCCGCCACACACGTCGTCGCCCCTTCTGCCAAGCGAATATTCTGCCCCAACTGAGGCAACTTGCCCCCTGCGATGCTCATGGCAGGGTAGTTCGCTTGATGCAAGATGCTGTCCATTAAGCCTGTGAGCGTCGTTTTGCCGTGCGTGCCTGTTAAGCCTATCGTGGTTTGGGTTCCCAAGCTTGGACTATGCATCAAGCCTTGTAAAACTTGTGAGCGATGCCATAACGGCTGTTGCCGTGCGATCGCCTGCTGGACTTCGGGGTTTGCTTCATCAATGGCGGTAGACACCACCACAACAGAGTTTTCAGGCACCTGCTCCGCCAAATGCCCTTGAAAGACCGTGATGCCTTTTTCCTGCAAGCGTTGCGTCGTGCCAGACACGTTCATATCACTACCTGACACGTCGAAACCCTTGGCTTGCATGGCTAAAGCCAAGGCACTCATGCCTGCACCACCAATGCCAACAAAATGAAACGGCGGACGTGTTTTTAGCACCTCGTCCAATTGTAAGGCGTCGAGGGGATTGAGGCTTTCTTTAAGCGTTATGCTATCAACAAGGGTCATGGGTTGAAGATGTCCTTTTAAGGTATAAACACTTCATATTGTAGCACAAAAAGCAATAGAAGACTCTAGCCAAAAAGGTAAGCAGGCTCTATAATGGGAGTCATACCCTAATTTGATGATAAGGTCACTTCTGCCATGCTAAAATCTCGTTTTTCTTCGTTGACGTTTACAGTACTTATTTTAACAAGCCTATTCCTCACGCAAATGGATGCCTTGGCGTTGTCTCCGACCGCTGTAGAATGGCATCAAAAAGCACGCAATGCCATTCGTGAAGAACGTTATACGGATGCAGAATCCGACATTCACCAAGCCATTACCTTTGATTCTTACGATCCACTTTTGTACATTACGCTAGGTGAAATCTATCAAAAGCAAGGCTTGGTGGATCAAGCCATTCAAGCTTATGATCGGGCTGCTCAGCTCGATTCTAAGGATCCTGCGATTTACTTTAGCTTGGGAACCTTGTACGAGCAGAAGCAGGACTATCCTTCGGCTCAATACAACTATGAAATCAGCCAGCAGAAGAATCCGTCTTACACTTATGTGGAATCTCGCTTGGCTCGCTTGTTGGGCTTCCAAAAAAAGTATGATTTGGCGATCGCCAAATATCAGACCTATCTTAACCAAGCCCCTCGTGATTTTGAGGCTCATTCGCAGTTGGCTCGCTTTGCGGTGGCGACTACTCGCCCTGAAGATGCCCAAACCGCCATTCAGCACCTGCTCTATGTGAAAAAAGAAGCCCCTGCTCTTTATAAGGATGAAGCCCTGCTGGCTAAAGCTTACCTGCGTTTAAACGATCCGAAAAGTGCGTTGGCGGAACTGGCATCCGCCAAAGAAAACGGTCGTTATAGTACAGAAGTGGCTAATTTGCAGTCGGTGGCGAATGAAGCACTCGGCAATATCGCTGTGGCTATTCGAGATTTAAAAATTGCGGCGGAAAGTAATCCTGAAGATGCCAATTTTCAGTATCGTCTGGCGTTTTTAAGTGCCAAACAAAATCAATATACGGATGCCCTAAAATATCTCACCAGCTATTTGCAGTTGAATCCCAGTGATGTCAACGCTCGGGTGACGCAAGTGGCGTGGCTAAACCGTCAAGGAAGCTATGTGACGGCTAAAAACGTGGCACAACAGCTTTTGACTCAAGAAAAACTCAACAAAGAACAAGAGCTAGAACTGTTGACTCAACAAGCCTTTGCGGCTTTGAAAACCAACGACTATAAAACGTCTGCCGATTTGTATGAAAAAGTCTTTGCGACAACAGCCCCTACCGAAGAAAATTACCGAACGATTCAACAAAATTTGGGTGTTGCCTTGTATCAATCGGGTCAACTACAAAAAGCCCTTGGCGTGTTTCAAGATCTTCTAAGCAGCAAAGCCCTAGATACCGATGAAACCGCCCTTGTCAAAAAAGATGTGTACCATATTTACCTGAAAAAAGGGAAATTGGCAGGTGAAGCCAAAGACTTTGAAGCGGCAAAAAACCTCTTGATTGAAGCCAAGCCCTATGCTCAATCTCCCAATGATTTACAAGATTTACGCCTTGAGCTTGGTGCCTTGTACTTAGAACATCAATACACCGCAGAAGCGATTACCTTGTATGAAGAAGCCTTGGTGCAAGACCCCACCAACATCGAAGCAGGTTTGAATCTTGCTAGCTTGTGGCGAGCTTCTGCCCCTGCCAAAGCCCTGCCTTTATTAGACAAAGTGCTAAAGCAAGCCAATTTGCCCGATGACGCTAAATTTGAAGCCACCTATTATAAAGCCAGTGCCTTGATTGAATTAAACCGAAAAGCCGAAGCTTTGCCCTTGTTGGAATCTTTGAAAGCATCCGCTTTAAGTGGTAAGCCGAAGGCTTTGAATGCGGAAGGCTGGTTGGCACTGGGTACCTTGTATCACGAAAAGAAGTTGTATCCACAAGCGGAACAGGCGTATCAGCAAGTCGTCAAGCTTGATGCCGACAATGCCTTAGCGTCTTATAATTTGGGATCCGTCTATTTGGCACAGAAAGAATACGGCAAAGCACGAGCCGCCTTATTGCAAGCGATTCAAGGGGAAGAGCCGATTACTCAAGCGTTTTACGCCTTAGGTTTGGTGGAAGAAAATAGTCAAAACAAGCCGAAGGCGATTGAATACTTGCAGGAATATCTGAATCGTGCAGGGGAGCTTTCTGCTCAAACCAAGGAAAAAGTCGAAGCCAAGCTCAAGCTTTTAACAGGCACGCCTTCTGTAGCGATGCCTCTAAAGCCTGTGTCTTCAACGGTTAGTCCATCTGCTCCTAAGACAGATCGCCTGCCTTTATACTAATACCAATTAAACCATTAAATAGCGTCTGGCGTCTTCGTTGTCGCTCGGGTTCTCGATGTGCTTATGTACGTCTCTGTACACCTCGCCCATCTGCGAGTCTAGGCTCCTAGAATCCACCTATACGCTATTCAATCGTTTAAATGGTATAATTAAACGATTAACAAGTCACTTGTTTTTAGCTGTAAGGTTCTAACATATCTTTTGAAACGCCACAACTTGGGCATTCCCAATCATCAGGGATGTCTTCATACGTCGTACCAGGGGCAAGCCCACTGTCGGCATCGCCAAGGGCTTCGTCATAAATCCATCCACATAACGAACAAATATACTTTTTATACATGGGTAAAATCCTTTAAAACAATTATACGTTTGATTTCATAGCCGTCTTTAGAGTTTTCTGTATAGTAGGCTAGACGAGGAGCCTAGGCTATTTTGTGAGGGCGTGTACATAAGACGTACATAACGGAACAAAATAATTGTAGCGACAAAGTATAGACACGGTACAGCAAATTAAAAAGATGGCTATAACGCGTCCAAGGTCGCCTGATAATGGGCGGCATGGCGAGCTTCCACACTGGTTAAGCCCTTAAAGCGTTTCGCTGCTTTTTTAAAGGTTTCCGCATGCAAAGCCGATTCAGCCGCTTGTTCGGCGAATTCTTGAACCGCTAAAGCATCGCCTTCTTCATTCGCCGTCTTCTCAAATTCAGGATACATATGCTTGCTTTCATAGAGTTCACCTTCAATGGCAATTTCAAGCATACGTTCGACGGTCAAATCTTCGCCAGCGAGCGTCAATTCTAAGTGAGCAAAAGCGTGTTGCGTTTCTTGTTGAGCCGTGGCTTCAAAGACTTCGGCGACGGCTTCATTGCCCAATTCACGGCATTTTTTGGCAAAATACAAGTATCGACGGTTCGCCATCGATTCCCCTGCAAAGGCGGCTTCTAGGTTGTCTTGTGTTTTATACTGATTCATGGATGTTTCCCTTTTTTTCTTTATTCAGACGACTGTGTCCATTATATCACCTGCTTTTTCTTTGGTCGAGAAGTTTAGAAAATCGCTAGATTTCAAGAGTCTGTCACAATTTGAAACATGCCTAGCACAAAAGTTACCTAAGATTGTTTTTATATAAATACGCCCCCATGGCGATGACACAACCTCCCGATTATACCCCACCCTATCCCTCCCTATGTAACCTTTGAAAAGGATAATTTTATGATGATTAATATCGCCCCTAACAACCCTACTTTGTACAACTTCTTGAATCCAAACAATCAAGCAACACCGCAAATTAACACCGTACAGAATCAACAAGTTAGTGCATTGTCCTTCCCTCAAACGCCGAATACAGGTATGAATCCCCTGTCGTTTAACGGAGCCTCCCTTGTCAACACATCGGGAAATAGTGTTTTTGCCAATCAAATACCTCCTAATGGCACGAATCCGATGTTTGCCACTCCAGCATCTAATACAGGAATGTCTAACGGTTTGGGATTCGATCCCAATGCCATAACAACTGGTTTTGAGCAACAAGCCAACCAATTCCTTGCACAAATACCGCCCTCCTCTCCAACAGGAGCAGGCACAACAGGTATTCCAGCCAACGCTCCACGACAGGCGTCTATTCCTTCCCTTGTTCCACAGGGATCGAATACGATTGTTCTAACGGCTGGTGCTATCGAAAAACTTCAACAGGGTCAAAATCCTACTGGAGCAACAGCAGAAGACCCTGAAAGCGAAGAAGCACTTGTCGCACGAACCAAAAAGTTAGAAGATGAGCTCAAAGAGGCTAAAGGAGCGTTTGGAACTTCAGAAACTTTAGAAAAAATTGCTTCGCTTGAAGAGGAACTTGCCCGTTTGAAAGATACTAAAAATCAAACAAACTTAACAGAACGTTTAAAGGGTTTAGAAGCTCAAATTGCTTCTTTAAAGGAAAAAAAAGAAGCACCCAAGACACCAGTGGCTAAAAAGCCTCCCGTGCCTAAGATTGTGGCGAAGGCACCAGCAAAAACGAATCCGCCTAAAACAACGTAACCCACGATACCTATTGAAAGAAAGCCCCTTCTTGCGAAAAGCATGGAGGGGCTTTTGGGTAAAGGATCCACAAAGCACATTTTTGTGCTTTAATAGAAGCACGTTGTGATTAAAAAAGGTGCCAACACCTCAATAGATCTTCAAAGGAATTCCCATGCTTTTAGATATAATAATGATTCTCGCCTTACTTGTTTCCATTGTGTTGGCGTGTAATGTGTTCACCAACGCCATTGAATGGCTGGGTGAAAAGCTCAACTTGAGTGCTGGTGCCGTGGGATCCGTCCTCGCCGCCGTGGGAACCGCCCTGCCTGAAACCATTGTGCCGATTGTCGCCATTATTACAGGCGTACTTTCCGCTGGGCAAGACGGTGGCATGACCGCCAAAGCAGGCGAAGACATCGGCTTGGGAGCCATCTTAGGTGCCCCTTTTATGCTCGCAACGCTCGCCATGTTCGTCAGTGGTGTGGCGATTGTGGTCTATCACTTGATGGGCAAACGTTCTTTGGAATTGGTCATCGACCGTTCGCAGTTCTTTCGAGACAAGTTCTATTTTTTCGTGGCGTATGGCTTAGCCATTGCCGCCGCCTTTTTGCCTGCAAACCTCCTTCATTTCAAATGGATTGTCGCCATTGCCTTGTTGGGCGTTTATGGACTGTATCTCAAACAAACGCTTTCGGCACCTCACGCACCACAAGATCCGCACGATCATCACGATTCGGAAGGGCATGACTTGGATCCCTTATTTTTCGATCCTAAAGCGGAAGAGCCTCCCATGAGTACGGTACTCGTCCAAACGATTTTGGGGGTTTTCGCCATTATAGGCTTGGCTCATTTATTTGTGCATGAAATTCAGCACATTTCTGAAAAGCTCCACCTCAATGCGATGATTTTAAGCCTAATTATCATCCCTATTGCCACCGAATTGCCTGAAAAATTCAATAGCGTGATGTGGCTTGGCAATAAGAAGGATACCCTTGCCATGGGTAACTTAACAGGTGCAATGGTCTTTCAAAGTTGTGTTCCTGTAGCGGTGGGTGTGGCGTTTACGCCGTGGGTCTTTAACGAAGAAGCCAAGTTGAGCATTTTACTGTGTTTATTGTCTTCTGCGGTGATTACGGCATTATTGTTCCGTTGTGGTAAAAACGGATCGCCGTTTGTGTTGATGCTCGGTGGGATTGCCTACGGTATTTTCGTGTGGCAGGTGGTTGCTCCGTTGTTGTAATATAGTGTTTTAAATGATTAAATAGCGTCTATCGTCTTCGTTTAAATCGTCCTAAAAAACCACAGGCGTATGCTGGCTAGATCGAATGGATCGATCCGTCATCTGCAATTCACGATGCAACTGCTGTAAAATACGAATTTTCTTCTGAATGAAATCGACATGAAAAATCGATTTGGGATCCAAGAAGGCTTGCCCTGCATAGTTTTCCAAGACGTTTTCTTCCACCGCAATAAAGGTTTCTTCCGTATTCACATACTGCCTAACCCGTGGATGCCCCCCCACCATGAAAGACAAAAAGGTCTTCATGCTGTCATGGGTGCGGTTGCATTGGTAGAGCAGACGCACGACGTCGTTGCCTCGAATATGGCGGTTTAAACAGGCTTGAAAGGTACGTAAGGCGTGATCAATCATGTTTAGGGTCACGTAAATCGATTCTTCTTCTTCAGAATAAAAAGAAGACAGGTCAAGAGAATGGGTCATCAGTCGTACCTCTTGGTTTTCGATTGGGGATCTTCTCTACATTTTGCTTGGGGGGATGCTTCCACACATTTAATTAAAAAATACGTGCAAGACGTCCTCTCGAAAACATCATACAATAGCGACTATATTTTTGGCAAGCACTTTATTTAAAATTGTAATATATTGGCTTAAGAATACCCACTTTACTTAAAATGTTTCTGTATTCTAATTTTGATTCACATCAAAGTAATACGCCTCAGGGTGATGGAACACGATCGCCGAAGTCGACTGCTCGGGGATCAACATAAAGCTTTCACTCAAGCTCACGCCAATTTGTTCGCCCTGCAACAGATCCATCAACACCGCTTGATCCGCCAAGTTCGGGCAAGCAGGATACCCAAAACTGTAGCGACAGCCCTGATACGCCGAAGGCTTCAAGAGTTGCAAGCCCGATTTGCCTGCTTCTTTTGCGTTGATTTGTAATTCCTTGCGAACCTGCGTGTGCCAGTATTCCGCCAAAGCTTCCGCCATTTCAACCGAAAAACCATGATACAAATAATACAACATATAATTGCCTGCACTGAATAAGGTTTGATCAAAATCAGCCGCACCTTGTCCCATGCTCACCAATTGAAGCACCAGCACATCCTTTTGCGAACCTTCTGTTTCAATCAAGTAATCGCTCAAGCATACGTTTTTCTGCCCACCACGAGGAAACTGAAAACGGCGGATTTCTTCGTCATGATTCTGCGGATTGTAAATCACGACTTCATCGCCTTCCGCCGTCGCTGGGAAATAGCCATAGACGACCTTCGGCGTAAAAATAGCCTGTTCCTGCACTAACGTTTTCAATGATTCAAACAACGGTTGCACGTCGGATTGAATAAAACCCTCTTGCTCTTCGGGGGTTTTGTCCCAACGGCGAAAGCCCCAATGCCCGCTCATCAAGACTTTGGCATTGAGAAAGTCGTAAATCGCTTCAAGGGGAATATCGTCCACCACCTTCACCCCCCAAAATGGAGGCGTGGGAATCGTCGTCGCTGGCGTCACACTCGCACGAGGCAAGGGGCGTTCACTCGATGCTTGATCATCATTCGATTCGGCTTGATTCATCATCTCATTCGGTGTTGGAGGCTGTGGTTCGGCATTTGCCGGCGGATGCCACGGCTTGTTTTGCGACTTCGCTTCGCCAATGCCTTCTAAATACGCCAAGGTATCCATCGCCGTTCGAGCGTGTAAGACAGGCGTTTTCGTTAAAGGACGACACTCTTTCAAGACAAAGGCAGGGGTCAGAGCAGGTCCCCCTAAAATAATGGGGAGCTTAATGCCAGCGTCCGTTAAAGCGGAGATGTTCGCCTTCATTTGCTTGGCGGATTCTATCAACAAACCGCTCATCACCACGGCATCAGGCTGATGCGTGGCGATTGCTTCAAGCAATTGGTCACGGGTGACTTGCGAACCCAAATTGCGGACGGTGAATCCGTGGGCTTGTAGAAGCGTGTCGACGATGTTTTTGCCGACTTCGTGGGTGTCCCCTTGCACGGTGAGCATGATGCAAGACGCTGGGGATTTAAAATGCTGGCACTGGGGAAGCACGGCTTCCCACGCATGACGTAAAATCGCCGCACTTTGTAAGACAAACGGCAGGAGCATTTCCATATTATTGAACTTGTCCGTCAAAAGTTGGGCGGTGGGAAGCAAGCATTCGCTCGCCACAATGTCGGCTTTCACCACGCGGATCGCTTCCGTTAACAATAGGGTGGCTTGCTTAGAATCACCGTCTAAAATGGCGTATTGCAAGCGTTCTAGGATCGTGGCACTTTCGCTCAAGCGTTCGGAGGCATCGAACTGCGTTTGCCAGTAAGAAATATAGGGCGTCGCTAAGGGGGTGTTTGTGGCGGTAGACATAGGGTTTTCCTTTTTTTGTGGATGCTTGGCTAAAGAAGCTCGTCGTAAATTTGGGCAATTTCGGGTGTCTGAAGTGATGAACTCAAGCCTTGCCAACGCTCATAAAGCTGATGCTCAAGGTCGAGTTGATCCAAGACTTTGCCCACCGTGTATAAAATCTGACCTTCTAGGCTCAAGAAATCAGGGCTATAAAACGAGAGCATCGGCGGAATGAGACGCACATTCAGTTGTGAAAGCGTCAACATATTTTGCAGATGAATCACATTAAACGGCGTTTCACGAGGCACCAAAATCAGGCGTCGCCCTTCTTTTAAGGTGACATCCGCCGCACGAGTCAGTAAACTATCGCTCATGCCTTGGGCAATGTGGGCGAGCGTCCCCATGGAGCAAGGGGCAATGATCATGCCTCGGTGAAGATGCGTGCCACTGGCGGGTTTGGCTCCGATATTTTTATTGGAATACAAGTTCAAAAAGGTGCCGTAGGTGGACGCATCAAGCTTTAACAGTCGCAAAAGCGATGCTTTTTTTTCGTCTAAGGTGTTGCCTTCTACCGAAACGCCCAATTCTTGTTGCATCACAAGGCTGGCGTGTTCCGAAAAAATGACATCCACATGAACATTGAGTAAAAGCAATTCTTTCAATAGACGCAAGCCCAAAATACTACCCGAAGCACCTGTTAAGCCTAAAACGACTGGTTTTGAAGTGGGCATACGGAAGGCATCCTTAATAGACAATGCGTTTGGCGACTTTGCTTGAAAGCGGAAACTCTTGCTGACGACCCAGAAGCGTTAAGGCGATGTTATATAAGGCAAATCCCGCCAAAAGCAGTAACCACACGCTAATAAAACCGAGTTTAATTTGCGTTGTCCAATCCAAAAACGGTAAAAAACTAAAGAAGGGCAACGCCGCTAGAAAAACATCTAAAAGGGCATTCACCAGCATACGAATCACATCCGCAATCACGCCGATTGCAAAGGCTTGGGCGACATGATACTTGATAAAGGCAGGCGTATTGATTTTCCCGCTTCGACAAATCACCCACATCACGAGAAACATCATCAAAAAGGGAAAGAGGTTCAGTCCCCCTAGTTTCAGGCTATAGTAAAAGAAAATCGGATAAGCAATAGCTCCTAAAAGTCGTTGCCAAATAGGCACTTTCCGGTACTGGTGCATATTGATGACTTGTTGAGGGCTGCGAAACGACATGGGCATCCTTTAAAGCGACTCACCTTTGCATATAAAGGTGAGTCGCTTGTTTTATTTAGTGTTTGATACCAATTTTGTGTAAAAGCATCGTGATCGGGTCATAATAACGATCCACCACACGTTCTTTTAGAGGAATAATGGCATTGTCGGTAATGCGAATATCTTCAGGGCAACGTTCCGTACAACATTTCGTGATGTTGCAAAGCCCTATGCCTGCTTCTTCTTTGATGAAGGGGATGCGATCCGCCACATCAAGGGGGTGCATTTCAAGCGACGCCAAACGTACCAAGAAACGAGGCCCTGCAAAGTGATTAAACTTGCGGTGATGGCGAATAACATGGCAGGAGTTTTGACACAAGAAACATTCAATACACTTGCGGAACTCTTGCACACGATCGGCATCTTCTTGGAAGTATCGCCACGTGGATTGATCGTCATTATACGGCGTAAATGGGGTGATACGCTTGTTGACTTCATAGTTCCAGCTGACATCCGTCACCAAATCCTTGATCAACGGAAACGTCCGCATGGGACGAACCAAAACAGGCTTGTCCAAAGGCATGTGATCCAAACGTGTTTTGCACATCAAGCTGGGCAAACCGTTGATTTCAGCCGCACAAGACCCACATTTCGCCGCCTTACAATTCCAGCGAATCGCTAAATCAGGGGCATTATGTGCTTGCAAATATAACAGGGCATCCAAAACAACCCACCCTGGTTGAACAGGCACGGTAAAGGCTTTGACTTCTCCAATATGCTCGCCATCTGCATCAGGCAAACCACGAAAAATGTGAAACTCACGATCCACAACGCCTTGACTCATCATCATAAGAGCGTTCCTTTCTTATATTTTCTGCTTGCTTTGTGTAATGGCTAGCTCATCGGACTTTTCAAATAAGTCACGAAGTGCTGCATCCATTTGAGGCTTTTCATACGTCGAAACATCCAGCTCACCCGAATCTGTCAAGCGAATGGTACTATTGACGAAACGCCATTGCTCATTGTCGGATTCAAGGTGATCCAAACGGGTATGCCCACCACGACTTTCGGTACGCTGAAGGGCGGCACGAGCCACGACTTCACCCACTAAAATCATGTTGTGAATGTCATGCGACAAATGCCAACCGGGATTGTAAGCACGGCTGCCATCCACACGAGCCACTTTCGCACGAGCCTTTAGCACTTGAAGTTCTTCAATGGCTTCTTTCAGCCCTTGTTCTTCGCGCACAATACCCACCTTATCGTTCATCAGTTCTTGCAAGTCAGCTTGAATCTGATAAGGCGTTTCGGCTTTAGAATCACGCTCAAAGGGAGCAACCAACTCTTCGGCATAGCCTTTGACCTCGTCGTCGTTAATCTTGGGTAGAACGGTTTGTTGCTTGGCAAACTCAGCGGCATGTTGACCTGCTCGTTGACCGAACACGATCAAGTCGCTCAAGGAGTTTCCGCCTAAGCGATTGCCTCCATGCAAGCCCCCAGAAACTTCGCCAGCCGCATAAAGCCCCTTAACATTCAAGACTTCTTGCGTTTCAGCATGCACCCGAACGCCACCCATGGTGTAGTGCATGGTCGGACCGACTTCCATTGGGCCTTTGGTGATGTCCACATCGCCGAGTTCGAGGAACTGGTGATACATCGACGGCAACTTGCGTTTGATGTAGTCGGCTCCACGATGCGAAATATCGAGGAAAACACCGCCATTTGGCGATCCACGACCTTCTTTCACTTCGGTGTAAATGGCTTTTGCCACGATGTCTCGAGTCGAAAGTTCCATGCGTTCAGGATCGTAATTCTTCATAAAACGCTCGCCTAAGGCGTTCGTCAATTTACCACCTTCACCACGAACGGCTTCAGTCACCAAAATCCCTTTGACCGAAGGCGGACAAACCATGCCTGTCGGGTGGAATTGCAAGAATTCCATATCAATGAGTTCAGCACCGATTTTCATTGCCATCGCTTGACCATCAGCGGTATATTCCCAGCTATTGGACGTCACTTTGTACGCTTTACCGATGCCACCTGTGCATAAAATCACGGATTTGGCGTTAATCAAAATAAAACGACCGCTTTCACGCCAGTAGCCAAAGGCACCTGCGACTTGATCGCCGTCTTTCAAAAGATGCGTCATCGTACATTCCATGTGAACATCGATGCCACAGTGGATACCCTTGTCTTGCAAGGTGCGGATGAGTTCTAGCCCAGTTCTGTCGCCAACGTGAGCCAATCGACGGTAGGTATGCCCCCCAAACGGACGCTGTAAAATACGACCATCTGGCGTTCTGTCGAAGACGGCTCCCCATTTTTCGAGTTCTTTGACTCGTTCTGGGGCTTCTTTGGCGTGCAATTCCGCCATACGGAAATTGCTTAAGTATTTGCCACCACGAATGGTGTCTTTATAATGGGCTTGCCAGCAATCGTCGGCATCGACATAGGAAAGGGCGGCCGCCATTCCGCCTTCTGCCATAACGGTGTGGGCTTTGCCGAGTAATGATTTGGTGACCAATGCCACCGAAACGCCTTGTGCAGAAGCTTCAATGGCGGCTCTTAAGCCTGCTCCACCAGCCCCGATGACAAGCACGTCGTAGGTTTTTGTTTCGTAATGAACAGACATCATAGGAGTCCTAACTCTTTCATTTCAAACGTCTAATAACGAAGGTGCAATTAACCCGAACAACC
>JBILSS010000157.1:0-4463 GCA_044371965.1 Vampirovibrionales bacterium
GGTTCTCCTAGAAGCCGATACGTCTATTACGAATTATGAACGTATGTCTCGTGAAATTGCCAAATGTTATAAGACGTCTCTTCTTATTGTGTATGTGCATCCGAATAAATCTCTTGTGATTCAGCATGTTGAAAAACGTCCACCTAAAAATAATACGATGCAAGAAGTGGTGGAAGCTGTTTTACCGAAGACAATAGAGATTCATCCCATATTCAAAGAAAAAGATCTGAAATATCTTATGAGTTTCAATCTTGAAAATTTGAGTATTTTGAGTTCGGATGCCCCGATCGTTTGGGATGACCCTAAAGCTGAAACTGAAAAGGTTGTAAAAACAGAAGAGTTAATTAGCTGGTACTTAAAAGTAATCGGACGCATCAAACTCTTGGATACCCAAGGAGAACTAGAACTCGCCAAACGCATCGGTGAAGGCGATGAACAAGCCAAGGCTAGTTTGGTGCGTGCCAATTTGCGTTTGGTAGTTTCCATTGCGAAAAAATACATCGATCGTGGTTTAGCCTTTGAAGACTTGATTCAAGAAGGCAACTTAGGCTTGATTCGTGCGACTGAAAAGTTTGATTACCGCAAAGGGTTTAAGTTTTCAACCTATGCGACGTGGTGGATTCGTCAAGCGATTACTCGAGCTATTGCAGACAAATCTCGACTCATTCGTTTGCCTGTTCACATGGTTGAAATCATCGATAAAATGAATAAAATACAAAAATCGTTTTTTCCAGAACCCACCTTCGATGAGTTGGCGGATGCCATGCAATGCCCTGTTGAAAAAATTGAAATGTTCAAACAGTACGAACAAAACACCATATCACTCGATGACTCCATAGATGAAGAGGTGAATAACCGCCTAGCTTTTATGGAAGACACCTCAATAAAGCCCTTAGAACAACACGTGCTAGAGTTCCAAAGAAGAGATGCCATAAACAAGTCTCTAAAAGAACTGAAAAATAACAGAATACGGCTTGTCATTATATTAAGGTATGGCTTACAAGGGAGCCTGTATTCTATAGAAACGATTACATCTCATTTACAAGAGATGACGAATAAGTCTTTAATGACAGCTCTTATAGAGGGGAAAGAATACACCCTTGAAGAACTTGGGCAGTTGTTTGGTGTAACTCGTGAACGCATCCGTCAGATTGAAGCAAAAGCCTTGCGTAAATTGCGTGATCCGAGCCGAAGCACTCGATTGAAGGGATTCCTTGACTAAGCACAGCTATATGCCCTTCAAGCCGTGTGGCTTTGTGTCCTGTGAAACAAGACTAGGTAGGGGCGAGGTAAAAACAATTTGAAAATATAGTGTAAACCGCATGTTGGCAACATTCACGCAGACGTGATTCAGAACTTTTGGGGAAAAGCTACCGATTTAAAAAGTCAACCTATAAGTTGACAAAGTATTGAATTTTGTCAACTTATAGGTTACTATTAAATAATAAAAAAGAAACTTAAAGGTTGACAAAATGAAGTCTCGTTCCTTTGAAGCCCGCCGACAACTCGACAAACGCTTCCAATCCATTCAAGCAAGCACCCAATTTGAACGCCCTGTAAAGGGCTGGATTAAAGCCATTCGTGAAGCCGTAGGCATGACGCTCGAACAGCTTGGCAACCGTATGAAGGTGTCAAGGCAACAAGTCGGCTCCTTAGAGCAAGACGAACTCAAAGGCAGTGTCACCCTTGCCACCATGGAACGCATCGCTAATGCCTTGGGGTGTCGATTTGTTTATGCGTTAATCCCTGAAACAAGCTTGCAAGAGAAAGTCCACGCACAAGCCCGACAAAAAGCCCTTGCCTTGCTGGCTCAAACCAGCCATAGCATGAATCTTGAAGCACAAGGTGTATTGCCTGAAGAACTAGAAGAACAGCTTCAACGACTGATCGATGACTTCCTAACAGACAAGCCCTCTCGCTTATGGGAGGATGCAGAATGAGCGATTTATTCCAAACCGATGATGCGTCAACCCCTCTCTCTGAAGAAGAAAAAAGCGATTTAATTCCTTCTTACATCACGTTTAGAGATGAACTCAATGCCGTTGAGCAAAGCAACATCCTTGAAGCCGAACGTGCTTATTTCATTCGCAAGCCTAAAACGGTTTTAGAGATTAACTTTCTTAAAAAGCTTCATAAACAGATGTTTGCTAACGTGTGGAAGTGGGCAGGCAATTTTCGCAAAACCGCTCGTAATATCGGGGTAGATGCCTTCCTGATTCAAACAGAGTTAAAAAAGCTCGTGGATGATGTTCATTTTTGGATCGAGCAAGGCACCTATCCCCCTGATGAAATAGCGACTCGTTTTCATCATCGTTTGGTGTGGATTCATCCGTTTCCTAATGGAAATGGTCGTCATGCTCGCTTGGCAACCGATTTATTGTTGCGTCAACTCGGGCAGGCAAGATTCACTTGGGGAAGCGTTACCTTAACGTCTATGAATGACACTCGCACAGCTTATGTACAAGCCCTTCAAAAAGCTGACAAGGGAGATATTTCCGCCTTGCTTGCTTTTGTGCGTTCTTAAAGTTCTATTACACCCCCTCATGGATGCCTTGCATCAAGAGCTTGGCTCGTAGGCGTTCTATTTGAGCTTCAATCGAATAGTAGCCATGCGTTAAATTGCCTCGCCGTTGGGCTTGCTTGCCTTCCACCGTTTTCGCCCCTGTGGATTTACCCCCGTGAAAACGACACCGACCGTTCTTCATCGCAGGTTGCACACAAGGCAAACCACTTCTTTTGCTGGTGGATCCACATTGCTTAAAGGGGTGAAGTGTTTGGACAAGGGGTAGATCTTCATGTTTTCGCATGGACTCCCCCTCCCCCGATGTTACCAATCATTGCTTGCCCGTGATTTTCCACGTTGAAATGTTGCACTTGAATCACTTGCTTGCCTTGATTGCGATACTTCACCAAGCTTTCGTTTAGCGTGGCAAAGGTTTTCAATAGTTTGGTGCTACGGTTGATCAATGATTCCACTTGACCACTAGGAATGTTTTCATTCAAACTACGACGCATCATCACCAAAGCAAGATGATTCACACTCACCATTTGGGAAGCCAACATCGTTTCGATACTATCTTTGGGGGCAATGCCTCTCAATAGGGAAAGCCCTGCATTCATGTTGTCTTCCCCCAAAATCGCCACCAGTTGAGTAAGCACATAGTGATGCACATCGTCATCCGCCACGCCAATGGTTTCAAGTAGTTGAATGTAATGATCCACAATGTTGGCTTTTGGATTCTTCAGCTCGATGCTTCCTCCTTCCCCGACCTTTAGCTTGACGGGTTCCAAATGGTTTCGTTCGAGGCGTTTAAACTTGGCTTTCCCTGCTTCATCAAGGGAAGCGAGATCGGCTTTAGCTTTTTCAAGGGTATCTTTTCGCATGGTAAGGACTCCTGTTTCTTTAGGCAACTTGCTTTAAAAGGATTGACAACCACTCACTGTTTTCTCTACAATATGTTCGGAACTTGTCTACGATGTTCCACCATTTTTAAAATTTCCCCGTTCAAGTTGTCTAAAACCTTGAACGGTAAGGCGATTAGGGGTGTTTGAAGTCCTGTTTTTCTGTTGTATGTCAGGCGGTCTAAAAAGGCTAATTTTAGCACCGTTCTTTTATGTGCTAACTGCCCCAAAGTCCACAATTTATAAGGGTTTGAGAGGAAGCTCATGGCGTGTTCGAAGAGTTCCTCAAATCTGCCTTGTGGGGGCGTGCTGTAAATGGATTCTTCCATCAATAATTTTTCCTTTTCCAGTTGGGCAATCCGTTGCTCATAGCGTGTAATGGCGGAAGGCACGGTCGCTTCTACCACCCGATCCACCAGCTGTTCAATTTGCCGTTCAATGCCAACAACCTTTTGCTTGGCGGATTGAATCAGTGCGGTTGTATGGCTCGCTTGTTGTTCCCACGCATCTTTAAACATGGCACTAAGCAAGTCAAACAGGGGCTGTGTGGGACGCATGGTTTTCAGAAAGGCTTTAAAATCGCCTTCCAACTTGGTAAGGCGGTTGTTTAAGGACTATTTAGTAAAGCTTAAATGTTTTTATTGATGAAAAAAAATTGACACCATAGACTTTATTTTTTAAGACCAACTCTCACTTTCCCTCTATTTTTATTGTTCAGTCTTTTAGTACTAAAGGAGCCTTTATGTTCACCTGTAGAGGGAACAACCTCTGATTCCATTTGTTCCGAAATTCGACATTTATTTCGAACTCTAGTAATCAAATTTTCTACATTGATATTGTTTATTTGAACTTGTATTCTTATATTTTTAGGCATATCATTCAGTGCTTTTTTATCTTTACGATAAGCAAGATTATACATTTCTAAGGTTCTTTTATATGCTTCCTTACTAAAATGCGGAAAGCAATGGTATAATGTTGTATAAGTAGAAAATAAGGAGTTTTACTTTATGCGACAAACCGAAATAAGTCTAATCGAATGGCAAAAACGCTTCGCTACAGAA
>JBILSS010000158.1:0-4444 GCA_044371965.1 Vampirovibrionales bacterium
TATTGCCTCTTCGTTGTCGCTACGATTTTTTTGTTCTGTTATGTACGTCTGTGTACACGCCTTCACAAAAAAATCTAGGCTCCTAGAATAGTCTAATAGCTCATTTTATCTATAAAACACTATAGAAAGCTCTGCGAAAGTCTAAAAGGCATCTTACTCCCTCCCCTTTAAGGGGAGGGTTGGGGTGGGGAGTAGATGTAAACACTGGGTTTTAGACATCCCCCCCTCTCCCTAGCCCTCTCCTCAAGGAGAGGGGACAGGACTTTTGCAGAGCTTTCTATCGTGAACGAAAAAAAGGACAACACCCCATGCTTTACACGATTGCGATGATTTTACTTGTATTATGGATACTCGGTTTTAGCTTCCACTTTTTCGGTGAGTTTATTCACATTTTAATTGTGCTAGCCATTGCGTCGGTCTTGATTCGTGTGATTCAGGGACGCAAACCCTTGTAGCCGTTTTATAGTATTTTAAAGAGTTTCCCCTACAGTGTCTATAATGTGCCAATGAACGTTTGTATACACCTCACACATCTGCGAGTCTAGGCTCCTAGAATCCACCTATATGCTATTTAATCGTTTAAATGATATAAGTCCAGAACACTTTAAAGAGGGGTTTTGTAACAAAATGTAACAACTTCACAATAATGTCATAAAGTGCTTGCTTCTTATTTTCGTTGTTGATAGATTAGTTCTTGTAGGGGAACGGTAAACGCCAAGCCTACAAAAGCTAAAAACAGATTTTCTCCCAAGAAAAGCCGAACATTTACATTGATTGGTTGGTTCTAAGCTCTCTTTACGAAGAGGGCTTTTTTTTATGCTTTTTAAGGGATATTCTTGTCTTTTCAAGAATATTCCGTATACCCTCTCCTGAAATTAGGAGGAGGAACCAAACCTTATACCATTTAAACGATTGAATAGCGTATAGGTGGATTCTAGGAGCCTAGACTCGCAGATGGGTGAGGTGTACAGAGACGTACATAAGCACATCGAGAACCCGAGCGACAACGAAGACGCCAGACGCTATTTAATCGTTTAATTGGTATTACTTGATGGTCTGACGAATAGTATATCTTGGCGGAACAAAGCCTCCTCCCTTGGTGAACGGCTTTTCTAAAAGTAAAGGCAACACCGTGCCTGTGGGAAGTTCACAATGATTGCCGTCTTTGGCATGTTGAAGCGTCGTTGCCGTGGTGTTGCCAAACACACGCCCGTGCGTGTTGTCTACACTGTTAATAACGGCGTTGATCGGGTAGCGAAAGGTCGCACCCTTCGGCTCAAGTATTTCAAAACGGATTTGTAAGTAACCATGCACTCGTGGTCGCCACGTCGGTGGATGCACCGCATCCACCACGCCGAAAAGCGTGGATCCTGCTGGAGCAATGACCGTGTCTTCGATTTTAAAGGGATGCACCAAGCTTGCCCAAACAGGATCCCCCACACGATTCAAGCGAGAACTCAAGGGGTGCTTCAATTTCACCTTAAAGGCATATCCCGCAGGCAGGCTCAAGGGGGCTTTTTCCTTAGAAAGGGGGGCGTGAGTGTCGACTTCTGTTACTTGAACCGCCTGAACGGAAAGCAGTGGGCTTAGTGAATAGACAAGGACGAGAACCGTAAAACAATAATAAAGAAAGGTCAAGAAAAAACCCCTTAAAGCGTTACAAAATGTGACTTGGTTTTTTGAATTATCACGAGTATTATAATAGCACGTTACATCAAAGTAATACCCATTAAACGATTAAATAGCCTAACACGCTATTCTCTCGTTTGAAGGGTATAAATCTAATAGGCTTTGAGACGTTGCATCAGACAAAATAAACGAGTGAATTTATCGCACAAGAAGAAATACCTCTTCTTGTGTCATATTGAATTGTGAAAGGGTGAAATATGGGACGTAAGCATCAGCAGTGGAGCAATACGGCTTTCGTAGACGATCGAGCGTGGTTGGAACCATTGAGCCGTCATCAGGCGGTTGAAGAAGTCTGCCGTTGTCTCAAGAACTTTGTCACCGCCAGTCCTGCCATGCAGCGTCGTGTGACGCAGTGGATTACGCTGTTTAATTTAGAAGCGGAAGAGCTTTTAGAAGCCGGGCTTGATTATGAGACCTTGCGAGCGGTGGAACGTCGCTTCTTGTTTTATACCAATTAAACGATTAAATAGCGTCTGGCGTCTTCGTTGTTGCTACGATTCTCGATGTGCTTATGTACGTCTTTGTACACTTCACACATCTGCGAGTCTAGGCTCCTAGAATCCACCGATACGCTATTCAATCGTTTAAATGGTATTAGATCTTTAGAGGAAGGTAAAGTCGTCATCCTGAGTAAAACGAAGGATCTCCCTAACCCTTGCGGTTTCAATTTTGGGAGATGTTTCCCCTTCGAAAGCCTTAGGGTCAACATGATGTCTTATCTTTTTGGATGGCTTCGAAGAGCTATGGCGTTTTTTTAATCAGACGATCCGCAGGGCAACCCTTGGCTTCTTCACGATAGCTGCCGTAACCGCCTTGAGGGAAGGCTTGTAAACGCTTGTTTACGGATTCCGCAATGTACTGGGCTTCGGCTTTCAGATTTTCATCCGAATTGATCAAACGCTTACGAGGCAACTGTAAAGATGCTAAAAAGTTACGATGCACATCATACACATTCAATTGAAGGCGAGAGCATAGCAAGAGACCCGCACATTCAATTTCAACACGGTAGTCGGCTTCTTCCAAATGATTGGTAAACGCCATGGTGTCGTAACTATTCACGGCTGTAGACAAGTACTTTTGAAAAGCGGTTAGTTTTACAGGATCGCTAGGACTTCCGCCAAGAAACTGTGTGGGGTATTCATAGTTTGAAAAATGTACTTTATAGGCAGGCATTTCTAAAGCAGGCATGGCAATCGGGTTTTGAAAAGAAGGGGCTTGTGGGAAGGCTTTAGACGTATCCGACTGAACAACATAATCGCTGTAGACGTGCTTGAAGTCACCTGCATGGGCTTCGCTTGCGATGTATAATCCACCCAAAAGAGCCACTAACGGCACCATAATCCCTTGTAATAACCAAAAACGAGGATTGGGACGCAACGCTGAAATCAAGCGTAAAAAAGTAAGGTTCATCATAAGGCACTCCAGTTTTAAGGGGTTATTTTGAACGATGGGGCGTTCTTTCGTCATCGTTTAATCTTCTACATGAATCTAAGTATTCAAGAAAAAAAGCGTTTTCTATAGCTTTATTATAGCCTATAGTCGAGATTTAGAGCCAGTTTTTTTAAGCACCTACAGTATTAGGAGGAGTTTTACAGCCGTATTAATACCAATTAAACGATTAAATAGCGTCTGGCGTCTTCGTTGTCGCTACGATTCTCGATGTGCTTATGTACGTCTTTGTACACTTCACCCATCTGCGAGTCTAGGCTCCTAGAATAGCCTACTGTACAGAAAACTCTAAACTTGGCTATAAATCGCTTCAAGGGCAAACCACTGATTCATTTGATGCCGTTTGAAATCGCTAAAGCCATATGAGGCTAACGCTTTTTCAAGGTCATCGCAACTTTTTTCAATCAAACCTGAACACAACAACGTCGCCTGCGGAGCCAAATGCTCCACGATGCTTGGTAGTAACTCAATAATCACAGGGCCTAGAATGTTCACCAGCATCACGGGGTAGCGGTCGGTGATTGGTTCAGTAACAGGAATATTTTGAATCGGGGTCGTTTCAAAATGTGTCACGCCTTCAACCGCATTTAATCGAGCATTTTCTTCGGAAACGACGATCGCTTGAGCATCAATATCCAAACCCAACACGTCGACAGCCCCTAATTTGGCGGCGTAAATCGCCAAAATACCAGACCCACAACCTAAATCCATGAGTCGCTTGCCTGCTAAAGACGCTCGTTCATGCAAGGCATAGACCTGTTGAAGCATCAGCCGTGTGGTTTCATGCGCACCTGTCCCGAAGGCGGAACCAGGATCTAAATCCAGCACGACTTCGCCTGCTTGGGGCGTATGCGTCTTCCAACTCGGGCAAATCGTCAAGACGCCCTCAATCACAGGATCTACATCCCAAAAGGCTTTCCAAGCTTCCGCCCAATCGGCTTCTTCAATGGTGTTGACGCTTATTTCTGGCGTAAAATTAAGGACGTCATCCGCATTGAGGATCTGCGTTAAGGCATCTTTGACCCATACTTGACGGCTAAAAACGGCGACGGCATAAGGTTGTTCGACGAAATTGGCGTCATCCTTATAACGCAACATTACCGAATCCACGTCGGGGATGCCCAAGCATAGTTCGCTGGCGTAATGACACAACGCTTGAGGGCAGTCAAAATTAAACTCATAGGTGATGTTAGAGGCTGTCGTGGTCATGGGGATTTCCTTAAATTGAAGGATTAATACAAAAGGAGGCTTTTTAAAAAAGAAGCCTCCTTTCGCTAAAATATAAGAATCAAGCAGGCGTTAGGCT
>JBILSS010000159.1:0-4429 GCA_044371965.1 Vampirovibrionales bacterium
GCATCTGCCTGTATACTGAAAAAAAGCGTTTTTGTTAGATGAAAAGGTTTTTTATGTCATCTCTAGCCATTAAATCACTCAAAGCATCGCCAGAGCTACTGCCTGTCGCAGATGCCCTGTTTATCTCCTTCAAAGATTTCTTAGACACCGAATTTTCGATTGTCCCCAATTTTTACACAGGGTCTTTCGTCGAAGAAATCGACAAATACATCCAAAAGCCCCACGCCGATGTATTGATCTTACTTGAAGACGGCACGCCTGTTGGATGTGTGGCGTATCACCCCTTTCAAGCAGGCAAGGCGGAAATCAAACGGCTTTATGTGTTGCCATCTACGCAAGGCAAGGGTTACGGTCGGTATTTAATGGAAGAAGTGATTCAACAGATTCGCACCGAAGGCGTCTATGATGCCATTTGGCTCGACACCGAGGAGCGTTTGGGTTTGAAGAACTTCTACATAAAATTAGGTTTTCACACGATTGAACCCTATCACCAAGAAGTGAATGAAACGCTCGTCATGCTTTATTTTGAGCTAAAATTGTAACGCACGCATTGTTTTTAATTCAATATGCGTTTATGCTTATAAAGACAAATGCTTCTAAAGGATGAAACACGTGCTTCCCACCTCGCTTCAAAACGAAAAGACGCCTCCCCGCCACAGGGATGCCCTTGGGATGTCGCAACAACTCTTCCCCACCGAGGCTCTCAACGGCATGATGCCTCCCCAAGTCGCCCCCAACGGACGCATCATCCTACCCAGCGTGCCTGAAGGCCTGCCAGTGGAAACCTATATCCCCCTGCTTCACCTCTATACCAGTATTTTAGAAGCCGAACGCTTGATGCATCCCTTCCGCAAAAGCTTGAGCCTGCGTCCCAAGGAAATCGGCACTGCTGTGCTGTCTAATGCGGTGACTGCCTTAGAAGCCAGCCCCTTGATGCCAAACTTGTATTTCAAGCGTGAAGATCAAACCATCATCAAAGCCTACAAAATGCGTGGTGCCTTTTGTGGCATGCGTCGAGCCATGCAATCGTACGGCGAAACGCAGTTTATCGCCGTGTCCACAGGCAATCACGCCATGGGGATCTTGAAGGCGGCGGAGTTGTTGCGTCCTAAATCGGTGCAAATTGTGGTGCCGAATAATACGTCTGAACTCAAGCTCAAGAACATCAATAGTAAGATTCTCGCCGTGCGTCACCGAGGCGTTGATGCCAGCGTGCTGTACATCGGCGACACCTTCGACGAAGCCCGTGCGTGGGCGATCGAGCAGAGCTTGGGCGGTGAAGGCTATTATTTGGATCCCTATAGTAATCCGTGGGTCGTCGCTGGGCAAGGCACGATTGGCTTGGAATTATTCCGTCAACTCACGCCGATTTTGGCGAAGAATCCTGCGATTAAAGAAGTTGTGCTAATCTCTCCCATTGGGGGAGGGGGCTTGCTTGCGGGTACGGCTACAGCACTTGCCATGGCGGCAGCGTGGGATGCTCGCTTTAAGTCGATCGACTTAAAGTTCGTGGGCTTGCGACTTCAGAATATGTCCACCAAATACGGCGATGCGGTTCGAGTGAAAACGCCAGCGGAAGGCAATCTCGCTATTTTTAATGCCTTGAATGTCATTCCTGCGAAGATGAATGACGAGCAAATGGCATGGGGCATGAAGGAGACCTTTCGTCACTTGGGGGATCGTGTGGAAGGACCTTCGGGGGCGACCTTGTTTATGGCGATGCACATTGATGCGTGGAAGCCGACGCCTGAACGCCTCGTGATTTGCATGGTCAGTGGGGGCAATGTGAGCGTTTTTCCTAGCTAATATAGAAAGCCACTTTCGCAGAGCCTTCTATACAATGCGTTCTATGGCAAAGCATAAAGCTTTGATTAAGATGATGAGTTTGAGCAATTTTATAGTATAATAAGCTCATACCATTTAAACGAGTGAATAGCGTGTTAGGCTATTCTAGGAGCCTAGATTTTTTTGTGATGGCGTGTACACAAACGTACATAAAGAACAAAAAAATCGTAGCGACAACGAAGAGACAACACGACATTTATTCGTTTAATTGGTATCACATGATTTAAGCCCGAAGAAAGAGTCTAATTTATGATGAACGTTGATGCCGAAATGGTTAAAAAAGTCGCCACCCTCTCAAGTCTTGCCTTGAGCGATGAAGAAGTCCAGCAGTACCAAGGGGAATTGTCTAAAGTGTTGAATTTTGTGGAATTGCTCAACAACTTGCCCCTTGGGGATATAGACCTCTCCAGCCCTGCGGATGTTGTCGCCAGCCCCGTGACCCCCACCATTTCCGCCAAAGACAAAACCCCCTTCCGTCAAGATGTTGCCGAAATGCCCTTGAGTCGTGAAGCCCTGATGAGTAATGCCCCTGAAACCGAAGACGGTGCCTATGTCGTACCGAATATTTTATAAAGGTTACTATGAAAGATCTCTTTAGTTTTTTGAAGCAATTACAATCCAAGTCGCCTCGTAAGACGATTCATCGTTACTTTAGTTTAGAAGAAGCGGTGGAATCCTTGCCTTGGGTGAAATCACACCTCGCCAAGGCGATTGAAGAACTCGACGACTTGCATGACAACCTGATGTTGAGCAAACGCCTGTATGCCTTGCAATACGCTGAACGCATGGATCAACAAGCGGAACTTGAAAAGCTCATGAATAATAAAATGCACACCTTTGAAACCGCCTTAGAAAACTGGATTAAACGCTTTGACGACAAGGGCTTTTTCCTGCGAGACGTGGAAGCGGGTATTATTGAGTTCCCCTACAAAGCCAAAGACGGCGAAACCTTGTTCCTGTGCTGGCAAAGCCCTGAAGACGGCATTCTGTATTTTCGGGAACCTGATGAACCCTTTAGCTTTCGTAAACCGATTACCTTACTACCATGAACGCCGACTTCCAACACTACTTTCCCCTAGAAGCTTCTAGTTCCTTAAACGCCGTTTCGCTTGTGTTGTATAGCCAAGCAGGGCTAAAGGATCATCCACTATTGGGGCGTTTTAAAGAGGCTCATGCGTCGCTAGAAGCCGTTTTGCTGGACTGGATTCATGCCCAAGACTTATGGGCGGTGCATGGGTTTCAATTCCCTCCGAATCAAGAACCGTGGAGCCTAGATTGGCTTTTTTGCGACAATCCCACCATACAAGTCGTCAACTTGGACGTACGAAGCAAAGACGCTCCTACCGATGTCTTGAGCTTCCCCACGCTTGAAAATGCCAGTCTAGGGGACGATCACGCCGAAGATGAGCCAGCGTTTCCCTTACAAAGCGAACTGCCTGATGCCCTCAAAAAGGCGTTAACCCAGCACGGTGGGCATTTAGGCACGGTCATGGTTTCGGTGGATTATGCCGAAACGCATCGGGGGGAAGAAACGGTTTTTAATTATGTGCTGGAGCGTTTCATTCACGGGAGCCTGCATGTGTTGGGGGTGCATCATGCGACGCAAGCGGATTATGAGCGTGTCTTGGCGTTACAGGCAGATTTCAAAAAGCGTCTTATGGTTTTTTAAGAAATCTTTCTTATAGAAAGCTCTGCAAAAATCTTTTTTCCTGTTCTTCCTCCTAGCACAAGAAAAAGTTCAGCGTGTTTTATGGAGTTATATCCCCTAAAATAGGTTCGCTTTTCGATGACGCTACCCATTTCAACGCCTTCACTTTATCAAAATATCCAACAGCAAAAGCCACAGCACGGCAAGCCTGTTCAAACACCGCAAGCTTCAACGGCAGAATCGTCCAAAAGTTCCAAGGAATCCGCACTGCCTACGGTTTTAAATGCCTCCATTTCTCAACCGATTCAGGTACAAATTGTGCCGTCAGCGAAAAATGCTAAAGGCAAGTCGCAAGTCAATTGGGCGGCATGGGCGTTTTTAGGAGCCTTTGTCAGCATTAGCACCATGGGCTTGTGGTTGCCTTGGGTAATGAAGAAAATAGGGAAGAATAAAGACTCTAAAGGAGATCCATTAGATCTTTTATATCAATCTCCCTTTCAACTCATTAAAGAAACAGGCGTCAAGTTTAGCGATGTACTCGGGGCGGATGAAGCCAAGAAAAACATGATAGATATTCTCGACTTCATTAAGCACCCTGAAAAGTACAAGAAACAAGGGGCGGTTATGCCCAAGGGCGTCTTATTACATGGACCTTCTGGTACAGGAAAAACACTGCTTGCGAAAGCCTTGGCGGGTGAAGCAGGCGTTCCATTTCTTTCATCGACAGGTTCTTCCTTTAACGAAATGTATATTGGTGTAGGAGCCTCAAGGGCTCGTGAATTATTTAAAGAAGCACAAGCCCTCTCTAAAAAAAATAAAAGTCCCGTCATTATTTTTATTGATGAACTTGATGCCGTGGCTCGAAAAAGGGGAGGCTGGAACGCTAAGGAAGATGACGCTACCCTTACGCAATTCCTTTCTTCTATGGATGGCATG
>JBILSS010000160.1:0-4418 GCA_044371965.1 Vampirovibrionales bacterium
TCAATGGTTTCTTTGCTCAAAAAATGGGGCAAGGTTTGCGGCAAGCGAGGCTGATGAAACCGCAAATTAAAGGTCGACAACGGATAAAACTCCTCTTTCATTACATATTTAAGGAAGCTCCGCAAACTGGAGCTTTTGCGAGCCAGCGTGGATCGTGACAAGCTTTGACGAGCCAAATGCCCCAAGTATTGAGCAGGCAAATCTCGCAAAGTGGTTTTATTGGGGGATTGTGCCAGAAAGTTTTGCATCACCCAGACCATGAAATCGAGGCTGTCGTTTTGATAAGCTCGTAGCGTGTGGCGAGAGAGTTGACGCTGGACATCCAAGTAACTCAAAAACTCCAAACGAGCCACCTGCAAAGGTTTTAGCCATACAGGGGCTTGGGCTTCTAGTTGTTCTTCAAGCGAAGTTGGAGGAGTCGGGGGCATGGGGGTATCCTGTTCTGGGCGTTTCTGGTTAAAAAACAAAAGAGTTCTTTGCCTATTTTAGCCTATTTTGGTATAATAGTCTGTATTGGTGTATTATTTGCGTTGCTTCGTCAAAAGTCAATGCCGTTCGAAAAGGAAATGTCATGTCTGTATTCATAAAAATGCCTCGTGCGTGGGTCGCTGGATGCCTCAGTTTAATGTTAGTGGCGTCATTAGGTTTGAGTGGTTGCGGTCAGCCCACAGGCTTATTGAATACGTCGCAAGGTGGCGCCACCGTCTTGACGATTGACGGGAAAATCATCACCAAGAATGAATATGACAAAGCTTACGAGCAAACCGCCAAGCAAATGGGCGTAGGCGACAGCCCTCAAATGGGCGACAACGGCATTTTCAAAGAAATCATCAAGCAACAAGCCATTCAACAATTGATTGCTTTAAGCGTGATCGATCAGGCGGTTAAAAAGTACGATATTCAAGTCTTGCCTAAAGAATTGGAAGCCAAGCGTCAAGAAATCATTAAGCAAGTCGGTGGAACCGCCGCCCTTCAAGCCATTTTCAAGCAAAATGACATGAGTGAAGAAGACTTCAATTATCAGCTCAAACAAATGAAGCAGTTGGAAAAGTTGGTCGACAAATTGGGCTTGGTCAAAGGTTCAATCGCCTCTTCAGAAGTCGCATCGTTCTACAAAGCCCATGAAATTGAGTTTGACTTGCCTTTACAGATTTCGTCCGCTCATATTTTGATTAAAGCCATTCCTGCTAAAATCAGAGCCGACATTCAAGCGAAAAACAAAGCGATTACGCCTCAAGAACTTGAAAAACAAGTCACGGCAGAAATTGACGCCAAGAAAAAGAAAGCCGAAGAGCTTTTGGCTGAAATTAAAAAATCGCCTGATAAGTTCGGTGCCTTAGCCGAACGTAATAGTGAAGACACCATGACCCAAGTCAAAAAAGGCGAAGTGGGCTTCATGCAACAACGCACCAGCGATCCTGGGTATTGGAAGGCATTGGCAAAAGGTAAGGCGGGTCAGTTGTATCCTGAAATTGTGAAATCGGCTTACGGATTCCACATCGTTAAAGTGGGTGAAATCAAGCCCGCCAAAAAGAAAAACTTAGCTGAAGCAACGCCTGAAATTACCGCAATGCTTGAAAATCAAAAACGTCAACAAGCTGTGGGTACTTGGTTGGATGCTCAAATCGAATCGCTCAAAAAATCCAACAAGCTCGTGATTGCGGACGATTACAAGCCTTCGTCTCCTGAAGAAATGCAGAAGCAAATGCAGGGCGGTGGGCAAGGCGAAGCCCCTGTGGCATCTGCCAAACCCTAATTTTTTCTGAAGAAAACCCCTTATATGAAGAAGTCCTGCTTTAATAGAAATATTAGAGAAGGACTTTTTCGTAAAGTTCACCCCCTGTTAAAATTCGTTTTTTAGAAAAGAATGCTCATGTCACTCTTACCCCTTGATGAACTACTAAACACCCTAAAACCCTTGCGTGAGCAGGGCAAAACGGTCGTCACGACTAACGGATGCTTTGATCTGTTTCATGTCGGGCATTTGCGTTATTTGCAAGCCAGCAAAGCCTTGGGGGATATTTTGGTCGTTGCATTGAATAGTGATGCGTCTGTCAAGACCTTTAAGGATGATGGGCGTCCGATTTTGCCTCAAGCGGAGCGAGCCGAACTGCTCACCGCCTTACGATGCGTCGATTATGTGACGATCTTCGATGCCCGAAGCCCTGTCGATGTTCTCACCGCCATCGCCCCCGATATTCACACCAAGGGAGCCGATTACACACTGGAAACCCTACCCGAAGCCCCTGCTTTAACCGCAGTTGGCACCGAAATAGCCTTTATCGATTTGGTGGAAGGGCGTTCGACGTCTTCCCTGATTAACGCCATTTTAAAAGCCTATCCGCCTAACGAATAAATCTCGTATGGCATCTTCGTTGTCGGTACATTTTAAACGTTTAAGCTAAATATGTAGAGCTTGAAATAAAAAGAAAAAAGGAAAAATCCCCATGAAAACACGTATCACCAGTCTGATTTTAGGACTCTTGGTTTTAAGTTCGTTTGGTCTCATTGGTTTGGCTTCCGCTAAAAACTGTTCTAAAAACAACACAAAGAACTGTGCGTCTGCGACCTGCGTTAAGCCTCAGCCGCCTGCTTACGGGCATGGTGTCGCTGGTTTTGGTATGGACAAAGTCGCCGAAGATTGGAAAGCTTCTTTAGGGTTAACGGCTGAACAAAGCAAGGCCTTTCAAGAGCTTGAAACGCAATACAAAAACGAAGTCACGCCTTTAGAAGAAAAAAGTAAGGCAAGTAAAGTTGCGATGTTCGAGTATATGGGATGCCCCTCCTTCTCTCAAGAAAAAGTGAACGCTTTGATTGATGAGTACACAGCTCAAAAAAACACGGTATTAAAGGCTCGTATGGATTATTACTTCCATGCCCAGCAATTACTAACGGCTGAACAGCTTAAAAAAAGTCGTGTCTTTTGGGCGGGTCATATTCAATTATGGTCTAAAACGCCTTCTATGAAGACTTCTGCTCAATAAATCAAACGTATAGTGTTTTATAGATAAAATGAGCTATTAGACTATTCTAGGAGCCTAGACTCGCAGATGTGTGATTGTACAAAGACGTACATAAGCACATCGAGAATCATAGCGACAACGAAGAGGCAATAGAACATTTTATATAGAAAATACTATAATTTAACCGCTTTTAGAGACCCTTGTTCAAGCAAAGGTCTCTGAGTTTTCCCTAAAAAATAGGGTTAATGTCTTCCATACGCACGATGCCTTGACGCATCGCAAAAACAGCGGCCTGCGTACGATCGTCCACACACAATTTTTGTAAAATGCTATGTACATGAGCCTTTGCCGTCGCTTTGGTAATCACGCATTTTTCGGCAATATCCGCATTTGAAAAGCCTTCGACAATCAACTTCAAGACTTCCATTTCACGAGGCGTTAACGGGCAGTCCATCGTTTGATTCGGCGAATGAGGCACAGGCACACCCACCATTGTATTATTGCGTTGAGCCGTTGATTTTTCGCCAGCTCCAAAAGGTAAGCTACTGCCTTGAAAGCGTCCCAAGACCAAGCGAGCAATTCCAGGATCCAACCAACTCGCCCCTTCCGCCACAGTATCGATAGCGGTTTTAAGGGTTTCAAAACTCGCACCCTTTAAGCAATAGGCATCAGCCCCAGCCCCAAGAGCAGCAAACACGTCGTTGCCCTCATCTTTAGAGGTCAACATCATCACAGGGGTCGTAGGGTAATTTTTTTTGATCCGCTGGGTGGCTTCAATACCGTCCATGTCAGGCAGCCCAATATCCATCAGGATTAAATCATAGTCGCCTTGGCGTTTTTCAACCACTTTCAGAGCTTCTTTGCCTGTTTCGGCTTCGCCCACAATGGTGTAACGAGGCTCCTGTTCCAACATCAAACGCAAACCAATGCGGGTCATTTGATGATCTTCAACCAAAATAAGTTTGATGGCTTTCGTAGGTTTGGGGGATTCTGTGGCGTGCATAGGACTTCCATTCTGGCGTTTTATTCGGCTTAAGGCGTAAGCAATGGGGATTCATGTTATATTCCTAAGTAGTATAGCATAAAGGTGTAGAAGCGGTTACAAAAATGCTTTAAAGACTCCTCCGTTTATGCTAGACTGAAAAATATGGTTTTCTAGCTCCGCTTTTAGCTGGTCGTCGTCAGAGACCTTTGCTCCGCCAAAGGTCTCCAACACCTCTAAAGGCGGTTCAAGGGGGGACGGGGAAGGACGCATTGCGTTTCTCCTCCCCTTCGTCCCCCCTTGAAAATCCCCCCTGAATCCCCACCTCCTCGCCCTATCCTTGTTCCTGCCGTCCGCAAAATGTCTCGGAAGCCTCGCATTTAGTGCGTTGTCGGCAAGTGTACTAGGGCATCTTCAAAAAGGACGTCTCCTTCTATGTATTTCCCCTCTCAAGCTCATCTTTTCATTACAGG
>JBILSS010000161.1:0-4371 GCA_044371965.1 Vampirovibrionales bacterium
TGTCAGACGATCAATTTGAACTGGTGATGCAAAGTCTGAAAGAAGTGAAGCAAGGCGACGTCGTCCGTTCGGCGGATGTCTTTGCGGACTTGGTGGATTAAGCCCCATGAGTCCATCACCTGTTTACGAGGTTTTATTAAGTCGATCGGCGGTGTCGGCACAAAAGAAGCTCGACAAGCCCTTGCGTTTGTTGTTGAAGCAGGCGTTGGAGCTGTTGGCGACGAATCCCAGAGGCTTGGGGGAACAGCTCAAGCAACCCTTGACGATGCTTCGCTCGCATCATGTGCGGTATAAAGGCTTAGAATGGCGGATTGGTTATCAGTTGAATGAAGAAGCGCATGTGATTTATGTGGTGCTGATTGGACCACATGAAAACTTTTACCGTAGTTTGAAAAATTGTTTGTCTTCGTTGGCATTGGGGCGTGTGGGTTAAGTTTTGTAACAGATTGTTGTGAATAGCATGATTTAAAATTGAGGGTGTTTTATACGGTTGTCTAGCCTAGACGTTCTTTAGTCAATAAAATCCCAAAGGATCTACCCTCCATGTTTTCTGTCTCCTCTCCTAACTCACCCACTCGTGTAATATCTCCGTCGGCTCATCAGCAACGAGACGGTGCACTCTTTAATGCAGTAGTTGACAATACCCATGCTCATCAAAAAGAAATGATTAAATCTATTACGTCAGTAATAAGTAGCTTATCTCCTGAAATTATTCCAACAAACGACCAAACAGGTTTTTTTAAAAATGTAAATAATTCTCCTAGAGGTGTCTCTTATGCATTTGAAAACGTATATAGTGTTGGGTTTGGAAATCCGACTCAGCAGGGTGTACTTATTGCCGTGGGAGAACATTTACCTATAGTCAGAGCTATGAAAGAACTACAAAGGTATAAACAATTTTTCAGAGACCCTGAATTGAAAACAAAACTAGATCTACTAGATCCTGAAATGAGGAATGATCTAGTAAACCAAGTCCCTAATTTCAAGATTGAGAACAAAAAAGATGTGCTTGAATTGATTCAAAATGTTGTTCTAAGCTTGAGTGAGCCTTGGAGCCAAGAAAATATAGCGAAGGTTCAAACCAAAATTAACGATTTTTTCCCTTTTCTTGAAAACTAGCGATACCGCCATTTAAAAGCGGTTTCTCGTCCACTGTGTCCCCCTCTTCTAAAATATGAAGAGGGTCTGCGGAAGATTATAGACTAGACCAAATCCAAGAGGCTATGAGACAATAGAGCTACGTTCAAAAGTCCAGAAAGTAGCTTATGAAAGTCGTCCTACTCGCAGGGGGCTACGGCACCCGCATTAGCGAAGAAAGTAGCCTAAAACCCAAGCCCATGATTGAGATCGGGGGCAAGCCGATTTTGTGGCATATTATGAAAATCTACAGCCACTACGGCTTCAACGATTTTGTGATCCTGTTGGGCTATAAAAGCTACCTCATTAAAGAGTATTTCGCCAACTACTTCTTGCATCAATCGGATATCACCATTGATCTTGAAGCCAATAGCATTCAAGTGCATCAATCGACCGCTGAAAAATGGAAGATTACCCTCGTTGACACAGGCATCGATACCATGACAGGCGGACGCCTTAAACGAGCCAAGGCCTACATCGGGGATGCTCCCTTCTTGCTCACTTACGGTGATGGCGTGGCGGATGTCGACATCGATGCGTTGGTTCAGCATCACAAAGACCAAGGCAAAATCGCCACAGTAACCGCCGTCATGCCAGTGGGACGCTTCGGTGCCTTAGCCCTAGATGACCATGACGCTGTGACCGCTTTTCACGAAAAGCCCAAAGGGGACGGAGCGTGGATTAACGGTGGCTTTTTTGTGCTAGAGCCTGCTATTTTTAAGTATCTAAGCGGTGATGCGTGCATCTTTGAAAAAGAACCGTTGGAATCGGTGGCAAAAGCGGGGCAGTTAACTGCGTTTAAGCACGAAGGCTTTTGGAAACCCATGGATACCCTACGAGACAAAACCGAACTCGAAGCCTTGTGGGCAAGTCAAAACGCCCCATGGAAGTTGTGGTAAATCGTATGAAAGACTTGTTTGACGGCATTTACAACGGAAAAACCGTTTTGGTGACAGGGCATACAGGCTTTAAGGGGGCGTGGTTGAGCTTTACCTTAAACGCCTTAGGAGCCAAGGTCGTGGGGTTTTCGCTTGAACCTCATACGACGCCGAATCTGTTTGACTTGCTGGATTTGGGAAACCGCATGACGTCTCTCATTGGCGATGTGCGAGAGGCTCAAGCCTTGCGTGAGGTGCTTGAAACGCATCAACCTGAGATCGTCTTTCACTTGGCGGCTCAAGCCTTGGTGAGACCGTCTTATCAAGCCCCTGTCGAAACCTTTGACACCAACGTCATGGGCGTGGTGAATCTCTTGGAAGCCGTGCGTCATACGCCTTCAGTAAAAGCCGTGGTGAATGTGACCAGCGACAAATGCTATGAAAATCGTGAAACGGATTATGCCTATGTCGAACATGATGCCATGGGGGGATATGATCCGTATAGTGCGAGTAAAGGTATGGCAGAACTTGCAACAGCGAGTTTTCGACATTCGTTTTTCAATCCGATACAATACGGTAAAACGCATCAGACCCTGATTGCCACCGTTCGAGCAGGTAACGTCATCGGCGGAGGCGATTGGTCGCTCGATCGGCTCGTGCCTGATTGCATTCGTGCGTTGAACGCAGGGGAGACTATTGTGTTGAGGCATCCGCAGGCGGTGCGTCCGTGGCAGTTTGTGTTGGAACCCTTGTTGGGCTATTTGAGCGTGGGACATCGCTTACTGAAGGGAGACGCTCGTTTTGCCGAAGCGTGGAACTTCGGTCCTTATCAAGACGGCGTCGGCACGGTGGAAACGGTCGTGCAGAACGTGATTGACTCGTGGGGGGCAGGAGCTTACGCCGTGGAAGCAGGGGAACATCCGCATGAAGCGACTTTATTGCAGTTGAATATCGACAAGGCGTTGACACATTTGGATTGGAAACCCCAGTATCCTTTAAAGCAAGCGATACATGAAAGCGTGGCGTGGTACAAGGCGTTTTATGCGGGTGAAAACATGATCGATTTTAGTCTTCAACAATTAGAACGCTATACAAAGCTATACAAACCTTAGTTTACACTTTAAGGGAGAACCTATGTCTATTCACATCGTCAATGAAATTGGCTTGCTCGGGTTGCTCTTGGTGGTGGGGGCGTTTTTTAGTGAAGGCTTTAAACGCATGGGGCAGTCCACCTTGCTGGGTGAATTGCTGGTGGGCATTCTGCTCGGGCCTTCGGTCTTGGGGTGGTTGCACCCGACTGAAAGCATGGAACTGTTTATGGAATTGGGTTTGCTTTTACTGTTGGTGGAAACAGGGCTTGAAACGCAATGGCGAAGCATTGTGCTAGTGGGCAAACAAGCCTTTTTTGTGGCGATTGTCGGCATTTTAGTGCCATGGATCGTGGGGACAGGCTTTGCTCTGCTCAACGGACTTGTGACCTTGACGGCGGTCATGGTGGGAGCCACGCTAACCGCAACCAGCATCGGGATTACGGCTCGCACCTTGAGCGATTTAAACCAGCTCGAAACGCCCGAATCACAGATTATTTTGGGGGCTGCGGTGATTGACGACATCTTGGGCTTGGGGATTTTAGCCTTAATGCAAGGCATCAGCGTCGCAAAAGCATCGCCATTTGAGGGGATGCCTCGATTGCTTTGGGTGATTTTGTCACTAGGCGTGTCCCTGATTGGCTTTCTCGGCTGGCGTTCTTACAAGCAAAACGGACTCGTTTTGCCTGTTGTGGTGGATTCACTCTTGAAACGATTAGGCAATCGACTGCTTAACTTGGCAGATGGCACCACCAAAGAGCAAATGGTCATTATTGGCGGTATTCTAGTCATCTGTTGGGTGGTACAATCGACCTTAGGCATTTCCATGGCGTTGGTGGCGTTTGCGTGCGGATTACTGCTCAAGGAACGAGAAAACGATCCGCATTTCAAGCTGGTCTTGCGAGACGTCGGTGCCTTTTCGTCGATCATCACGCCCCTGTTTTTCGTCGGCATCGGCATGCAGTTGGATGTTCAGTCTCTCAATCCGTTTGACCCTGAACAGTTGCGTTATTTTCTATTGGCGTTGGGTTTAACGGTTTTAGCCATAGCCAGTAAAGCCCTTTCAGGCTTTGCCATTCGAGACAAGGGGATCAATACCGCCTTTGTAGGTATGGGCATGGTACCTCGTGGGGAGGTAGGGCTTATTTTTGTACAAGTCGGCAAAACGTCTGGTTTGTTGGATGCCACATGGGCAAATATGCTGATTATCGTGGTGATTCTAACGACACTCGTGGCTCCGTTTTTGTTGAAGCTCACGGCGACAAAGC
>JBILSS010000038.1:0-14677 GCA_044371965.1 Vampirovibrionales bacterium
TCATGGAACCGACGGCTGATGCGATGCAGGTGGCTCGGGCGAAGTTGGAGGGGCGTCCTGTGTTTGTGACCTTTGATTTAGACGGGCTGGATCCGTCGATTTTACCAGGGACTGGCACGCCCGAACCAGGTGGGCTGACCTTCCGAGAGGTGCAAACGTGGTTGCAGAACTTCAAGGGCTTACACTTTGTGGGGGCGGATGTGGTGGAGCTGTCTCCGCATTACGACCATTCAGGGGTGTCGAACGTCGTCGCGGCGAAAGCCGTGCGAGAGGTGCTCATGCTTTTATCGACGAGCGTGCCTAACAATTAACATTCTTTTAAGACCGTTTCCATTGACTTGTCTCAAAAAAAGACTACACTAGACCTATCGGAACAAAAAAAAGGAAACGATTATGAACAAGTTATTTTGGATTGTGTTGACCCTCATTGTGGGCGTAGGAATCTTTAAATTTATGCCGAAAAGCGACGCTAAATATGATCAGCCTGCTTATACCGTCGAAAAAAAGGACGGTGCCTTTGAAGTGAGGAAGTATCCGCCGATGATTTTAGCAGAAGTCGACGTGGAAGGCAGTCGTGAAGATGCCGCCAATCAAGGCTTTCGCATTTTGTTTGGCTATATTACAGGCAAAAATGGTTCGGGTGAAAAACTCGCCATGACGATCCCTGTTTTTCAGGAACTTATCGCCTTTGGCGTTGGCACGGAATCGCCTCCTGTACCGACGCAGTGGGCATTTCGCTTTGTCATGCCAGCAGACAAAAATCTTGCGGATCTCCCCATGCCGCAAGATGATCGCATTCGCCTGTATGAAGCCCCAGCGTTGAAGGTTGCGGTGCAGTCGTTTAAGGGTAGTTTTTCAACGAAAAACTTGACGGCTCACAAAAATGAGTTGGATGCTTGGGTGATTACCAAGGGCTTGGTCTTTGAGCCGAATCGCCACGAGATTTATGCGGCGTATAACGGACCGTTTACCTTGCCGTCGAAACGCCGAAACGAAGTGATGTTTCGCTTAAGATAGACTTTAAGATAGTTCTTTATGAGGAGCTTTTTTCTTCCCAAATGCCTTATAATAATGCAGAGATGGGAGAAAATCCTTATGCAAAAACTACTCAACACGGCTCTATTACTGCTTTTGAGCGGATGCTTCTTAACGGCGTCCGCTTTTGGGGAGCCTCAACAATTCCCGACGCCCGAACTCAACCGTAGCATCGGGGTGGTGGATGTTCGCTCACCTGCTCGCTTTTACGAGGCTCCTTCGTTTACGGCACCTTTGGCGGAAGAACTCGCTTGGCAAAACGGTCAAGATGCCGTCATTAGAAGCCTTCACCAACCCACGCCCATGACGGCTCACGATTTTTTCTTGAGTTTTTCGCCAAACAAGGGCATCGCCCTGTTGCCTGCGATCGACGACACCGCTGATGGCTGGGTCAAGGTGCGATTGCCTCATTTGCCTGAACAGGAGGCATGGCTCGCCCCTCAAGCCGACGGCGATTCGGCGTTAGTGGATTGGTCGAGCTTTATGATGCTTTATGCCAAAAAGTACGGATTTAACTGGCTAAACGGCGTCAATACGGATGCCAAAACGGTGTATTTACGCCCTGAAGAAACGGCTCCGCTGACGAAGGTGACCTTTGTGCAGGGGGTGAGGGTGCTTCATGTGCGTGGCAACTGGCTTTTGGTGGAACTTCGAGACTTGGGCGAAGAGCGTCCGATTGGGTGGATGCGTTGGCGGAACGAGTCGGGGGATCTACTCTTGTGGCCTAATTTTGCGGAGCAGAAGCAGTTGTTTCAATCGCCATCGAACCCAATGAATGTGCAGAAGATGCTCGACAAATACTAAAATTCCTATTTTGAAAGCTCTTTTAAACGTGCCAACGGTTGAAGATCGCCTCGCTGGCTGGCAACGTCAATGCCTGCTTGCACGACGTTTCGCAAGGCATCGAGATTCCCAAGGGCGTCGAGGCATTCCGCCCAACCGACATAGGCTTTACTCTGCTTGGGATTGAGTGAAACCGTCTGTTCATAGGCGTTTACGGCTTCGGCGTATCGTTCGAGTTCATGCAAAGCGGTGGCTTTACCGTAATGAGCCAAGGCATCATTGGGGCTAAAAGCAAGGGCTTGATCAAAGAGCGAAACACGCTCCACAAGCTGATTGTGTCTTTTTTCGTGAGCCTCTTCGGCTTCTTTCAAACGACGGGCTTCGGCTTCCGCATCGCCTTGCATCGCTTGTTTTTTCGCCATAACTTCCGCCATTTTAAGACGCATCGCCACCCGAGTGCCTTCCGCTTTCCACGTTTCGGCGTCTTCCTTACTGCCCAAACGCAAGGCATAAATCGACAAATTCGTGTAAGCCATCACCCAATCAGGGTTTTCAGCAATCAGCGATTTCAAAACCTGCATCGCTTCTTCATAGGCTTCGGCACGACCCAACAAAACCGCCAAGCCTTCTTGAGCCTGCCAAAATTGCGGATACGCTTCCACCAAGTGACGCATCGCCGTGATGCTGGTGTTCAAATCGCCTTCGACAAAGGTTTGCATCGCCGATTCGTAGAGCCGTTGAGGTTTTTCGTCCGCTTGGGTGCTTAAATTGAGGTAGGGAGGAAGATCGACTTGGGCTTCAACAGGCTGGTTTTGGAGTTCTAGCACCAAAGATTCACCAGGTTTGCGAAAGGTTCTATGCAGGTATGCCAAGGCGTAAACCCCTGTTTCGAGCGAAACGGCACGTCCCCACGTCCCGATTTCTTGAGCATCCCCTGTATTATTTTTGAGCAGGACGGGGCTTTGCGAATCGATTTGCAAGCTTTCAAGCGACGCATTTTGCATCCACAAACCCATGAGCGTTTGCTTGAGTCCGCCGTAAGTTTTGACCTTGGCGAGCGTTTCCTGCCCCAAAAAGCACCCCTTGGTATAGCTCACGGCAAAATCTTCCCACGCTGTTTCAGGGAGCTTCGTTTCCTGCGTATAATCCACACCGTAACGAGGCACCCCACAGAGGGTTTGCAGGTCTTGAAACGCCTCTGCTGAAAGCGTTTCAAGGGAGACATCGTCTAATTGGGACGTCAACAGGCTGGCTTGCGTGGCACTTTTGCCGAGCAGAAGCGTCGGGTTTTGAAGGCTTTTTTTGTCTGTTTTCAGCGGTTCAGTGGGATGAATCACCAGCGTCAACGGCAAATCTAAACGCTTGAGTTCAAAGCATTCCATGATTTTAAACTTGACGACTTCCGCTTCAAACGTTTCGGCTAAGGGCGTTTCCACCACCGCAAAAAAGGCATCTTCCCCTGTTTTCCACAACTGAAACAAGCATTGAATACTAGAGGTCTTCGTCAAAAAGCTGTTGACCTGCGTTTCACCCACGTTCAACGCCTTCACATCGTTCGACGTGCGACGCTGCAGGTAATCCGCCACGTCTTTTCCCACCAGTTCAAAGGCGGCATAGCGTGATGAAAGATCCACACTAAAGGCTTGCCCAGATTGAAGGGCATCCACTTGTGAAGTTAAAAGGGTCATCATTACAAGCGTCATTACTAAACTTGTGTCGTTTTGATTTTTTCGAGAATAGGCTGTAATTCGCCTTTTTGAAGCATTTCTAAAACGATGTCCGTGCCTCCGCAGAACTCGCCTTGCACGAAAACTTTAGGCAAGGTAGGCCATTCGCAATACTCGTTTAAGAACAAGCGTTTGTCAGGATTGTCCAAGACATCTTGCATCACAAAGTCCACGCCGAGCTGTTCAAAGGTGTCTTTCAAACGCATGGTGAATCCGCAGCGGGGGAAGTCTTTGGTGCCTTTGCTGTAGATCATAATGGGGTTTTCGGCGATTTCACGCTCAACTTCATTGTAAAAAGGGCTAGTTTCGATTGCGTTCATTGAAGATGCTCCATTTCATATTGTTTAAAGGACTCCTTAAGCTTAGCAAAGTCATACGTCGGCGTCAAGGTTTCTATCGAACACTATTTTAAAATGAGGGCTTGTTATTTTAAATGGATGTCGTAGAATAAGCTTACCTCAGTTATATAGACCCCTTTGTTTCTGTGTCTGATCGGTTGCTGGATTCTGAAAAGCTCCCTGTTTTTGGAGTCCGTGTCTAAGCAATCATTGCTCGACAAAGACATAAAGGATCCCCCTTAATTTTAGGAATGATTTTCATGGCAAACAGTAAATCCGCTCGTAAACGTGTTGACACTAACGAACGCAACCGAGTACGCAACAGTGCTTATAAGGCATCCGTGCGTACTTCCATTAAAAAAGTACAGAGCCTTGTTTTAGCAAAAGCGTCTGCTGAAGATGTTCAAATCGCCGTTCAAGCCGCTCAAAGTTTGATTGATCGTGCGGTTTCCAAAAAGCTTTATAAACCCAACAAGGGTGCGAGAGACAAGTCTCGTTTGGTGGGCTTTGTAGCTCGTCACGCTGACGCCGTCTAACGTCTGCTTAATTCTTTAAAACACTATCTCTAGTATTTTAGACGTCTTTCGTATTTTTAAGAAAAAGCTCTCCTCATGGGGAGCTTTTTATATTTTAGCTTTCTGAAAATACATTTTGCAACACAGTTGCATGTTTAGGTGTTTTGATGTATAAATAAAGCATACTTCTCTTCAAATAAAGGTTTCCCTTGTTTATGCGTCCACTCACGTCAAGTCCCTCTATCCAACCAAAACCGCATACACACCTACGTTTGGGGCATGACGTCAAAGGCTTTCATCACGATCACGACACGCCCCCGAGTCAAGAAACACGCTGGACGCAAATCGGAGCAGGACTCGCCCTAGGCGCTGCCGTCATGGCGTTGGGGCATCAAGAAGAAGTGCTTAAAATGGCTCGTAAATCGATGCCACAGCAGGGCGACAAAATCCCCAAATGGCTGATTCAACGTGAAGAAAGTTCCGCCTTGCTCACCATGAACCCCATGACGTGGCTGAAAGCGGCGGGCTTAATGGGAAGCGTTTCGCTCGTCAATAAGGGCTTGCTCTTGCACATGGCTCCGCCTTTGTTTGCCTTGGAAATCGGGGCGATTTTTCATAGCATGATCCCCGGTAGCATCGGGATGAAGACCGCCAACTTTATGACGATGGCTCCACTATTGGCAGGATCCGCATGGTTGGCGAGTTCGGCTCACGGCAAGGTGAATGAACAAATTGATCAAAAGAAAGAGTGGTCGGACAATCAAAAAGACCTCGCCAAAGGCGTCAGTAGTTTTGCTATTTCAGGCGCAACTGCGGTGGGAGCGATGGCGGTTTTCCCACGAGTTCACTTGGGCTTGATGGAATTACGCAACCCCTTTATTAAAGAGCAATTGAAACACCGTCCCTTGTGGGGAGGCGAAAAGGGCTGGTACATCAACACCGTGCATCATGTGGATGGCGTCGTCAACGGCGTGCGTGAGTCGCTCACGACGGCGTGGCAAGAAAAAAATCTTAAAAATGTAGCGAGTCGCTTTAAGGCAGGCTTTGAAGCCCCCTTTCTTGAACAAGGCGACGCCAAGCTCAAAGGAGCCGACAACTATTACCGCACCCATGTGCCGAGCATGGTCAAAAGCAAGGGCATCGAACAGTATACCTATAATATGTTACGAGCCGTGCCGTTTACCGCAACCTCTCAAGCCTATCGAGCCACTCGTTTTGGAGGCACAACAACGTCAAAGGCAGAAGGACTCGCGAAAGCCTTTCAGCCTCATTATGAGAGTGAAATCCAACATATGACCACGCAAGACTTGGCTCATAAGGTGGAGCATTTGGAAGAACGATTGGCGGACAAACAACACGCCGACACCTTAAAGCAGCACCAAGCGATTGAAGCCCAGCTCAAAAAAGACGGCGTGCCTGCCTTGATTTTGCCTGCCGTTGTCGCCAAGCAGATGCTCGAAAAGCTCGACAAGAAAAACCCCTTGCGTTCGGCGTATGTGGACGTGGCGTTTCACGGTCGTGAAGAATTGGGGCGAGAGCTTGAAGCCAAGCTTCAAGCAGGGGATCCGTATGGTGACTTGGTGAAAGACTATAAGACGCTGGCTCGTCGTTACAATCGCTTGGGCGGTGACTTGAGTGATGAAGCACAACGTAACACCCTCTTAAAAGCGAAAGATGATTTGTTTAAACATTTGTCACGGGAAGAAAACAAGGAGGATACAACTTTCCATTTTAGTGCGTCAAGTGCAATTCACAAAAATGGTATAGGCAAAGAAGGTAACAAAAACTTCACTGAAGTTGAGTTTTTTGCAGACTTGTTGACCCGCTTAGACAATAAAATAAAGCTGGACAACAAAAAGAAAAAATATAAATCTCAATCTCAATCTTTGCTCTCTTCTCCTCCCCTTGAGACAGAAGACACTGAAGAAATTATCGAAACGCCTTTACATAAACTGTACAAAAAAATCATTGTTGCATCGTCTACACCAGAAGAGTTCCAAAAAGTCACCGCAAAATATCAAGAATCTCATACGCATACCAGTGCTTGTAATCATAGTTACAATGATATTGACTTTTCTAGCAAGCAATCGACAAAAAGCTCCCACGCCCACAGTTGCGATGACCCCACCCACAACCATGCCCCCACTGCGGATGCGGAGGCTCACGATCACGCCCACGAAGGCGAAGGCGGTGACTTCTTCCACTTGGCGATGGCTCGCTATGAAATGCAAGAAGCGATCAAAAAGAATCCAGCCCTAACGCAAGGGGTAAATGAAAACACCTACATTGGCGACGTGAAGACGGTGCAAACGCTTATGTATAATCTCAAAAAGCAACCCGAACTTTTGACAGAAGGTTCCACGCTAGAGCAGAACTTTGCTTATGTGACGAATGCGTTAAAAATCACCAAACAGCTCCATGATAAAGGGCATGTGGCGCCTGACACGGCGAAAAACATCCAAGACGTTTTAATCCAAAATCAGTGGGATGCCAAAGAAGCGAAAGCCTTTAAAGAGTCGTTGGCGATGTATACCAGCAAGGCGGATCACTTGAATGGTCACAATCCGCAGGTGGTGAAGGCTTGGGCGATTATGGCAGGGGCAGGCGGAGCCGTCTGTGCCAACGGATGTTGTGCAGGGTCTATTTTCTGCTTTAACGAAGCCGTCGCCTTGGTGGGATCGTTGTATTCGTCGATTAGCAAATCCTTACACTTAGGGCATCATAAAGATGAGAGTGAAAAGACGGATTCACATCAAAAGCAAACGGTTTTACCTCGGATCTCAAAGCCTGTTTCAGTCGCTCCTTTGTATTCATCTATCGTCAATTTCTCACGTTCAAGGCATCATCACAATGATGACAGGCAGAAGCAAAGGGCGATGCTTAGATCTTCAAAGCCCCCATCGAAGGTTTTGACACACTAGAGTGTTTTGTAGATAAAAGTGTTGATTGAAAGAATCGTTGCATAAGTCGACGTCCAAGCACTAAATCCGAGCGGGTGAGCGAACTGCGAATCCCCGAGCGATTTTGCGGACGTCACCCGTGTAGCAGGTGGAGCAAGCGAAAAGGATGAGAAAGGGGGTGGATTTTTAAGGAGGGGGAAAGAGAAGGAGAGCCGCAACAATTTCCTTCTTTTTCCCCCTCCTTAAACCGCCTTTGGGGGTTTGGGGAGTCTTTGGCGGCACAAAGACCCCCAAGCACCAGCTCAAAATGGAAGCTAGAAATCCAAAAACTTCACTATAAACCTTATTTTTGTACTATAATAAAGCAAACGTCTATTTGTGAGGATTCTTCATGTCAACTGCTGTTCGTGTTCGCCTAGCCCCTAGCCCAACGGGGAACCTGCACGTCGGTACCGCTCGTACCGCCTTGTTTAACTATTTATTTGCCCAACATTTCAACGGCACCTTCATTTTGCGTGTGGAAGACACGGACAAAGAACGTTCTGAAGCCCAATACACGCAAAACATTTTCGACGGACTCAAAGCACTCGGTCTGAACTGGCAAGAAGGCCCCGACGTCGGCGGATCTTTCGGACCTTACACGCAAAGTGAACGTGAAGATTTGTACACGAAATACGCCCATGAACTGCTTGAAAAAGGTTTGGCGTATTGGGATTATACATCCCCCGAAGAGCTGGATGCCTTGCGTGAAACAGCGACGGCTCAAAAAAAGCCCTTCATCTATCGCAATGACTTAGATGCTGACGCTCAAGCGGAAAAGGCGAAATCAGGCATTGCTCCGTCCTTGCGATTCCGTATTCCTCGTGATGTCGACAGCGTGACGGTTCACGATCTTGTGCGTGGCGACGTGGAGTTTGATGCGTCTTTGATTGGGGACTTGGTGATTTTGAAATCCGACGGTGGAGCCGCCTATAATTTCGCCTGCGTGGTGGACGATCACTTGATGCAGATTAGCCACATCCTGCGTGGGGAAGATCACCTCCCTAACACGCCGAAGCAGATTTTGCTCTACAACGCCTTTGGCTGGGAAGTCCCTGCCTTTGCTCACTTGGGCATGATTCTCGCTCCTGATCGCTCCAAATTGTCGAAGCGTCACGGAGCCACCGCCGTCGATACCTTTATGAATGAAGATGGCTACCTGCCTGAAGCCTTTGTGAACTTCCTCGCCTTGCTGGGGTGGTCGGCACCAGGGGAAGAAGAGATTATGTCGCTGGAACGCTTGGCGGAACTCTTTACGCTGGAACGAGTCGGGCATAGCGGGGCGATTTTCGATCGTGAAAAGCTCAACTGGGTCAACGGTCAATACATCCGTGCCTTGTCTGAAAGCGAATTGCTAGAACGCATCAAGCCCTTTGTCACCGATTACGACTTAAGCGTTTACACGCAAGAACAACTCGAGCAGATCGTACATATCACCAAAGAGCCGTTGGTTAAGCTCACGGATGCTCGTCACGATTGGCGATACTTCTTCGGCGACGATGTGGAGCGAAATGCTCAAATTGTGGAAGAAGTCCTTCAAAACGAAACGGCTCAAACGCTTTTAGAATTGATGATTTCCGCTTGGTTGCCTGATTTAGACTTGTCTTCGCTGGAAACGGCTCAAGCAGGGGTGAAACGCCTCACCAAAGAACTGGCGAGCGATCACAAAACCAAAACCGTCATGTGGACGCTTCGAGCTGCCCTAACAGGGCGTGTGCAGGGAGCGGATCTCGCCACAACCCTGACGCTTTTGGGCAAGGAACGCATGGGCGTGCGTTTAAAATCGGCATTGGCAATTGTTCATGCCTAAGCAAGCCGCTTTGACGCTAATCGAACGGACGCATTTTGTGGGCGTGGATTTCGCCACAGGCAAAGCCATGGCGGGCAATACGTGGCTGTCGACGATTGCTCGTGTCAACGGCGTGTGGACACTGGTAGAAGCCTCTTCGCTTAAAAGCCTGATGACCCAAAAAAGCTTGAGTGCGAATCCTACGCTGAAACTGTTTGAATGCTTGTTGCAGCATCGTGATGCCCTGATTGGCATTGATGCATCGTTTGGGATTCCGCAGGGCTTGCATGACTATCCGACGTGGCAAGCGTGGTTGGAAGCTTTTCCGCACATCTACCCCAACGCCGATGCCTTTCGTTTGGCGTGCCAAGAAGCCAGTCCGCAGGGCAAAGAACTCAAGCGAAAAACCGATAGTGAAGCGAAAACACCGTTTTCGCCTTACAACTTGCGTCATTACAAGCAGACCTTTCACGTCTTGCACGATGTCTTGCGTCCCTTTGTGATGTCTCAAAAGGGGAGCGTCTTGCCGTTTACGGGAATACAACTGAATAAGCCCTGCCTCGTGGAAGCTTGCCCAGCCAGCATTTTGAAGACGCTTTTTGAAAAAGTCCCCAGCTACAAAGGGAAAGAGGCGTCTCATGCGGAGGCGAAACGTCTTATTTTGGAGACCTTGCAAGCCCTTTTTGCGGTGGAGCTGTCATCCACTTTGCGAGACACCCTGCTCACCCAAGCAGGGGGCGACGCCTTGGATAGTTTCATCGTGGCGTGGCATTTATGTCGTCTCTGGCAAGAAACGCCGAATGTCTTTGTGTCGAAAGACCTGCCCTATCGCCTTGAAGGCTTTGTGTACTAGAAAAGGCTTTTTTCTCAAGCTTATTTGAGCTATACTTATTCTCATAAAGGGTGCTAATAAGCAAAACCCCCATTCTTACGATAGAAAGGGAGTGGTGCAAATGGATTATAGTATCCGATACATAAAATGATCTATTGTCTCTTCGTTGTCGCTACGATTTTTTTGCTTGGTTATGTAGGTTTCTACACGCCCGCACAAAAAAATCTAGGCTCCTAGAATAGCCTAATAGCTTATTTCATCTATCGAACACTATAGAAAGAGTTCTTAGAACTCCTGATTATCCTCCTCTTAGTGTCGAAACTCTAGGAGGATAGCCACAGGACGTTTCAAAGTATCAGCTTTGGAGCGTCCTCCTTTTATTATTCTTTCAAATTTTCGTGCGTTTGTCAAGTGTCATACCATTTAAACGATTAAAAAACGTATAGGTGGATTCTAGGAGCCTAGACTCGCAGATGTGTGGGGTGTACAAAGACGACCATAAGCACATCGAGAATCGTAGCGACAACGAAGAGACACTGTACAGAAAATTATAAACTTGACTATATATCTACAAAAGCTGTTGAACGTCCACATCCACAAGGCAGTGTAAGCCGTCAGGTACAGGCAAGTCTTTCAAAAAATCCGCCAAAATCGTATGGATCCCCTTACCAGCATGGTTTTTAATCAAGACATGGTAACGAAACTTCCCCTGCAAACGCTCAATCAAGCACGGGGCAGGCCCGAGCAATTGAAACGCCAAGCCTCCTTGAAAGCCGTGCATTTCTAACCGATGCAACAAGGCTTGTTTTAAGCCTTTGGCGAAAAATCGCACCCGCTCCAGCTCTTCGCCACTCACCAACAGGCGAATCAACTGCGTAAACGGCGGATATTGATTCGCACGACGCTCGTCTATTTCCATACGGTAAAAGCCCTGCAAATCTTGACGCATCGCCAACGCCAACACAGGATGTTCCACCTGCCAGCTTTGCAAATACACCTGCCCCGCTTTAGTCCCACGACCCGCCCTGCCAGCGACCTGCGTCAGAAGCTGAAAGCCTCGCTCGTGAGCCATGAAATCAGGCATGTAGAAGGAGGCATCCGCACCCATGACGCCCACGAGCGTCACATTCTCCACATCCAAGCCTTTGGCGACCATTTGCGTGCCGACTAAGACAGGGCTTTCCTTGTTTTTAAAGGCGTCTAGCACCTCTTTAAAGGCACCTTTTTTTTGCATAATGTCGCCATCTAAACGCAAAATAGGGATATTCCCCAGCAATTCAGAGAGTTCCGCTTCGATTTTTTGCGTGCCACTACCCACAAATTGAAGGTGCAAACTGCCACATTTCGGGCAGTATTGCGGACGTTCCGCCGTGAATCCGCAATGGTGACACTTGACGATTTTCGCTTCCTTGTGATAAGTCATCGACACCGAACAATCGGGACATTCAAAGACATGACCGCACGAATGGCAGTCCACAAAGGTATGAAACCCCCTGCGGTTGAGCAGAATAATCGCCTGTTCGCCTCGTTCAATCGTGTCTTTCAGGGCTTTTTGAAGGGGTCGGCTAATGGCGTGCAAATGCCCGTGACTGCGTTCGAGCTTCATATCCACCAAGTGCACCTTGGGCAGGGTCGCACCGCCGTGGCGGTCGTGAAGCTCCAAAAGCTGATGCGTCTTCGTTTCCACCGCTTGATGATAAATCCCCACTTCAGGCGTCGCACTGCCTAAAAGCAAAGGAATCTGATAGGTTTCGCTCAACCAATTCGCCACTTTTCGCACATGGTAGCGTGGGGCAGGGGTTTCCTGCTTAAAGCTCCCGTCGTGAAATTCGTCTAAAATAATTAAGCCCAAGTCCTTCATGGGCGTGAATATGGCGGATCTCGCCCCGATCACCAAGCGTAGTTCACCGTCTGCGATGCGTTGCCACGTGTCGAGCTTTTCGCCCATCGAAAGCTGACTATGCCACATCGCCAAGGTATCCAGCCCAAAGCGATGCAAAAAACGTTCGGCTAAGGCACCTGTTAACGCGATTTCAGGCACCAAAATCAGCACGCTTTTGCCTTCGGCGAGCAGTTTTTCCGCCATCGCCATATAGACTTCCGTCTTGCCTGAACCCGTGACCCCATGCAAAACCATACGATGCGTGTGCGGATGATACGGCGTTTCAAGCGTGCGTTCCATTTGTTGAAAAGCGGCGTTTTGACTAGCGTTGAGGGGAGGAGCCTGCAATCGCTTGCGTTCGAAAATCTTCAACGGCGTGCGATACGCCACCACGCTTTGCCATTCCGCCAAGCCTGCTTGCACCAGCTTTTCTAGGACGCTTTTGGTGCATCCCAACTGAGCTTGCAGAATGCGACACGCCCACTCGACTTCGCCCGTTTCGTTTCGTAAGTCCAACAAGCCCTGATACACCTCTTTTTGGCGAGCCGTGAGCTTCGGCAAGGAGTCTGGCTCTTCCAGCAATCTAAGGAGTAAGGTCTGCGGCGGGGCGAATTGAGCCGTTTGCAAGGTCAAAAAAGACGACGGCAAAGCAGCCAAGACCACTTGAGCAAAGGGGGTCATGGTGTCTTCGGCGATATGCGTGAGCATGGCGACTTGCATGGCGGTAAAAAAAGCCGAAGGCGAAATCAACGCCGTCAAAGGCTTGGCGACGAATCCTTGTGGGGGGGTGTCATGCAGGTGCATGACGAGAGCAGGGAGCATCCCTTGGTGTGCGAAGGGAACCCTCACCAACTGCCCGACCGAAGGCGTCCAGCTTGGAGGCACGGCGTAGGTGAAGCGTCGTTCGCCGAGGGCTTTGCTTTCTTTGAGTAGTACGACATCAGCGAACAGAGGCATCGGCGTTTCCAGTTTAAGTAGGGTGTACGATTAAATTATAAGCGAAACCTAGCACAAAAAAGCCGTTTTCGTGTTTTTAAGCCAATACGTTAAGATTTAAAGGGTGAAGGATATTAGCATTGTGGACTATATTAAAGGACTAGATGCAATGGCTCGAGTGACGCCTCGTTTTGTCACCGAAAAATTAGACGAAGGCGAAATGCCTAAGGTCGTGCATCATGCGTTAGAAACGGAACTTCAAAACAGTCCGCAGAACCTGCAACCCAGTGACACATCGAACAATCAAACGCAAGATGACCGTAATTCGGATCAATCTTCTATCTTTGCACTTCCTCCGCAACCGAGTGAAGACGTCTTTGATTTAGAAGCGTCTCGTTCAGAAGAAACGCACAAAAAGCATCAAAAAGCGAATAAAGCCCCCGCCATTACAGACAATTTAGACTTGCAAGAAGAACTCAATGAAACGAATCCCCTTACCACGATTTTACCTTTACGGCTGTTGGGTTATGCGAACGAAACGTTTGAATCGTTGGCAGGGCCTGCGGCGGCGATTACCAGTTTGTTTGGTTTGAATAAGTTGCAGAATACAAAAACGGCGGATGCGTTTCAGACATCGGCGGGTAAGGCGATCAAAGCAGTGGGTCATGATTCGGCGTTTAAGCCTTATGTAAAGTCAGGGTTCATTGATGAAAAAACCTTAAAACGCTTCAAATTTGTTGAAGATGCGAGTTACAATCTTGTAAAAGCCTATTGCATTGCCGATGCTGGCTATAGAGGCGTTGAAAGTTATCGTAAAAGCAAGGAACAAACAGGCGACGACAAATTTTCCACGGCTCGGGGGATTCAGTCGTTTGTGGGGCAGGGTATTTGGCAAGGTTTGGCAAGCTTCCTTGTCCCTGCCATGTTTATTAAAGAAATCATCTACAAAAACCTCAAATCAGGACTTACCGCCATTCCAAACATTGGCTTTGGTGCATTGAAATCTGCTGGCGACTTACCTAAAGATGCTAAAGGGATACAAAAGTTTTTGCATCCTGTGATGGGGCGTTTGGGCAAAGTCTTTAATGCGGACTTCTTGCATCAGGGGGCGTCTGTAGGGGCGATTCAAAATAAGAAAGTCGCCTTGTTTAGCGACACGGCCGCAGCGATTGTCGCAGGGGGGATTTCGTTGGCATCGATGCCTGTGGTTGCGAGCTTCTTGGATCCGATGTTTGAAAAAGCCACGCATGAATTGTTTTACAAGCCCACCAATAAATTGTTGGCAAAATACTTCCCAGAATCGTACAAGAATCAGATCGCCCAGTATGAAGCGAAAAAGCCGAAGAAAGACCGCACCATGTCGGACGCTGAAATTGCGTCTCGGACGCAAGGCATCGGCAGTCCATCGAATACAGCTCCACTTGCTCAAACCGCTTAGGCGTGCGTATAGAAGTGAAAATGTAACCTTTTGTTAAGGTTCTATCAAAACAATTTTAAAGGAACCCCTCATGTCTTCTATTCAAAAAACGCCCAAGCCTAACACACCGACTTCTTCAAAACCCACTGTCATGGTACTGGAAGGATTAGATGGAGATATACACAAAGATCCTCATGCCCATGACGTGGCTCGTTCAGCTCAACGGGCTTTGCCTGAAGACAATCCTGTCGGTATTTCTTTTAGAAGATTAAAAAAGTCTAAAGATAAATTAAGTATCAATAGTATACAAATCTTTATCGAAAGTGCTTTTATTTCGGGATTTGATCAGTTTACTTCAAACTTAAAGGATATTTCCAAATATGCTTCCTTACAATAATGCGGAACGATTTATAGGGCTTGTAGACAAAGCAGAATAAAGCAACTTTTCGGGGATTTCTAACAACCACCAACGACGATTAAAGCG
>JBILSS010000162.1:0-4349 GCA_044371965.1 Vampirovibrionales bacterium
ACCGAAATCACCGCCATTAAATACGTTAACGGTCGAGATATTGAGATGTTTAGCACATTGGTGAAACCACATGAATCCATACCGCAAGAAGTGGAAAGCCTTACAGGCATTAGCAATGAGCTGGTTGTTCAAGCCCCTCCCTTGCTTATGGTGATGAACGATTTGATGCAGTTTTTGGGCAGTACGCCCTTTATTGTGGGGCATAATGTGACCTTTGACTTGGGTTTTTTGCAAGCCAAAAGCCAAGAATGTGGCTTCCACGGCTTAGAAGATCGCTTTGCTCCTGAAAACGCCTTATGTACAAAAGTCTTGGCACAAAAAGTCTTGCCGAACTTGCCGAGTTATGAAGGCATTTTGGTCGCCACCCAATGCGGATACCACAACCCCAACCCCCACCGAGCCGAAGCCGATGTGCGGATGTCCGCCGCGATTTTGTTTGCTCTTGTCCAAAAATTACGAGACGCTGGGCAACGCATCGAAACCGTGCAAGATGTGTTTGAGGTGCAAGGCATTTTACAGGCACGCTAATGAATGCATCTGAAAACGCCCGTCTCGCTAGCTTGAAATCAATCGTGCAACGTTGTATTTTGGGCTTTGATGCGTCGATCTTTGTCGAAGGATCGCCAGCATCTGAATTGGCGGATTGTCACCCTTTGGGCTACATCTTTTTTCGACATCATTTTGACGATTGTGCCAATTTAGATGACGTGCAAAAATTGCTTGATCGGGTGAAGGCACGGCATACGCATCCCTTGTTTTTAGGGCTGGATCAAGAAGGCGGGCAGGTCGAACGCTTGCCGTCACGCCTTTTTCATGGGGGACTTTCGCCGTTTACCATAGGGGAAGTCGAGCGTTTGAACCCTGAACTTCACCTTGCCAAACGCTATTATGACTGGCAGTCCAAGGGTTTAGCGAGTCTTGGTTTTAATCTAAACTTTTTCCCGACGCTGGATGCTCACTTGAATCCGAAGAACCCGATTATCGGCAATCGTGCCTTTTCGTCGAATCCTGCGGAAATTAAGCGATTGGGAAAGCTTGCGATAGAAGCTCAATCGGCTTACGGGATTCAAAGCGTCCTGAAGCACTACCCTGGGCATGGTAACGGCACGGTAGATAGCCACTTGGCGTTGCCCACGCTTGAGTTTAGCGATGCCGAAGAATCCAGCTTTGTGGAGTTAATGAATCCACAAAATGGACAAATCCCTTGGGTGATGCTGGCTCATGGCGTCTACCCCCACTTGCAAGAGGCTCACACGTCTTTACCAGCGAGTTGCGACAAGCAAATCGTCACCAAACGCCTGCGAGACCACTGGGGCTTTCAAGGCATCACGATTACGGACGATCTCAATATGCACGGGCTATTGGATGCCTTTGACGGCGATCAAGTACAAGCGTCCTTAACGGCGTTAAATGCGGGGGTGGATGTCCTGCTTTTTCGAGAGGCGGGGCATCGAGAGCGTGAGATTGTCGAGGTGTTGGCATCAGCGTTAGTGGACGGTCGTTTGGATGTGGCGACGCATGAAGCGTGTCTGGCACGCTTAAAGCAGGCAAGGACGGTTTTATCCCCTCTCCTTGAGGAGAGGGTTAGGGAGAGGGGGGGATTTTCAGAATCTAGCGTGACATCTACTCCCCACCCCTACCCTCCCCTTAAAGGGGAGGGAGTAAGAATACTTGATAGTTCTTGGCATCATGGCATTGAAGCCCTGCACGAAGAAGCAATCAACGCCATTTTATCCGATTTTCAAGGCGTCTTAAATGCGAAAAATACGCTTGTTTTAGAGGCTGTTTCATCTAAACTGCCCCACTATGCCATGGAATATAAGGATGGTTCTTTAACACAGTCTTTTTTGCCTGAAACCTGCACCGTCTACAGTTATGATGAAAACGAGTTTAGCCAAGTCGAACGCACGCTAAAGACCCACCATGGTGATGTTTTGATTATCTTATGGCTACCACACCTCGGGCAGAAATTACTTGAGCTTTTGGAAGCGAGACAGAAACTCACGAAATCACGAACACTCATCCTCAATATCGGCACGCCGATTGAAGGAGCCTGCTCTGCGTGTGAGTTCATCAATCTAGGGACGGCACGTCCACTAACGCTTCAAAAGACTTTGGCAAGGCTTTTTTCGTAAGGGCATCATGAGCCAGCTTGCCGTAGGGCTTGGCTCCGATATAGGAAGCCCCTTTATAAGGGATAAGCGTCTTGGCTTTAAAGGTTTTATAATGCCGTTGAACGACTTCAGTTATTTGAGCTTGCCCGTGTAAAACCCCTTCTAGCACGCCTTCGGCATGGGCGTCAATATCCGCAGGAGCCTTGGGAAAGACCGTCAAACTGCTTGAAGCAATCCCTTCTTCACGACAGGCTTTAAAAAGCCGTTCCCCCATGTAAACAGGGGTCACTTCATCGCTTTCATTTACGAAAAAATGAAGTTCCGTTTCGGGATTGATTCGTGCCAATAAAGGCAAATTGTTGAAGCTTCCACTACGTTCGAGCAATGGTAAAAATCGACCAATGACCCATTGTTCCATAAGGCTATAATTGGGATTGGGGGCATAAAACACATGATGCAAGACCGTTTTAGGGAGCGTCGTAAAAGCGGCGAACTCAAAGCCTATTTTAATTTGAGAAAAGGGGGCGAGCTTGGGGTTTTGCTTGCAAAAAGCTTGATTATACGCCAACATCGCATTCGCCACATAGTTCGACGTTGAATACCCAAATAAGACCGCACGATGTGCAATGCCCTTTTCACGCAAAAAAGCTTCTAGCCCTTTGGCAGTGGCTTGCAAGTTTGCTTGATTAGCGGAACCTGCATTATTGCTGAATCCTGGTAGATTTACCATAATGATATACTCAAAACCCAGCCCGTGAATCTGCGACACGAACTCACGCCCACGAGCGTCTTCAAGCGTGCCTTCAATCCGCATGCCAGCCCCTGGCATGATGACTGCAATGGGATCGTCCAGCTCTGGCGAAAAGACATCGAGGGTGTGATGCAAGTCTAGCCCTTGTATGCCCGAAACACTGTGGACGTCTAAAAGCAAAGGCAGGCGACAAGGGCTGCCTTCGGCTTGGGTGGCTCGTTGGGATGCCCACGTTTCAGCGAGGGCGGATCTAAAAAAGGGCGTACCAAGATCCAAACGGAACAAGAAGCGGTCGAGCGTGCGTTGTAACATCGCAGGCGTTTGGGTGGTGAAAACATTGCCCATTTCCGTGGTGAAGGGAATGCCTTTTAAGCTGGTGTCGATAAAGGTACGCTCTAAGCGACGGTTGCCGTTGTACAATAACCATTTGGTGGCTTCTTCAGCGACTTGAGGCAGGACGGATGGCAATATTTCAAGCGGTTCGAGTTTGGATCGCAAAGTAGAAACGGTGGTAAACTTGAGACCCATGACTTAATCCTTCTATTAGGTATTGATAGTATTATAGCATAGTTTAAATGAGTCTTTACGTTAATTTAATGGAAGTAGAAGACATTCACCATTAACACATGCTCTAGAGCATCCTTGGTTGATTGTAAATACAACGCCATATAACCCAATTCCGCACTCATATGAGGGGTTATATGCTTCCCAACCCCCACAAAGGACAATGACTGACTAAACCCTCGACGGTTTGCCTTACTAATGGTATTGGCATTAAAAACGACTTCTTGCTGTACAACCCAATAATACTTGGGGTTAGCTTTAAAGTTACGTTGGTATCTGGCTCTAGCCCTTGTCCACACCAAGGGGGTTGATTCGTTGGGAATATAGCGTTCTTCTAAGCGACCTCTCAAGAAGAGTTCGCCCCCTTTTACATGTTCCATATGCTGAACTTGCTGGAAACTTCGTTGTTCATTGGTAAACTCTGGATTGTAATTGGGCGTCCACCCATGGGCTACCCATAAAGTGGTTTTTGGCGTGACGGCATAGCCCACGCCAGCCCACAACAAGTGACGTTCTAAAGTACTTTGCGAATCCCTCGCTTGAAGTCGTAATTGTCCTTCTAAGTAAAGTTTGAGCCTTGGCGTTTTTTTAATCGGCGTAAGTACGACGACAGCGGTGCTATACTGACCTGAAAAGGTTTCTTGAGCGTGGCATAGAGGCGTTTCAGCAAGCACGATCCCCATAAAGAGGCTTAAGCTTAGTATGATTATTTTTAAATACTTTAAGCCATACAAAACAGGGATTCCTTTTTATCAGTCTTCACAAAAATAGTTTCTCATAAAATATTATTTTTTATGCTTCCTAACAATAATGCGTAAACCTTTGCATGCTTGAAGAATGGGGTTTTTCTGTTCCTTTTATAGCTGGTGCTTGGGGGTCTTTGTGCCGCCAAAGACTCCCCAAACCCCCAAAGGCGGTTC
>JBILSS010000039.1:0-14599 GCA_044371965.1 Vampirovibrionales bacterium
GTGGACATCGTGGGAAGCATTGACATAGCCAAAAGACCTTGAAAGAAGAAAAGCGTAAACTAGATTAACTAAGTATAGCATTAAGAAAGTCGATTGTCTATTCGTTTACAGAATTGGCTCTAATGATTAATGATTTTCGCCCACAGGAGCTGGCGTCAAGCGGGCTTGATAGTGAGCCATCCCTGCTTGAATGTCGCCCAAGTGATCCATGCCAAATTTTTCGGTTAAGGCTTTGGCAAGCGTCAATGCCGTCATGGCTTCAACGACTACGGCACAGGCAGGAACCGCCGTCACATCACTACGTTCAAAGTGAGCCACTTCCTCTTCTTGCGTGTCTAAGTTTACGCTCATTAAGGGCTTAATCAAGGTCGCAATAGGCTTCATCCACGCTTTAACCAAAAGCGGTTGACCGTTGGTGACACCGCCTTCCAAACCGCCCGAGCGATTGGTGGGACGAATCACCTGCTTGTCCGCATTCAAACGAATCTCATCGTGAAAAACGGAGCCGTCCACCAAAGAGCCCTGCTCGCCGTCACCGATTGCCACGGCTTTGACGGCTTGAATCGACATGACGGCTTGAGCCAACTGTCCGTCCAACTTTCGATCCCACTGCACATAGCTCCCCAAACCTGCTGGTACGCCTGTTGCCACGCAATGAACTTCTCCGCCTAAGGTGGAACCTGCTTTACGGACTTCATCAATGTATCGACGAAGCTCAACTTGCGTGGTCTCATCACTCGCACAACGGAGATCGTTGCCTTCCACATAAGCAATAAACGCGTCTACATCCTGCGTATAGTCTAAGCCTTCGCCAATGGGCAAGGCTTTTCCGCCCAACACATGCACATAACTAAAGACATCAATGCCGACGGCTTTTAACAAGGCTTTCGCCACGCCACCAGCCGCCACCCGAGCCGCTGTTTCTCGAGCCGATGCCCGCTCAAGGGCATCTCGCAAATCCGTCAAACCATACTTGTAAAATCCTGCCAAATCGGCATGACCAGGGCGTGGACGAACGAAGGATTTTTCATCCGTAGGCTCACCTTCGGCATCCATGATGCCTGCCCAATTTTTGTGATCCTTATTTTCGATGAATAACGCAATCGGTGCGCCTGTGGTTTTGCCAAAACGCACGCCTGCTAAGAAACGCACGGTGTCTTTTTCGATGAGCATGCGTCCGCCACGTCCGTAACCGCCTTGGCGACGGCGTAAATCGTTGTTAATCGCTTCAGACGAAAGCGGTATACCAGCGGGGATGTTGTCTAGCAGAATCGTCAAGCCTGGCCCGTGAGATTCGCCTGCGGTGAGAAATTTCATGGTGTAAACCTTTTTTGGTTAAGTGAATATCAAGGTCTAGTGTAATGCAAACCCCTCAAAAATACAAAGAAAAAAAGAAGGGCTTGTCGTGAAAATACCCTTGTGATTAAATAGGGAGTGTACGATGATTAGACTTCAAGGGAAGCTAAGCTCATACCATTTAAACGAGTGAATAGCGTGTTAGGCTATTCTAGGAGCCTAGATTTTTTTGTGAAGGCGTGTAGACAGACCTACATAACCAAACAAAAAAACCTGTGCAACAACGAAGAGACAACACGACATTTATTCGTTTAATTGGTATAAAACATAAGGAAACCCTTAACATGATGGGATTTGATGACGGTGAATTGAAAAAAGATTTGCGTGAAGTCGCTGTGGTCGAAACCACCGATGAAGACGGCAACGTTCATTATTTTGAGCCAGTTGAAGAGTTTGAAATTGACGGCAGTTTGTACGCTTTGCTTGTGTACCAAGGCGATTCGCTCGATGCCCCTGATGAAGAAGGCTATGACGAAGAGTTTGTGGTGATGAAAGTGACCTTGGACGGTGAAGATCGTGTCTATGAGTCGATTGAAGATGAAGAAGAATTCAATAAAGTCATCGAACAGCTTGAAGGCATGGACTTTGAAGTCGACTTGCATGAGCATTTGGGCTTGTGTGACGACCACGTGCATGGCGAAGATTGTACGCACGATCATAAGCATCACGACAATTAAGCCATGGGTATTGAAAACGTCATCGACAAACGTATTGTGCTAGGGTGCGATCACGCAGGTTTTGCTTTGAAAGCCGTGTTGACGGATTACTTGGCTCAACAGGGTTACGATGTTCAAGATTTGGGATGCTTTAGCGAAACCGACAAGGTGGACTATCCGTCAATCGCTGAAAAAGTGGCACGCTTCATGCAAGAAGCGGACATTTCTAAAGGCATTATTACCTGTGGATCAGGCGTGGGCGTGGCGATTGCCGCCAATCGCTTCCCTTGGATTCGAGCCGTCCATGCCCATGATGCGTACTTGGCTCAGCTCAGCCGTGAACATAACGATTCTAACGTCTTATGCATGGGTGGACGCTTTGTTTCAGGGGCGTATGGCACGGTCATTACCCAAGCGTGGTTGAATGCTCGTTTTGAAGGCGAGCGTCACGAACGCCGTGTCGGTATGTTGAGTAGCTTAAACGCTTAAGTCTATTTTGGACTTCTCGCTTCGTTTATAGCTGGTCGTTTTAGTTAGTTTATTTTTGAGCTGGTCGTTTTGGCTAGCTCCATTTTTGGGCTGGTGCTTGGTTTTCTCGCTCCGTTTATAGCTGGTGCTGTCAGAGACCTTTGGACGCACAAAGGTTCTCCGACACCTCTAAATGCGTTCAAGGGGGGACGGGGAAGGACGCATTGCGTTTCTCCTCCCCTTCGTCCCCCCTTGAAAATCCCCCCGTCGTGTCGAAAAAGTCTCTGACTTTTTCTCTTAGGAAAGAAAACCGTTGGTTTCCTCTCCCAACCTCTCCTTCCTAAAGATGAAGATTCACTTCGTGAATAAGAAAGGTTTTTGTCCCCACCTCCTCGCCCTATCTTCGCTCCTGCCGTCCGCAAAATGTCTCGGAAGCCTCGCATTTAGTGCGTTGTCGGCAAGCCTTCTGTCCGTCATTGCGAGCGTAGCGTGGCAATCTGTAGAAATACCGAAAGTGGTGAGCAGATTGCTTCACATGCGTTCGCAATGACGAATTTACAAAATCGTTGCACAAGCCGACGTCCAAGCACTAAATCCGAGCGGGTGAGCGAACTGCGAATCCCCGAGCGATTTTGCGGACGTCCCACGTGTAGCAAATGGAGCAAGCGAAGAGGAAGAGTAGGGGGGTGGATTTTTAAGGAGGGGGGAAGAGAAGGAGAGCCGCAACAACTTCCTTCTCTTCCCCCCTCCTTAAACCGCCTTTGGGGGTTTGGGGGTCTTTGGCGGAGCAAAGACCCCCAAGCACCAGCGTTAAAAGGAATAAGCCAAAACGAGAAAGCAAAGGTCTCTGACAGCACCAGCTATAAACGGAGCTAAAAATCCCAAAAAACGAGAAATCTTAAAAACCGTCTTTTTGAGGAGCGATCATCAAGGCTTCTTCGTGAGAATAGCTCACATGCCCCGCCCAAGATTGTGGAATGGGACGCACATACTTGCCTCGTGTATACAAAACAGGCACTTTCGCACTGTCACGAGCTTCTGAATACCACGCCGCCAACGCCGTTGCCATGGCAAGGGTCGGCAAAGGCAAGCGAGGGGCATCCGCCCACGGCGTGCCATGCACCTTCACCACCACATGAGACCCCGACAAACCTTCCGCCACATGCACCCACCAATCTTTCGGACGCAAATGCTTCTGAATGAGTTGCCCATTCGCCTTACTGCTTTTGCCTACCCAAATCACCAAGTCATCTGGACTGTTAAGCTTTAAGACCCCCACTTCTTCAAGCGACGCTTTTTGAAGGGCTTTTTGAGACGCTTTTCCCTTGCTCGCCTTTATTTTCAAGGCTTTCAGTAAGCCCGACTCTCGCCAATCAATTTGGAGGGCTTCAAGATCTTCCAAGGATTCGGCATTTTCCAACAAAACCGACAAAGACTTATAATACGCAAGCTCGTTTTCTATACGCAAGCGTTCTTCAAGCGTGTAAGCATTGCGACCCTTGGCTTTCTGTACCAAACGATAGTAAACTTGGGCGTTTTCCAGCCACGTTTTTTTGACATCCACATCAATGGCATCGCCTGCTTCGCCTGTTAAGGGGTTCACATCAGGCGTAAAGGTGTTTTCAAAAGGCTTGGCATGGGTAAAGTGACGCATGCTATATAGCGTCATCAAAATATCGCCCTTGACTTGCAAATCATCTAGCGTGCTGGGCGTGACTTGGCTGGTATTCAACTGATCCAAGCCTTTTTTGAGCAAGTTTAGCTTCTTGCGTAAGGGTTTACGCAAGGTTTGACGAGCCTCTTCCCACAACTGCCCTTGCTTCCACGACGCATAATACAGGCTCACCGCCACTAAAGAAGACCCGACAAGCTCGCCTTGCCCTGTGACATCTACCGCATGAAAGCCTGTTAAAGCTCCGTGAGCCTCTCGAAACAGCAGCCCCTGCGGATCTTTCTTCCATTGCGCTAAGATCGATTGAGCCTCTTCAAAGGACGTCGCTTTTTCAAGCAACGGCATCGCCAAATGTTTGGCGATACCCCAACCCACTGACTTAATGGCGTCAAATGCTGTTTCCGCCGAATAAGGGGCATCGATGTCTTGCCACAATTCCGCCAGATTGAGCGTCGTCCAAGGGGTTTTGCCTTCTGGGCGAGGCGGATGCGTGTAGGGGGTTCCCACATGCAGGGGACGAAACTGGCTTTGCTCTTCACTCACCACATTGAGTAAGTTCAATATCTTTTGTGAGCCGTCTTCCAGCAAAAGCAGGTTGCTATATTTGCCAATCATTTCCACCACGAGTATGACAGAGGCTCTAAAACCCAGTTCGGTGCTGTAATTAAAGCCCAGCGTAAAGGCAGGTTCACCTGCCACAGCTTGGGCGACATCCAAACGACTGCCTTGCAAGTATTTTCGTAAGCTCATCAAGATCGGGCTTTGATGCGTGGCGGTGGGAAACATCGCTTTGACTTCGTCGTGCGTAAGCATGGCGAAAAAGGGGTTTTGCTTGTTCAGATGCACATACAAAAAGCAACGCTCCAGCTCAGGGAGCTTGTCAGGGTTGGGCTTCCACAGATGAATGGAAAAATCAGTGGGACTATATTGATTGATTTTCTGAACTTTCGCCCCTTGAAAGTGGCGGTGCAGTTCTTGCACGGCGTGTTGCGTGCTAAGGGCATCGAGCCGTTGAGCGTTTGGGGAAGGAGGGTGTTGAGGGTTCATCATAGGGGTAGCATAGCAGAAAATAAGACGTCGTGAAAGCTTAAGGCTTTCTTATACCAATTAAACGATTAAATAGCGACAACGAAGAGACACTGTACAGGAAACTCTAAACTTGGCTATACAACAATAGAGTGCCTTTTTTTAAGAAAGGACACTCTATATGTTATTTACAGATTTTATTTACAGAAAATGAAACCTTCTATTCTGGCTTGTGTCTTACACTGGCGTCGTGTCAGACACAGTAGGTTTAATTTCGTCTGTCGTGGGGCGGCCTTTAGCTTTAGAGAACTCTTCGATCTGTTTAGCTCTCTCAGGGGGGACTTCACCTTTCGCACCAAATTCTCGCCATTTTTCAACGGGGGCTTCAGTTCCGTCTATCTCAGGGGGGACTTTACCTTCTGATACCAGTATTTTATATTCTTCAGGAGTGGCTAAATTTTTTCTATATTCTGTTTCCACAGCTGGGAAGTTCCAAGGATCTCTTTCAGGGGTTGATGCAAAGGAAACACTTCCAGATCCACCACCTGAGCCAGTTGTCGGAGGTGGTGTTTCATCCCCCCATACCCTTGTTTGATTAAGGTTCAAGGACGTCAAAGAAGACGGTGTAGGCTGTTGTCTTTCTGTAGGCTGTTGTGTTACTTTAGTGGGGAGAGTAGAGGGATTTACTGTGGAAGACCCAGGGGGTACAGTCCTCTTGATTGAATTAGACATCGTGAAACGGTTCCTTTCTATTTTGATACCAATTAAACGATTGAATAGCGTATAGGTGGATTCTAGGAGCCTAGACTCGCAGATGGGTGAGGTGTACAGAGACGTACGAGAATCGTAGCGACAACGAAGACGCCAGACGCTATTTAATCGTTTAATTGGTATGAGGTATTACAGGGGGTGTATCAGGCAGTATCAAATAATAAAACCCAGCAGGGTTCTTATTTGAGTATTCAATGGAATACTCTTTAATAAAAACAATCACAACTGGCGGATTGTTAGCTGTAACAATTACTGTAACATTCATCGCATTGATACCTAGTTTGCGACATCAACCCTCTTAACTCAGAACGTTTAAACGATTAAATAGCGTGGCGGATTCATTAACAAGTGACGCAGGGAAGTAGCAGCCAGCTGCTGGATGTGGTATCTCTTTATTCATCACAATAAAGAGGACACCGCTCATGCCAAACTTATTGCAACTGGCGAATAAAGTCTAACGCCTCTTCTCTCGTATGGATGCGTCCCAAAGCTTGGGCATCTTTCAGCTGTGCCAAGATCTGCCCTACCTTCGGACTCGGGGGAATCCCCAACGCCTGCATGATGCTTTCACCGTCCAACAACGGCGGAGCCTGCCGTTGAGCCTTCCCCTGCCAATAGCGATGCAACAAATCCAGCAAGTCGGCTTGAGCCGTCGCTACGGCATCCGCCGTAAAGGCGTGACCTCGAGTGCTTAAGGTATCCGCCAAAGCCAGCACGATGAGAAACGGCGTGTCTTCTGCGATACGCCGAAAAAAGCGGAGCCTGCTTTTTTCACTGCTTTGCTCGTCAAACGTACACGGATACAAATGCCATTCCACCAAACGACTCACCCGATGCTTCACCGCTTGGCTCAGTTTCCATTCACTCAACAAAGGGCTTAGCACGTCGACTCCCTTTTTTTCATGCCCCAAAAATCGATGCCTAAAGTTGGGTTCCACCTGCCATGTGTGCGGTTTGGCAATATCGTGAAACAAGCACGCCATTTTCACCAAGCCGTATTCCGTGGCTCCATGACTGCTGGGTTGCGTCAAAGCCTCTTGGGTTTTGGGGTCTAAAAACGTCCAAATGGCTTCGGCTTGATTCACCAGCTCGAGGCTATGTTCCCACAACGGCAAGTGATGATGCGAATTGGGACTCACCATTTTCAAGGCTTTTAGCGGTGGAAACAAGGCTTCTAAAATGCCCGCATCCGCCATGATTTGGATCGTGGGAAAGGCTCGTTCCGCCGAAAGCAATTTAAACCATTCCACCGCCATGCGTTCTTTGGCGACGCTATGCAAGTAAGGCAGGCAGGCTTTTGCCCAATTTAACGTTGTGGCTTCAATCGTGCTAGGGGTTTGAGCCGTGTTTAAGCTCGCATGAAAGCGAAAGATTCGCAGAATCCGCAAGGGATCGTCCTTGAGATTTTCAAGGCTTAAGGCTCGAATCACGCCAGCGTTTAAATCGGCTTGACCGTCGTATAAATCGAGCAATTCACCGCTTTGTGTATGCACGGCAAGGGCGTTGAGGCTCAAATCCCGACGAGCCAAGTCCGTTTGGATATCGTCCCCTTGCACCTGTACGACATCCAAAAACAGCGGAAGGCTTTGCTTGTCTTCATGCAAGAAAACGACCCGATAAATCCCCCACGATTCATCCAGCACCACCAGCCGTGTATGCGGAACCGCTTCTTGCACGGCGTGAGCCACCGCTTTGGCGGACGCCCCAAGGATGCTGACATCCATATCTTCAAGAGGAAACGGCTTCTGGAGTAAGGCATCACGCACCGCACCACCCACGAGGTAGGCGTCTGCTCCAGCGAAGGCGTTTAGCACGTCATTCAACGCCACAATACGAGCATCACTTAAAAGAGGGGCGAAAACATTAGTTGGATTCATGGATACCTCCGTGTAATAAAAGGGTGAGTCCTGCGAGGCTGGCGGTTTCCGCTCGCAAAATGCGGTTGCCTAAGTGGCAGGGTTTTATTTGCGGATGGCTCACCAACGCCGCTTTTTCAGCAGGCGACCAGCCCCCTTCGGCACCGATCCACAAGCCCACTTGCAAATGGGGATTCATCCCTTGCACGGCGTGGCTTAAGGGCTTGACGCTTTCGTCGTGACGCTCCAGCAAGGCGAAGCTTGTGGACGGGCTTTGCTCTAAGGCGTCTTGAAAGGTAAGCGGTGCGTAAACGTGCGGAATGTAAAGGCTTTCGCATTGAAGGGCGGCGTCTTTCACGATGCGTTGCCAGCGTTCTTGCTTATTCGATCCATGCCCCCCTTTGATGACGGTGAACTCGCTCAAGATCGGCTGAATGGCGTAAACACCGAGTTCGCAAGCCTTTTGAAGCAGGACATCCCACGCCTGTTCTTTAAGCAAGCTGGCGTATAAAGTCAGCTGTAGCGTTGGCATTGTATCAGGCAGATCAACGACTTCCACGTTTCTTAAGATGATGCTTTTCTTGTGGATCGCTTCAATATCCGCATGAAAAACCTGCTGGTTTTGAGCATCGACGCAAGCCAGTGTATCGGTGAGTTTTAAGCGTTGCACGGTCAAAAGATGATGCAGGGTATCGGCATCATCAAGGGTGTGGAGGCTCTCAAGCGTCCACGGGGTGGGGTTGTCGGGAAGAAAGAGGCGTTTGCGTGCCATGGGTTTATCCTTTATGGGGATTATTTTTAAGACTAACGCAAACATCTTTCTAAGCCAACTGAAAAAGCTTTCGATTTACGTTCTACGCAAGCCAACCGTCGGGCGTTTTTAAAATGGGAACATTAATTAGATTTTCTGGTAGCTCACTCTCTCTAGATTGTTTCAAGTATTCCCGAACTAATTTATTAAAATAGTCTGTATATATTTTAAGTTCTTCATCTGTTAAACGTTGTAAAATCTCTCTTTTCCCCTCTTTTAATAGATCTAGTACTATATCTTCTTCACTATCTCTGAATAATCGAGTGGCTTGGTCAAGATGCATATTTCCCTTTTTACACCACCTAGCAAAAGTATCCCCAAGAACTTCACCCTCGTTAGTGGTTAGAGCTCCAGTAAAGATATGACTTCGGGCATCGTGCTTTTCAAAAGTACCTTGAAAAAGTTTAGGATTATTTTGTCTCATCACGTGTCCAAGATCGCCGTAAGTGGTAGGTGGTATATTCATAGAATGATCCTTATTTTTATATTAGGAATAAACACGTTTCATTTACACACATATAAAAACTGTAGAACTTTTTTTGATGCCCCCCTTTTGAAGCCTAAACGCCCTAAAGCAATTGTGGGAAGGTTTGCGTTCTCGTTTTTTGAGAATACGCTTTTAAGAGTTTAAAGGTGGCGGAAGATCATTGGGTTACGGTGTTATAGCCGTTTTAGAGTTTTCTGAACAGTAGGCTAGACGAGGAGCCTAGAATAGTCTAATAGCTCATTTTATCTATAAAACACTATAGAAAGCTCTGCAAAAGTCTATTTTTCCTGTCCCCCCTCCTAATTTTAGGAGGGGGTTAGGGGGCGGTTAAACCCACAAACGTAGTCTAGGGTTTAACCTCACCCTCGAACGTCTAAAGACGTTCTCTTCCCTCTCCTAAAATTAGGAGAGGGGACAGGACTTTCGCAGAGCTTTCTATACGCTATTTAATCATTGAATTGGTATTCGTCGTCATGGGGCATTGGCTCTAAAAACGAAGCTATAAATCCAAGAAACAGAAAATCTTAGAAAACTACAAGCTTAAAGCAGGAGAGTTATTCTTCGCCATCGCCGCCGCACCGATCATCCCTGCATCGTTGCCGAGCTGAGCAAACACGATCGGCGTGGTCGCCATCGGCTCCATGATGCGTTCATTCAAGAAATCCTGCAATTTAGGCAATTCCACAAATTGAGCCATGCCCCCACCAATCACCACAATATCAGGATCCAACACATTCATCAAATTGCCCAAGCCTGTGGCAATGTGCAAGTGCCATTTGTCCATGAGTTGCACGGCGAGCGTGTTGCCTCTAATTTGGGCAGCGATAATGTCGTGCGTGCTAAGCTCTTCAACCGATTTACCTTGCAAAATATCTTCCGCAATCACGCTATGAGGCAATTCCCGAATTTCACGTCGCCCTGTACGAGCCAAGCCCGTTCCCGACGCATACGCTTCCCAGCAACCCAAACGTCCGCAAGTACACGCTCGATCGTTGGTGAGCGAAATCCGCATATGCCCGACTTCCGCCGCCGAAAACTTGGAGCCTCGAATCAAGTGACCGTCCACCACGATGCCTCCGCCAACGCCTGTACCCAGCGTCACCATGACGACATTCTTATAGCCTGCGGCTGCTCCGACGCTGACTTCGCCGTAACAGGCGGCGTTCGCATCATTTTCCACATGGATTTGCGACACATCAATACCAAGTTCTGTGGCAAGCAATTGCCCAATCGGAAACGGCGTACGATCCACCGCTTTCAGGTTGCCTGTGGCGCCTAAAATATGCCCTTGCACACTATCCACCACGCCTGCGGTACTAATACCAATAGCGGGCCATGCGTCCACGCCCAAGTCTTTTTTCACCAAGCTCAAAGATGCTGCTAGGCTGTCAATAAAGGCGTTTGCCGTGGTGGGGGTGGACACCTTGCGAGGCGTCGTGTAGGTGACGGTGTTGTCGTCGTGAAAGGTAATGGCTGAACAAGCGATTTTTGTTCCGCCAATGTCGATGCCGAGTTTGATATTTGCCATGGGTCCGAATCCTTATACCAATAAAAGATAAAATTATGTGAATAGATCAATTTACTATAAAATAAATTGTATCCTAAAAACGTTGAAAGGACTAGTCCTTATGCTATTTTTATTTAGCTCAAATATCCGTGAAACGCCTGCCCATTGGGAAACGGCGATGCCGTCGCATCCGCAGGCGATGAATGCCCTCTTTTTGGGCATGAGTGTGTTCACCACCTTTCGATCAGACAATGCCTATTGCTGGCGTCGGACGCATCTCAAACGCCTGTACGAACACGGCAAACGCATCGGGCTGGATTTGCCTGTTTTTCGGGACTTTGCTGGCGAACTCGAAGCCCAGCTTGCGACGCTTTTACAGGATTCCTCCACCCCTCATCGGATTCGCTTGACGCTTTTTCCTGCGGATTACTCGCCTGCCTTACGTCCGCTTTTTCAAACCGCCTGCGTGGTGGATGTTCAAAATCCCTTGTCCGAAATGCCGAAATCCTTGTCTAACAAGGGTCTTCGTCTATCCGTGGTGAGCTATGATGCCCCTCACCCACAGCTTAAGCAGGGGAGCCAGTTGCCTGCGTTGCTGCTGCATCACGCCAAAAACGCCGATGTAGACGGCGTTTTGTGGGAAAATTCGCAGGGGGAACTCACCGAAAGTACGCATGCGAACCTGCTCTTTCATCATCGTGAATGGGGGTGGTGTACGCCTCCGAAGGAGCAGGCGTTAGACGGCGTGACCCTTCAACAGATCCGAAAAGCCAGTGATAGCATAGGTCTTCAGCTGATGGAGCATCCCTTGCAGGTGGGCGACTTGGCAGAAGTCGATGCCTTGTTTTTGACGAATAGCATCCACGGGATGCAAGTAGTGGCATCGGTGGAAGTGGGGGGGGGGCGGTGGGAAATGGGGGGGCATCCGTCGAGTCATGAGCTTTTTAGGGCATGGCGAGCCTTGGCGTTTGATGGCTTGGATAGTTGCTATCGGGGATAAAATGGCTTAATTTACGACACACGAAATTCAATTCTTGACACACAAAACCGTCATTTTCGACACACAGAATTGTTGTTTTCGACACACGAAACCCTCATTTCTGACACACAGAATCGTTGTTTTTGACACACAAAACCCTCATTTCTGACACACAGAATCGTTGTTTTTGACACACAAAACCCTCATTTCTGACACACATCTTGAAGGGGAAAACGTCATTTGTCCTATTGAGCGGAGCGAAACATCTCCTCCCAACGCAGTCGTATACAGGGGAGATCCTTCGTTACACTCAGGATGACGTGTTTGATTTTCAAAGAGCCACTCTTGTTTAGCATGACACCTTTTCGAGCTTTTTCCCAGTACAGAAAAACCACTATATTATTTCAAAAACAACATATTGTAACAAAAATGATAAAAATAATCTTAAGAGGCACAAAAGTTTAGGCGTGATGTTTTTATGCTGATGAGAACCCAAATTTTCAAACCCACCTAATTTTAGACACTAGAACAAACACCCAATTTTCAAACAACTCAATCATTTAGGAGAATCTACCATGACTATTAACGTCGGTAACAATACCCCTGCATCAGGATCATATTCCACGTATGGATCGATGAATTTACAACAAGCCTATAACCGTTCACAAACGTCTCAAGCACTCGTTGACAGTGTGCAAACGAACTCTTTTGGGTACGGTAATATGGGCAATTACAATTTCAATCTTTCAAACTGGCGAAATGAGGAAAGCTTGAATGCGTCCATGGGTAATAGTAACCAAAGCCGTTTTGGAGATTGGGCGTCACAACTGTGGCGTGGTAAGAGTCGTAATTTTACAGTTGTTCAAGATGACTTCAATAAAAAACTGCTCGCCGCAAGTGAAACATACCTAAGCGGTAATAAAGATGCCGCCATTGAACAATTTAAAGCTATTGGTGTCCAAGTGGATCCCAAGAAAGACAATACCGCAGAAATAGGTGAAGTCTATAATGGTATTGCATTGGCTCAAACTCAAGCCCGTACCGTCAATGATCGCAACAAAAATTATGCAGACTACCAAAAACAATACCTTTATGCCATGGGCAATGTTAAAAATGGTTATACCGAAAAAAATGGTCTACTGTATAAAGATGGCGTCCTTGATGCTCAAGCCACCCGTCAATATCAATACTACCGAGAAGGTGCCGAAGGCTTACCTTCCGACAAGCGTGCTTATTTAGATGGGAAGCTCAAAGAATTAGAAGCTCAAGGTGTCGATACAACCAAGTATCGTGAATTGTTTGACCGAGACAAATATTTTAATGGAGAAGGCCCCCAAGCCGGTGAAAAAGCCTTTATGAAGGTGACTTCTGAAGCAAAGGCAGAACTAAGCCGTGCCGTTAAAAAAGCTCGGGACACAAGCGGTGGAAAAATTGATGAAAAAGAAATCATGAACAAAGCCCTAGCAGGTGACCCTGCCTATGCCGATGTGCTTAAGCAGATGCAAGCCGTACGCACCTTAGGGGGCTATAGTGATGCAAGTGTAGAAACAACCGAGCAAAAATTTAATAATAGCTTGTTAAATGCAGGTTTTGGTATAGAAACCAAAGAAAACCAAGTCGCTATTTTAGCTTCTGGTGGGCAACAAGTCGATGATAAGCTCAAACAAGTCAAGGGCGGTGTGACGATTCGAGAATCACAAGAAAAAGTCATTAAAGAACTTGACAATGGTGTTATTATTCAAACGGCAGACGGTAAATACTTTAAGAAAACGTCTTCTTATGACAAAAAAGAAAAATTACGTATGACGTACTCTCAAGAAGTAGATAAAAATAGGAAAGCCCTAGGTAACAAAACAGCGTACATTCAAAAACGTTCAGAAGACGGTCAATTACGAGGCGAGCTTGTGAAGGTTGAACTTGGTGGAAAAGCGTCTGAACAAGCCAAAGCCTTGAAAAAAGCGAAAGAAGTGGCATTAGACAAAAATAAAGCACTTGAAAGAGTAGGCAGTTCAAAAGTAGACTATAAAACGCAACCCAATGCAGGTAAAACCGACAGTAAAGGGGCTACCGCAGGAACGGTCTTAGGTTCTGCAGCTGCTGGTGCTGGAGCTGGGGCTACGGTAGGAACAGCCGTCGGCTTGGCAGGAGGTATTTTTGCTCCAGTTACAGTACCTGTCGGAGCTATTGTTGGAGGAGTTACAGGAGCCATTTCAGGAGCTAATGCGGACAAAAAACAGGGGACTACTTAAACCAGCCCCTTAAAAGCCTTAGCATCCATTAAAAACACAAGCCTCCTAAACTCTAGGGGGCTTGCGTTTTTTGACGTCCACCTGCTGGCACAGGGTGGCGACACTGCACACATCGCACCACGCCCCAATCGGTCGGCAAATCTGTTGCCCATGTAACACCATCAACCAGTTGATTTTTTCCCAATATCGCAGGGGCAAGTTTTCTCTCAAGGCGTATTCCGTGCCGTCAGGTTCGGTACTGCTCACCACGCCCAAGCGGTTGCAAATCCGATGCACATGAATATCCACACAAATCGCCGGCAAGTGATGCCCCAAACCCACGACCAAGTTCGCCGTCTTACGCCCCACGCCCTTAAACGTGAGCAGTTCGTCTATCGTGTGAGGCACCTGCCCGCCAAAGTCATCGAGGATTTTACGGCACGCGTCTTGAATCGTCACGGCTTTGGTTTTGTAAAAACCTGCTGGGTAAATCAAGCGTTCGAGTTCCGCTAGGGGCAAGTCCACTATCGCTTGAGGGGAATCCGCCACGGCAAAAAGCCGATGACAGGCTGGCAGGGTGACTTCGTCTTTCGTTCGCAGGCTAATGATGCATCCCACCAGCGTGCGAAAGGCGTTGCCACTGGTGAGATCGCCGAGGGGGTGCGGATACTGCTGGGCTTCCAAGATTTCTAGGACACGAGGCAGATCCACTTCGGGGTGATAGCTGTAGTCAAGTTTTTTAGGCATGGTCGCTCCTTTGGGATGGTATAGCTGAATTTAGA
>JBILSS010000163.1:0-4341 GCA_044371965.1 Vampirovibrionales bacterium
GCTCCTGCCGTCCGCAAAATGTCTCGGAAGCCTCGCATTTAGTGCGTTGTCGGCAAGATTTCAAATGCCAATTATTACCCTTAGAAAATATCACAAAAAGGAAAACATCATGCCCAGCGTCACTTTTTTAGATGAAGCCCATCGCCACGACTTTGCCCCGCTCTACGATGCCTTTCGCCAAGACGCCACCACCCTCTACAACTGGAGCCATTCCCCCCTCGACCTAGACGCCCTATGGCAAAGGATCCCACAAAACGAATTGGGCGTTCTGCTCTTAAAAGACGACGACGATACGGTTGTGGGGTTTTGGTTTTACGCTTTTCCGCCTCATGGGGCGTTGGAAATGTCCGTGTTTTACTTGAAGGACGGCTTTGTGCCTAGTGAAGACTGGGTGAAAGACGCCTTTCAGCAAGCCTTTCATGCGTGGCTTACCCTAGACAATTGGCAGGACTTTAGCTACGGCATCTATGGGATTCAAACGCAGTGGGCAAAGGCGTTAGACGGTCTCACTGTTGACGGATGCTCGCCGATTGGGCTGGCGGAACAGCACATTTTACGCCGAGACATTATCGCTGGTGATGCCCTGCCGATTCTCAATCTCTACAAAACGCCTGTCTTCCCTTATGCGATTCATCCGTGGAAAGACAAGTATCAAGCGGGTTTGGCGGTTGCTCTTGCCGCCGCCTTCAAAGATGAACCTGACGCCTTGTGGGACGCTCGCTTTCGCAGTGAAACTGGGGCAGGGGATGTGCTTCGCCTGATTGAAACGCATCAATTTGGGCAGTTTCATCCGAAATTGACTTACGTGGTGCTAGACGAACGCCGAAAACCTGTACCCGTGGGGGCGATTTTCTTGTTGCAAGGTGAAGTCGACACGGTGAATATTCCCTTGTTTTTTGTGCATCCTGATCATCAAGGCAAGGGCTTGGCGAAAATGCTGATGCTGAACTTCATGCAGGGGCTGATTCAAGCCGTCCATGCCAAGCAATTGGGAGCGACATCCGTCAATGCCACGACGAATCCTGTTCAGGTGAAGGCGTTGAAGGTTTACACAGGCTTGGGTTTCACGCTCCATGAAGCGGGCTTTCACGCCTATAGCAGTAAAGTTTTGTAAATTTATCTTTTCAATCAAAATGCTTGACAAAATAAGAAAAAGCTTCTATACTAAAAGGGTAGAAGGAGTTACTTATGACCGTAGTCGGTGTTTCAAAACAAGCCATTAAAGACTTAAGCAAGGCTCCTTCAAACATTCAGATTAAATTTGCCACTTGGAAATTAGCGGTCGAAGTTCAAGGGATTGAAATCGTTCGCCAGCGTTCAGGATTCCACGATGAACCTTTGAAAGGGAAACGCAAAGGGCAACGTTCCGTAAGACTAAACAAGCAGTGGCGTGTGATTTATGTTGAAGTCAATGAAATCCTTAAAATTACCGTATTGGAGGTGAATCCGCATGACTACTAAAGATGAACTCGGCAACGAACTCGGGGACTATGTTCCGCCTAAGCTGACGATTGGTCAAGTGATTAAGGCACATCGTGAATGCGAAGACTGGACGCTTGAAGAAGCGGCACAAAAGTTGGGTATTTCCAAACAAGCCTTGCACCAGTACGAAACAGGTCAACGGCTCCCCAGTAGTGAACAAACCATTCGCTTGGCGGAAGCCTTGGGGTCTTCGCCTGAGGCGTGGTTGATTTACCGCATTGAAACAGAGCTAGAAAAGCACGGCATGTTTTACAAAGTTCGCCTTGAAAAACGACCTGCCTAAGCATCAAAATGTGCAAAAGTTCTGTCCCCTCTCCTTGAGGGGGAGGGGGTAAGACATTTTTTAGACTTTTGCAGAGGCAGAACGTAGGGCTTTGATCTGACTAGAATACCCTTTTATTTTAAATTCCAACAAGGCAAGTACGCTTTCAACGGACCTGTTATCTAGACTTTCTTGACCCGTGGCTTTTAGGACTTTTAAGTAAGTAGAAAATGGGGGGATTGCGTTGTCTCTTATTTGACTTCGGGCTTCAAATAAAGCGTCCTTCTCTTGTTGTGGTAGCGTCTTGAAAGACCATTGATCTGGAAAACTGGTTTCCTCTAGTATGTTATGATACACTTGTTTGACATGATCTAATACCTTTTCAATCGTTTCTTGAGGTGAAATCCCATGAGCTTGGATATAATTCCTTAGCGACTGTTGAGTCTCTCGCAAGCATTTCGAAAATTGGACTAGTTCAGGTAAAAGCGGATCAACTTTTCTAAGACTTTCAACATATTCATTTTACATTTTCGTTACGTTGTACACGACTGGATTGGGACAGTCCTGTATTCGAAAAAACATTAGCAGTAGACATATTTAAAAACATGAGGCATTTTCCTTTTTATTGACAGGGACATATATAGTGTTTTAAAGAGCTTTCTATAATACACACAAGCAATAAACACCCTAAAGAAAAAAAAGAACTCTTTTTTTAGAATCTTTACAAAACTTCATGATATAGTGTTTTATAGATAAAATGAGCTATTAGACTATTCTAGGAGCCTAGACTCGCAGATGTGTGATTGTACAGAGACGACCATAAGCACATCGAGAATCGTAGCGACAACGAAGAGACACTGTACAGGAAATTATAAACTTGGCTATATCCACTATATCGGACGCACCTGTGCCGTGCTGGCATCTTGCGTTTGAAGTTGTAATAAGGTGCCTTTGGGTAACTCAATGCCCTTACCCGATCTCCACAAGGCGTAGCCGATGCCTGCCGCCGCCCCGATACCCGTGCCTAAAGCAGCCCCTGAACCAGCGGCTCCGAAAATAGCCCCTGTTGCCGTGCCTGTTATCGCACCGACGCCTGCCCCTGCCGCAGCGATGCCTACGCCTCTAGCAGCGTCCACCACATAGTTATTAGGGCGAATCATAGAACCGCCGTGCTTGGTCACGACAATGGCATCCATGGCGACACGCTCGCCTGTGGGTTTAACAATGGTGTAAAAACGTAAGTCGACTTCGCCGTGAATGCCTGCTCGCTTGGCGGAAGACACTTCCACAATACTACCCAAGACTTCAGATCCTGCTGGAGCCGTGATCGAAGAGCCTGACATAAGTGGTGATTCCAGCGTTGCTGAAACGGTATCGCCAACTTTCGAATCTTTCGAACTCACACGATCGTTTAAGCGAATCGTCAAATACTGCTTGCCTGCCACGGCGGAAACCCCTGTGCGGTAAGTGCTAGACGTTGTTGAAGGGCTGTTGTAGAGCGAAGAAGACGTGGTGCTGGGTTGCCAAGGTTGCACGGAACTCGTTGTGCTTGTGGGATTACTGGCTGAGTTTAGGGGACGCAACTGCACCAAGCCGTCGGCTTGAGCGAAGAGGGGAAGAACCATTAGGTTCGCTAAGGAAAGGGTTAAGGCGAAGGCCATCCATTGAGATAAACGCATAATCAATACTCCTACATTATAGATAGATAAAAATTTTCATCAGATAAAACCAATACTTAGGTATTATACCTGTTATTTTAAAAACAGAAAAGCTTTTTTGAAAAAACGACATAGAATCGTCCTTTTTCAAAAAGATAGGATTGTTTATTTTAAAGACTTTAAGGCCCAATTTGTTAAGTTTTCGTTACAATTAACCTTAGTGTGCTTGACACACTAGACCAAAGTGTTTAATATACACATATGCTTAACGTCAATTCGACACTAAGTTAAACGATTAGATTCAACAAACCCCTGCTTGGAGCAAACCCCATGACCTTCGCTATTACACAAGCCAAAGCATCTCCCTACATCGGACCTTTTCAAATTCCTCAGTTTTCAAATAACAAGGTAAATGCAAAGTCCCCTGTTCGTGCCAATGCGGTTGAATTTGGTGGTTCCGTTAGCACCACCGCCCCTGTCGTGAACAGCATGTTCTTAAAAAACCTTTCCCCTAAAGTGGGAACCGCCCAAAACCGCTTGAACATTATCGCTTAGTTTTTTTAGTTTTCCCTTTTGTTTTCCCTTTGTTTTTTGCTTTCCCTTACTGATGAGAGACTGAAATTATTTCCCCCCAAATAATCCCTGTGAGTATTTTAAGACATTCCAAATAGTAGAAAGGCACTATGTGTTTGCGATGAGAAGCCCTCATCGCTTTTTTTTGTCTGATTTTTGTATTATGCTGGTATCCTGGATTTCCTGCTCCGTTTTTAGCTGGTGCTTGGGGGTCTTTGCTTTTTAGTTTTGCCTAGCTTCGTTTATAGCTGGTGACGTCAGAGACCTTTGTTCGCACAAAGGTTCTCCGACACCTCTAAATGCGTTCAAGGGGGGACGGGGAAGGACGCATTGCGTTTCTCCTCCCCTTCGTCCCCCCTTGAAAAT
>JBILSS010000164.1:0-4328 GCA_044371965.1 Vampirovibrionales bacterium
TTTACGACGGCATTGTGGAAGGGGGCGTATTGCTTCAATCGCAACTCAATGCAGGTTTTGACAAATACGTCATCGACGGTTTAGTGAACTTAGTCGGCACAGTGACCTTGCTCTTAGGCAAGCTTGTCACCCGACTCAACAGCGGACGCCTTCAAACCTACGTCGCCACCATTGGATTTGGTGTGGTGGGTGTGTGGCTCCTGTATCAGTGGATGTTTAAAGGCTAGGAATCCCAAGACATGAACAATTTACTCCCTCTTATTGTTGGCTTTCCCTTTTTAGTGGCAGGGATCTTTCCCTTCCTCTCCAAAGCGGAAGATGCGTCCACGCAAAAAGGACTTCATCGTATTGCACTAGGGGCATCCGTTGTATTGCTCCTCCTGACAGGACTACTCGCCATTTCGCCCGAAGCTCAAACGGCGACATTTAACTTGTCTTGGTTACCTGCTTTAGGGATTAACTTCTCGCTTGGCACAGACGGCATTTCAACCACGTTGGCGGTTTTAACCAGCCTGTTGATGGTCTTAGCCACAGGAGCCAGTTTTTCTACCATTGAAAAGCGTTTACCTCTTTATTACAGCTTGCTTTTTGTGTTGATCGGTTCTGTTTTGGGTGTGTTTTTATCTCGTGATTTGTTCTTGTTCTTCCTTTTCTTTGAACTTGAACTCATTCCGATGTACTTGTTGATTAGCACATGGGGCGGGCCTCGTCGTGAGTATGCCGCCATGAAGTTTGTGCTTTATACGTTGTTTGGATCGGTCTTTTTACTCGCCAGCATCATTGGTTTGGCGTATTTCAGCCAAAGCTATCACTTGCCGACGGAAACGCTCTTTAGCTTTACGCAATTGGGAGCCTTGGCTCAATCAGGATACATTCCCCCTGTATTCCAACTGCTTTTATTTGTGGGATTCTTCATCGCTTTTGCCGTAAAATTGCCGATCGTCCCCCTTCATACATGGTTGCCCGATGCTCACGTTGAAGCCCCGACGCCTATTTCCATGCTACTTGCTGGAATCTTGCTAAAAATGGGAGCTTACGGTTTGCTACGGTTTGGATTCGACTGGTTCCCTGTGGCGGCTCAAGCCTTAGCCCCTTATATTGGCGTTTTAGCCTTTATTAACATTGTGTATACAGGTAGCATCGCACTGGTTCAAACCGATATGAAAAAGCTCATCGCTTATTCATCGGTCAGCCATATGGGATTCATCCTGTTGGCACTCGTTGCGATGAACCAAGTCGGTACAATGGCGGCGGTCTTTATTATGGTGTCTCACGGCTTGGTAAGTGCAGCCTTGTTCTTAGGCGTAGGAACCTTGTATCGTCAAACCCATAGCCGAGACATTGCCTTACATGGCGGCGTCGCTCAAAAAGCACCGTTCATCTTTTATACCTTCTTATTGATGTCTTTAGCCAGTTTAGGACTTCCGCTCCTCATTAGTTTTGCAGGTGAAACACTCGCTTTATATGGTGCGTTCATCTCTCAAAGCTTCAGAGCCATCCCCCTTGGTTTTGTGACGCTTCCTATCAATATTCAGTGGATTACAGGGCTTTCCGCCTTAGGAATCGTGCTGGGTGCGGCGTATTCCTTGTGGTTGGTGAAACGTATCTTTTTCGGAGCCGTTTCCGATGCCTGCCAAAAGCTTGAAGATGCCAAACTTAATGAAGTTTGGGTGCTAGGCACACTCGCCGTTTTGGTCATCGTTCTAGGCTTTAAGCCTCAGTTATTGACCAGTCAATTTGAAAGCAGTACCCAAGCGATTGGCAAACGTTTTGAACAAGTCTTGGTTCAACGGGATCAAGCATTATTACAGCAATTACAAGGCTACAGTCCACAAAATGGGGTTTCGCAAAACTTGCCCATGGGTGGTCAGTAATCTTCTCGAAACAATAGTTAACAAAGGATTCCATCATGATGCTTGAAGCCATTTCCGATACCTTGATTCAAACGAGTTTTGGTCAATTTATTTATAATCAAAACCTTGCTTTTTTGGCACCAGAACTGGTGATTAGCTTGACCTTATTGATGACCTTTGCCTTGTCGCTTGCGAAAACGCAGGTGGATCAAGCCAAGAGCTGGGGCATCGCCTTATTGGGTAGCGTCGTTGCCTTGGTTTCCATTGTCATGCATTACCAGTTGTTTTACACGGGTCAAGTCAGTGCCTCTCAAAGCGTGATGTTTGGCATGTTTGAAGCCGATTTACTTTCTGTGGTTTCTCGCTTTATTTTGACGCTGGGCTTCATTCTGATTTTACACTTAAGCAAGCGTTATGTGGAAACCCGTTTGCCGTCTCAAACAGGTGAATTTTATACCTTATTGCTCACCGCCTTTTTAGGAGCCTTACTGCTTTGCGGAGCAAATGACATGATTATGGCGTTTGTGGCACTAGAAACCTTGGGCATTAGCTCTTATATTTTAACAGGCTACTTGAGAAACAACCTCAAAAGTACGGAAGCTTCCCTAAAATACTTGGTCTATGGTGGATGCAGTTCAGCCGTCTTGCTTTTTGGGTTGGCCTTGATTTACGGATTGGCTGGCGGTTCTACCAGTTTTGCCGTCTTGCCTCAAGCCTTGAGTCAAGCCAGTGATTTGGGTGCTTGGGCTTCTCTTGCGATCGTCATGATTCTTGCAGGCATCGGCTTTAAGGTTTCAGCTGCTCCCTTTCATACGTGGACGCCTGACGTTTACGAAGGTTCTCCTACGCCGATTACCGCTTTTCTGTCGGTCATCTCAAAATTAGCGGCTTTCGTCTTTGCCATTCGTTTATTGACGCCTTTTGCAGGGGTGGGGAACGAAAACGTCGCTTTGTTGATCGGTCTTTTAGCGGTTCTTTCCATGATTGTCGGCAACGTCGCTGCCTTAAAACAAACGAACATTAAGCGTTTGCTCGGTTATTCGACGATTGCTCACGCAGGCTATATGCTCGTCGGACTTGCCGCACTTACGCAAAACAGCCTAGGGGCTTTGCTCTTTTACTTAGCCACCTATGTATTTATGAATACAGGCGCCTTTGCCAGTGCCATGATTGGCGATGAGTTGTTGGCATCTGAAGAGATTAGTGCTTATTCTGGGTTAATCAAGGCAAAGCCTTGGTTTGTGTTTGCCTTTAGCATCTTTTTATTGGGACTCGCGGGCATTCCGATTACCGCAGGATTTTTCGCCAAGTTCTTCTTATTTCAATCCGTGGTATTGAGCGATCTTGGTAATTTGGGTGTGATTATTATTGCACTTCTCGCCAGTACCGTTTCACTTTACTATTACCTGAACATCATTAAAGTGATGGTCATTGGTGAGCCTTCTGAACAGGTGCAACGCTTGATCGGTGAAGGTAAAGACAGTGCTTGGAACTTAAGTAAGACCTTGACGCTAGCCACCGTGATTTGTCTTATCTTTACGCTCGGTTTGGGGATTTTTGGTCAAAGCGGTTTGCTGATTTCCGAATCTGCGATGAGCGTTCATGGGGCGACGGTGACTCAAAACTTACGCTAAAAAAATCGACATACGTTTTAAAATCTTAAAAAGCCTTTACGTTTTAAAACTGTTGAGGCTTTTTTGTTTATAATAGAATAGTCTTAAGAACGTATAGAAAAAGGATTACCCCATGAGTAAGCTCAACGTCGTCAAATACGGAAACCCCGTCCTAAGAACTCCAGCCAAACGAGTGTTGAAAGTTTCGGCTAAGATTCAAAAGCTCGTTTTTGACATGATGGAAACCATGTACGCCAATAACGGTTGTGGGTTAGCGGCACCTCAAGTGGGGGAAAGCCTCTCTATTTTTGTGTTGGATTGTTCCAGTGAAAGCAAAAAATATCCTGCCATGGTCTTTATCAACCCTAAAATCGTCAAGAGCAAAGGGGCGTGTAAGAGCCATGAAGGCTGCTTAAGCTTCCCTGAAGTCTTTGTGGATGTTAAGCGTCATGCGGAACTCACCATTCGCTACCAAGACTTAAAGGGTCGCCAACAAGAAATGAGCGTCAACGTGAAGGATGACCCCCTTCTCTGCCGAGCCATTCAACATGAAATGGATCACCTGAACGGCATTTTATTTATTGATTATGTGATTGACTATTACGGCACAGATGAGATCTTACGTCAAAAAGGATTGCCTCCTATTGAGAAAGCCAAGCAACAAGACACCGCTGATTTAGATGCTCTACTCGATTTTACAACGGCTGAAACAATTAAATAAACGCTCTCCAGTCGTTTAATAGGGCGGATTCAAGTAACAAGTGACGCAGGGGGGTGGCGGTGAGCGGCTGGATGTAGTATCTCTTTATTAGTTACAATAAAGAGGAGACACCACCATGCCAAAGGGCTACCAACAGCTCAC
>JBILSS010000040.1:0-14455 GCA_044371965.1 Vampirovibrionales bacterium
GCCACCAGCATCCCAAGCCCCAAGCGTTTGATCCACAGGGGGAATTGTCGCCAAAACGCAATGCTGCAAATGGCAAAGAGGCAAGCCCCCTTCAAGAGCCACGGGTTTAGCTCAAGGGGATTCATTTGACTTTGCACGCCCCACATAAAGCCCAAAATGCCCACCAGCATTAAGGCACTCAATCCCTTTTGAATGCGGTAGAGGGTTTCAAGCCCTAAATGTGTGATGAGCCGAAGGGTGGTAAGCATATTTTTCATATGAGCCTTATACCATTTAAACGAGTGAATAGCGTGTTAGGCTATTCTAGGAGCCTAGGTTTTTTTGTGAAGGCGTGTACATAAACGTACATAACAGAACAAAAAAATCGTAGCGACAACGAAGAGACAACACGACATTTAATCGTTTCATTGGTATTAGTATAGCCAAGTTACGGATGAGGTTCAAGCAGACACGTAACAAAATGTAAATCCTGATAAAGAAAAACCCCAAAATAGCGGATACCTTTTTTATAGATACAAGAGGAGAATCCCCCATGAAAATTGCTTTAACCCTTGCCTTTACTGTACTTACCTTATTAGCCAGTAGCTCTATTAGTCAAGCCGCCACAGGTATTGATGAAGTGACCTCTTTACGTTCAAAACTACGCGCCACGATTGAGCATATGGACTTAGACGAAGCGAAAGAAGCCACCCAGTCTCACTGGTTATTGATTAACAATGTGCCTTGGAAGTGGGATGAGTCGGCTTTGTCTTTTTCGGGTACTTTTGTAAATACGAATTATAGCAAGTTGCATCCTAAAGATGATAATAAAAACGTCATCAATTTTGATTTTTAGAACTAAGACCAATTAAACGATTAAATAGCGTCTGGCGTCTTCGTTGTCGCTAGGATTCTCGATGTGCTTAAGCTTCAACGTCCACTTCTTGAGAAGTCGCTGTTGGAGCTTGCTTCATGACTAAGTTTTCTTCTTTTAATCGTTTAACAATGGCTTCAGAATACGCATCGGATTTCACCTTAATTTCTAAGCTTGAAATGACCCACGATGAAAGAAGTATAAGGGCTGAAACCCAAGTGAGTGTCCATAAGAGTGATCCTTCACCACCACTTCGACTGACATCGGAGTGAACTCTTTCTATTTGTTGGGGTCTTAAAAAAGGCGTTTGGTTATTTTGTTTAAAAGAAACAGGCTGTAAAAACATCATAACTTAGAAAGACCTTTCTGTTGGTTATAGCCGTTTTTAGGGCGTTGCAATCTGATGCATCGGCAAGCGACCCGCACTTAGCAGCACTTGTACAATCTGCACATCGCTGGGATTCACCCCCGAAATACGCTTCGCCTGTGCCAAATCCACAGGGCGAAACTTGCTCAACTTTTCACGAGCTTCTAAGCTCAATTGGTGAATGGCGTTATAATCCACCGTTAAAGGCAGTTTCACCTTCTCCGCATTCTGCACACGCTGATTTTCACGGGTCTGCCTGCCGATATACCCTGCAAACTTAATATCCGTTTCCAAGGTTTCTTGCACATCAGGCAATACGTCTTTCGACGCTGGATTCAGATTAATCAGGGTCTCATAGGTAATCAACGGACGCTTCAACAATTGTTCCAAGCTACTACCTTCTTGAATGCGTTCCCCGCAAGACTCGCTTAAAATCTGATTGTTTTCGTCATTCGCTTTGATTTTGGTGGTCGCTAAACGGGTTTGCTCTTGGGCAATCGCCGTTTGACGAGCTTGAAACACCGCCCACCGATCTGCTTGAACAAGCCCAATCTCACGACCCAAGCCCGTTAAGCGTAAATCGGCGTTGTCTTGACGCAATAACAAGCGATACTCGCTACGGCTGGTGAGCATACGGTACGGCTCTTTAATTTCTTTGGTGACCAGATCGTCAATCAAGGTGCCGATATACGAAGACGATCGTGGCAAAATAAAGGGATCCTGTCCCCCTGCGTAGCGACTGGCGTTAATGCCTGCCATTAAGCCTTGAGCGGCGGCTTCTTCGTATCCGCTGGTGCCGTTGATTTGCCCTGCAAAAAACAAACCGTGAGCATTTTTGACCATTAACGCAGGCGTGAGCTGATACGCAGGAAAGTAATCATACTCCACTGCACAAGCAGGACGCAACATCTCCGCACGCTCTAAACCAGGTAAGGTTTGGAGCATCGCCACTTGCACATCGAGCGGTAAGCAAGATGAAAAGCCTTGCAGATAGATTTCATAGGTGTCTCGACCTTCAGGTTCAATAAATAGGTGATGCGTGTCTTTGTCCGCAAACCGCATGACCTTGTCTTCAATACTAGGGCAGTATCGAGGGCCGCAATCGGCTTCCATAAGCCCTTGCATCATGGGGCTACGGTGGATGTTGGCTTTGATAATTTCATGCGTTTTAGTCGTGGTTCGTGTGATATGACACGGAATTTGCTCAAGCTGGGGACGGTTCGGCATGAAGCTAAAAAAGCCGTGAGGCGTGTCGCCATGCTGTTCTTCAAGGTTCGAATAGTCGATGCTTCGACCGTCTAAGCGAGGGGGCGTCCCTGTTTTTAGGCGTCCTGTTTCAAGCCCGAGTTCCAGCAAGGATGCCGTCAAGCCCTTGGCGGCGGGATCACCAGGTCTTCCGCCTCCGTAAGAGTTTTCACCGATCCAGATTTTGCCGTTTAAAAACGTGCCTGTGGTCACGACAACCGAAGGAGCTTCGTAAAAAATACCGAGATTGTCTTCAACGCCTAGCACTTTTTGTTGAGCATCCACCACGACACGTTGGACGGTGCTTTGGCGTAATTTCAAGTTCGGTTCGGCTTCGACCAACGCACGGGCATAGTCCCGATACTTGGCTTTGTCGCTTTGAGAGCGTAAGGCTCTCACTGCAGGGCCTTTGGACATGTTAAGCATCCGCAGTTGGATGTAGGTGGCATCGGCACACAAGCCCATAACCCCACCGAGTGCGTCAATTTCTTTGACGAGCTGGCTTTTGGCGGGTCCTCCAACGGAAGGGTTACAGCTCATTTGCCCAATGGTGTCGAGATTCATGCTGAGTAAAATGGTTTTACAGCCCAAGCGAGCCGAAGCAACGGCGGCTTCTATGCCTGCATGCCCTGCCCCGATGACCAAGACATCGGCTTTTTCTGTGTGGAGTGCCATAATGGTTTAAATCATTCCGCATTTTTATGATTAAGTAATTTTATTTTATCAAAAACATAAAATTCATGCTGGTTGAAAGAAATCTTTCTAAAAGCCAAACCCACTATTATTGTTATTTTGATTGTCGTTGTTGGTGTTGAACATGCCATTCATATTATTAAGCAAGGAGTTTTGCATCATTTGATTCATCATTTGCGGATTCATCGTAGGATTCAAGCCACTTTGCCCGTTCATCATATTTAAGGCATTCATGCCGTTCATGCCTTGCCCATTCATCATCATCGCCATGGGATTGCTCGTATTCATGCCGTTTTGAGAATTGCTCATCATTTGCATCATCATCAATTGTTGCAGCATCTGAAAGTTTTGGGCGATTTGTTCTTGTGTCAACGGCGTTGTGCTAGAAGGGGTTTGCACGGTCGCGGCTGCCCCCACCGTCGAAGAAGAAGGATTGGGGATTTTAGATTTATTTTGAGTTGTGCTTTGAGCCGTGTTTTGCATCGTGGGGGAGCTATTTTTTTCTTCCACCGTGGCTTCTTTCACCACAGGTATTGTCGTTGTTTCTTCACGATTGCTCGTTGTATTTTCAATCGATTTGACCTGAGATGCTTTTGTTTCAGGGAATGCGGGCTTAGGCATTGGCTTGGCACTAAAAGGAGAAGGTAATGTCTTGGCTTCCGCCACAGAACGAGCCACATTGAGTAAGGCTCGATTTTTTTCATCGTCCGCCGTTGGGGCTTTCGATTCTGGTACGGTGCTTGCCCAAGCAAGTGCGTTTCGTGTCACGGCATCCTGCGGAGCCAGTGTTTTTAAAGTCGCTAAATAACGACGCATCGCCACAAAGTCGCCTAATTGATAGTGGGCTTTCGCCAAATGGAAAAAGGCATCCAAGTCTTCAGGGTGATCGTCCACCCATGATTCAAGCAGTACAAGGGCTTGACGAGTCTGCCCTTGTTTAAGGGCTTCAAGAGCAATGCTACGACTATTGAGTGAAGGCGTGGCATATGAACGTTCTTGGGGAAAGGGGTTGCGAACTGTTTCATTGCTAGGTGTGAGAAAAAGCCCTTCCGCCTGTACACAAGGAAGCATCGCAAAGTTTACGCTTAAAAAGGAGACCAATGTTGCGGTGAAAATTCGTGATTTTATTTGCATAGGGGGAAGATCCTTTGTTGTCCCTTTCAATTATGACAAAGAAAAGGTCGAAGCATCCCCTTCGTTTGGAGGGCTTTATACCAATTAAACGACTAAATAACGTGTGTATAGTATTTTCTATATTACGGCTAACCCGCCTACAACTGCACGAGCTGGCACCAGTCGCTGTATTGAGGCACCTGGTTTCGCACGACCTGAAAATACAAGTCTTGTATTTTCTTCGACAAAACGCCAACCTCACCTGTGCCAATCGGACGATGATCCACCTGCGTAACCCCAGCCACCTGAGCCCCTGTGCCGCAGAAAAAGAGTTCATCCGCCACATACAATTCCGTGCGTTCGACCGTGCGTTCCACAACCGTCAAGCCCAACTCCTTACGAGCCAGCTCGATAATCGTCGCACGAGTAATACCTTCTAAAATGTTTTCCGTATTGGAAGGCGTAATCAATTGACCGTTTCGCACCAAGAACAAGTTCATCGCCGAACCTTCCGACACCTTGCCTTGCTCGGTCAAGACGATCGCATCGTCAAAGCCTGAACGACGGGCATCCGTCACGGCGAGTGCCGTGTTCATGTAGGCACCGCCTGCTTTGGCACGAGGCGGAATGGCGTTGTCTCCGTTGCGACGCCAGTTAGACACGCAGACGTGCAAGCCCTTGTCAATGGGGATGTAGTCGCCCAAGGGTTGCGTGAAAATGCTTAAGCTGGTGGGATCTTTGTCTAGCGAAGGACCGATCGAGATGCCGTCTTTAAAGAGCGTCGGGCGAATGTAGGTGTCGCCTTTGTGAGCGTTCTTGCGAATGAGATCCGCCAAAATGTTCAAGCAATCGTCCACGGTTTCATCAATGTGCATATAAAAAATGTTGGCGTTAGACAGCAAGCGTTCAAAGTGTTCTTTGGCTCTGAAAATCGCAATGGCGTTCTGCTCTTCAATCCAATAGCCGCGGATGCCTTCAAAAATCGACGTGCCATACAACAAGGAATGGTTACGAATCGACACAACGGCTTCGGCATCAGGGCGGATTTCACCACGGAAGTACACATAAGTGGGACTTTGAGAACTCATTGAAAGTATCCTTTATAATAAAAAAATAATTTGTCTTATTATAACTTAAAAACTCAAATAGTCCAATCGCTTTGTGGAATGCCCTGAAAATAAAGCAAGGCACTTAAATCATTAAACCGCACCGATGTGCGACTTTGCTCGTGTACCGCCTTTTTCGCATGAAAGGCGACACCCAAACCGCTCGCCTGTAGCATGAGCAAATCATTCGCACCGTCGCCCACGGTGAGCGTTGCTTCAAGGGGAATCGACAAACGTTTACTATAATAATGTAGTGCTTCGAGCTTGGCTTCTTTGCCCAAAATAGGCGGAATGACCTGCCCTGTAAAGACGCCGTCCGCTTCTTCAAGCTGGTTGGCTTGGTGAGCATCTAGTCGAAGCTCGTCGCACAAGGCTTGCGTAAAGGGGGTAAAACCGCCTGAAACAAGGACGTTAAAGCATCCGAGATGTCGCATCGTGTCGACGAGCGTTTTCGCTCCAGCCATCCGAGGCGTGGCATTTAACACGTGATGCACACTCGCAACAGGCAAGCCCTTGAGCAAGGCGACTCGCTCAATTAGGGCGTCTTCAAAATTCAGCGTGCCGTTCATGGCGGCTTCGGTGATGCGTGCGACTTCTGCTTTTTTGCCGACAAAATCCGCCAATTCATCGATACATTCGCCTTCTAAAAAGGTGGAATCCATGTCGCTCATGAGTAGGGCTTTTCGACGTGGAAAGGCGTCATCTAGCGGATGAATACACCAATCGAGCTTAAAACCATCGAGGGCATCTTTAACGAGGGCGTGCATGCCGAAAAAGGGACAGTGGTCTTCGAGTGCTAGGGTGAAATCCCAAGCGGTGTGGGTGTTTTCAGCATTGGCTCTGCTTAAAGGCGTGACGGCTTGAATCGCCAACGGCATGAAATAATTCAAGCCTTCCACCAAAACAGGCACGTTTTCAGGTCGGACGACTTCCCAGCGTTTCGTGGCGTCTTGATGCGGTTGCCAATTTAAATCAGGATCCGCCAAGACAACCGTCAAAACCCATGTTTTGTAGGGCGTTTCCCAGTTGATTAAAGGTGTTTCGTTCATGCCAAGGCATCCGATGGTGTGACGGTTTGTTCAAAAGCCTTCGCTTCTAGGATGTTCAACCACGGCGTGCGTCCTTGATTGGCGATGGCGGTGTGAACGTCGAAGCAGGTGCATCCGAAGCAGGGGGAATGACAGCAGGTTTTGTCGGTTTCCACCGAAAAGGTGTCAACATCTGCGGAGCTTAGGTTCAAGTGCTTGTAGATGTGAGCCTTGAGGGCTTTTTCACGATCGAGTGACCAGCTCTGCCCGTCGAGCATCTCAACCGCCAATTTCACTTGGCTTTGCGGGATGTCTCGAAACTCGTTGGGGGTGAGCGTGGGGAGCTTGACGTTACGTTGGAAGTAGCGTCCGAACCAAATGCGAGCAATACCGTAGTGTTTGAGTAAGTCGGCGTCGTTCAAGCAGGCTTCTTCAAGGAAACCTTGCCCGAGTGTGTAGGCGATTGTGCCGTCGGGGTTGTAGGCGGTTTCGGTGGCGATGCGTCGTTCAAAGTCGCAGACGTGTTGGGCATACGCTGAGTCTAGCGAAGGGGTTGTGGAAGTCATGGGCGTCCTTTTTTTGTTGTTTTTGGGGAGCTGTCTATTATTATATAGAAAGCACAACGCCGATTCAAGCTCTTATAGCAAGCTATAAAAGTCTTGTTCCCTCTCCTTGAGGAGAGGGCTAGGGAGAGGGGGGGATGTCTAAAACCCAGTGTTTACATCTACTCCCCACCCCACCATGGTCGAAAAAGCTTGCTTTTTCTCTTGGGAAAGAAAACCGTTGGTTTCCTCTCCCAGCCTCTCCATCCTAAAGGGGAAGATTCACTTCGTGAATGAGAAGGTTGTTTTCCTCCCCTTAAAGGGGAGGGGGCGAAACGCTATTGTAACAACGCACTTTTATTTCTTTAGAAATGTTTTAGCTTTTAGCACTTTTCTGTTATAATAGCCCTGTTAACTACTAATCCTTGAGACTTTATAATGATCCAAACACATACGCCTTCAAAAAAATCGATTTTTTCCCTTTCACTGACTACGCAAATTATGATTGGCTTGGGCTTGGGATTATTGCTCGGTATTTTTGCCCCTGAACTATGCGTAAAGCTCAAACCGTTATCTGATCTTTTCTTACGCATGATTAAAATGCTGATCGCACCGTTGCTGATTTCATCCCTGATTGTGGGCATTGCAGGGGCAGGCGACACCAAAAAAGTGGGATTGCTTGGGCTTAAAACGATTTTGTACTTTGAAATCGCCACGACGCTTGCCTTGATTATTGGCTTGGGTGTGGCGAATTGGCTGAAACCAGGAGCTGGGGTGGATCTGCAAGCCAATGCGAAAAACCTTACTGATTTAGCGAATATTACTAGCAACACGCACACCGTGGCGAATCACACGTTTATGGACAGCATCTTGGGTATGGTGCCGACCAGCATTTTCGATGCCATGGCGACAGGGAACGTCCTTCAAATGGTCGTGTTTAGCGTCTTTTTCGCTCTCGCGATTATGGCAGCAGGCGAAAAAGGCAAGCCCGTTTTACGAGGACTCGCCAGCCTAAGCGAAATCATGTTTAAGTTTGTGGGATACGTCATGAGCTTTGCCCCCATGGGCGTTTTGGCAGCGATTTCTTATGCGGTCTCATCCAACGGTTTGGGCATTTTGTGGACGTATGGCAAATTGGCAGGATCCTTATATTTGGCGTTGTTCATTTTTGTAGGGATTGTGTTGTTGACCACGTGTGCGATTATCAAAGTGCCGTTTACACGCATGTTTTCCGCCATTAAAGAGCCATTCTTGATTGCCTTTTCCACCGCCAACAGTGAATCCGCCCTACCCAAAGCCATGAGCATCATGGAGCGTTTTGGAGTGCCGACTCATATTGTCGCCTTTGTCATGCCGACAGGCTACAGCTTCAATTTGGATGGATCCACGCTTTACTTGGCGTTGGCGACCTTATTTGTCGCCCAAATGGCGAATATTCAGCTGGATCTTTGGCAACAATTAAGCATTATGGCGACGTTGATGTTGACATCTAAAGGCGTGGCGGCGGTGCCTCGTGCCAGTTTGGTGATTTTAGCCAGCACACTGACCTTGTACAATCTGCCGATTGAAGGGGTTGCCGTTATTTTAGGGATCGATCACTTCTTGGATATGGGACGTACGTCTGTCAACTTGGTCGGAAACTGTGTGGCAACAGCGGTTGTGGCTCGTTGGGAAGGCGTGTTTGATGACGAGAAAATGAGAAGCTTTGACGCCAATGACACGCACGACCACTTGCCCGAAGATTCAGGCATTTTAGGGGATCCCCACTTAGAAGGCGTTCCTCCTCACCCCGCAACATCGTCCGTGGATTTGACGGTTTGTAGCCTCCCTTAATTTGAATCTTTAGTTTATATCTTTAGCTTCTTTAGTTCTTTGACTAAACATTTAGTTTCTTTAGTTTAATCTTTAGTTTTCAAAACTAAACCTTTCGTTTCTTTAGCTTTTACGACTAAACCTTTAGTTGCTAAAACTAAATCTTTAGTTTCTTTAGCTCTTCAAAACTAAACCTTTAGTTTCTTTAGTTTTTATTTCGTTTCTTTAGTTTAGGATTTCCCACCATGACCCTTTCTTCCACTGCTTTAAGACTTGACGGCAAACTTTGTGCCGATGCCTTGCTTGAAACCCTCAAAACAACTGTCGCAGACTTAGCCGAAAACGGTAAACGCACGCCGCAATTGGTGGTGATTCAAGTTGGTGCGGATCCTGCGTCTAGCGTCTATGTCAAGAAAAAGAAGCAAACCGCTGAAGGCATCGGCATGCGATCTGAAATTATTTCCCTTGCGGATGATGTGGCTCAAAGCGTTTTGCTGGACACGATTCAACGCCTGAACGAAGACGAGTCGGTGGACGGCATTTTGGTGCAGTTACCGCTCCCCAAGCACTTGGATGAATCCGCTGTGTTGGAGTCGATTTCACCCACTAAAGATGTCGACGGGTTTCACCCCTTCAATGTGGGACGTTTAGGGGCTGGATTGTCGCCCTATGCTTTGCCTTGCACGCCAGCAGGCATGATGAACTTGCTCGATTTTTATAAGATTGAAATTGCAGGAAAGCACGCTGTGATTGTCGGACGCTCCAACATCGTGGGGAAACCCATGGCACAACTGCTTTTGAAGGCTCATGCAACGGTGACGATTTGCCATAGTCGCACGAAAAACATCGATGCCTACCTCAAGCAAGCCGACATCGTCGTCTTGGCGGTGGGGATGCCTCAAGCCTTTAAGGGCGAGCAACTCAAGCAGGGTGCGGTTGTGCTGGATGTGGGCATTAACCGCTTACCCAACGGCAAACTGGTGGGCGATGCCGATTATGCATCGATGTTGGATGTGGCGTCTGCGGTGACGCCCGTACCTGGTGGCGTCGGTCCGATGACGATTGCCACTTTATTGCAGAATACGCTCAAGCTTTACGAACAGCATTAAATCATAAAACAACTAGCACAAAACAAAAATCAGGTGGTTTTTTACAGGTATGACTCCGCTTTTGGGTTCAGTCCATTACTTAATTAAATGATAGGATTTATTTTATGCGTCTTTCTCCGCTCTCTTCTCAAAATGCTTACGCTTCGGCGAAAGCTAGCCCCACTCACTCACTCACTCACACACACGCACGCACGCAAGCAAGAACAGGTGTAAAATTAAACGAACCGTTGTCTTCTGCCTATTCTAACTTACGTGTTGTAGATCTACATTTTAATCGTTTTCTCTACGGTGAGCGTGGATCGGGTCCTGTTGGAGCAAGTTTTAAAAAAGGATTGGTGACTCCTCAGTTTTGTCCAAAATTGCGTGAAGCGATGCTGTTGCTTTGTCAAGAGGGATCTATTAAGCTATCGGCACTTAGAGGGGTAGGAGAAGAAAGGAAAAGGACACATAGTCATTCTGTGACTATAAACCCAAACACAGGTGATGCTCAATTCCCTTACTCCATACACACCACAGATTTCGAATTGCCAAAAGTGAGAGATGATGGGAATCTTTCTAAACGACAAACTAACGCTTTTGTTAACCAGAATGGAGTAGCTTCTCCTTATTTTGATCAACCTTTATCGGAGCGTTTATTCTTTTTTACAAATGAAAATCGCCTAGAGACGGAACCTTATAGTCTTGATCCAAAAAGAACCAATGAGTTAAAACAACCCATGCACTATTTTCGCCAAATTGGACAAAATCCCCAAAAGGTTCTTGTCCAATTAGAAGATAAGAAAGGACTGTTTAATCTAGCTGACCAACAAGCTAAATTGCCTGAATCGTTTATAAAGGGACTTAACCTCACTTTCGATATATTGAGGGATTTTAATCCTGAACTAACTTACAGCAAAGCCTCTCATTTTATCAAGCCTTGACGTATAATAAAAACATAAACTAAAAAGAGAAAGAAGGTCGTTTATGTTTGATGAATCTGTGGTAAGAGCCGTGTATTGGGCCATCTACGGCGTGGCGGTCTTGAACCTCTTGTGGCTTGGCTTCAACCTAAAAAGCGTGGCTCGTCAAGCGTCGCTACAACGCAGTTTTGACGTCGCTCTATTGGTGGGCTTGCTGACTATCTTCGTCCTGCGTTCCATGCTCGCCGATTATTTCGCCCTCACGAATATGTTTGAATCCGTACTCGCCGTCAACCTCGGGATGCTACTCTGTCGCTTGGTGCTGGATGCTCACTTTAAAGTGCCGATTTTCCACTTGGGTGTGATGGCGTTTGTTGTCTGTGGCTTTGTGTTTTCAGGCATCTTACCGCAAGACATTGCCGCCCTTCCACCAGCTTTGATGAGCTATTGGCGCGCCATTCATGTGCCTGTGATTTTGCTTTCTTACGCCCTGATGTTTTTTGCGTCCTTAGGCGGTGGTTTGTTGCTACTCGTCAAAGACGACACGCTAAAAAAGGAGGTCTTACATCTTACCGACAAAGCCGTGACGCTGGCGGTTCCTGTGCTGGCGGTGGGTACGGCTCTTGGGGCAGTGTGGGCAAATGAAGCGTGGGGAACCTACTGGAATTGGGATCCCAAAGAAAATATGGCGGTGGCGAGTCTGTTTGTGTATGGGGCTTATTTGCACTTACGTTTGAATACGCAGGTGAAGCCTGAAAAGCTGGCGTGGCTTCTTATTGTGGGCTTTGCGGTCTTGATGTTGACGTATATTGGCATCAATATTTTGGGCGTGGGGCTACACAGTTACGGCAACTTCATGATGAAATAAACGTTTCTTACTCCCTCCCCTTTAAGGGGAGGGTTGGGGTGGGGAGTAGATGTAAAAAAGGGTCTTGAAATCCCCCCCTCTCCCTAGCCCTCTCCTCAAGGAGAGGGAACAGAACCCCTAGGCTCCTAGAATAGTCTATCTCCTGTTCGCTTATTTAGTTTAGATAAGGAAATCCCCATGTCAAAAACACAGACCTTCCTCAACAAAATGATCTTCTTCACGCTCAAGCAAACCGTTCGACTTTCTGCCCTGTTTTACGGCTTGCTCTATAGCTCGAAAGTCGTCGCAGGGCTAAGCTTTGGCGATGAAGTCGCCTTGCTCGCCTTTTGCGTCCTGCTAAGCCTTGTCGATATAGGCGTGCGTCCCGTGTTGAAAATCCTTTGCCTACCTCTCGATATGCTAAGCTTTGGCATGGCTCGTAAGCTGATTTACAGCGTACTCTTGACGGCTCTTTTAGCGGTGGGATTCCTTTATTTACCCGAACTCAAGCTCAGCACCACAAGCCTCGCTCAAAACATCCAACTCGCTTTAGCGGTATGGATCTATACGCTCACGATTTTAACGGCGACTCGTTAAACGCTCTACAAGATTTTAAGCAAATTAACGTCATAGCCTCGTTGTGAGGTGTAAGAACCATCCATGTTGCCGTTTTCGTTGTAATCTAAGCCTGTGTAATAGGCTTTTAATTTATCGCCCATAAATCGGTTACCCATTACCGCACCAGCGACAGCTCCTGCACCAATCGCTAACATTTGGAAAATATTGCCAAACTTACCCCAACCACCTCTTGCCCCTCTGAAAGCTCTTCCCCCCGTCCATGACCATAAGGCAGTCGTGGCGAAAGCCCCTACTGCACCTGAAGCCACGGTCACCAAGGAGGCGTTCGATTCGGCAAAGTGTTCTTGGTAAATACGATTGCCTGCACTATTGGGAGCAACCCCATTGCCACTTAACGGCGATGTAAAACTCGTGGGGGCTATGGCACTTTGGTATCCATACCCCGGTAAGGCACTGTTTGGGTTATTGTTTTGATAGTCATAGCCACCATAGACGTTCCCTGCGACAGGGTTTACACCATATCCAGCTCCGAAAGGGTTACCGTATCCAGCTCCGTAAGGGTTGCCATATCCAGCTCCGAAAGGGTTGCCATAAGCACCGCCGAAATTATACATGTTTCCGCCATTGGTGGGGAATCCGTAGGGGTAAGGATTGGGAAATGGATTATACCAGGCTCCTGGTGTTTGACTTTGAGTCGCCGTGTTTGCATTGGTTGTGTACGATGCGGTAGGCGTCGTTGGTTGAATCGATGGTGTGGTACTCATGCGAGCCGTCCCCTTAAAAGTGTTTGATATTTTTGTTGATTGTTCTATGATATTGCCTAAATAGCATTCACTAGCATAAACGCAAAGTGCGTTATGTTTTGTGCTAGTTTGTTTATAAAAAAAGGAATCTTTTTATGATGAAGCCTAACGCCTGCCAGCTCAACGACTTGCAACACCACGTCACCCAATGCGGAGGCACCGAGCCTCCCTTCCAAAACACCTACTGGAATCACAAAGAAGTCGGGGTGTATCATTGCGTGTGTTGTGGAAGCCCCTTGTTTAGCAGTGATGCGAAGTTTGATAGCGGGACTGGCTGGCCTAGCTTTACGGCGCCTATTGAAGCGAATGCGGTTAAAGCCAAAGTAGACACGTCTCACGGGATGCGACGCACGGAATCGTTGTGTGCAAATTGCGAGGCTCACTTGGGTCACGTCTTTCCCGATGGTCCTGCTCCCACAGGTTTACGGTATTGTATCAATTCGGCGTCGCTTAACTTTGTACCTGTCTAGCGGGCATTCCTATATAAACGCCAGAAGTCTGAATATCTTTCGTTACGACTGCCCCTGACCCAATGCATACCGTGGCTCGAACCGCCACATTCGGCAAAATCGTTGCATTTGCCCCCAACAACGAGCCTGATACCAAAGAGGCTCCGCCTAAAAGCACCGCATGGGGAGCCACATGAACGGCATCCCCCACCACGGCATCATGTTCCACAATGGCGTAATGATTCAAAATCGTGTGCTTGCCAATAGACGCTGATGCCCCCACATGAGAGCCTGCCAAAATCTGTACGCCTATGGGAGAAATCTCCGCCGTCGACGCCACCAACGCCTGCGAATGAATCAGACTTGGAAAGCTAAAGCCTCGTGCCAAAAGGGCTTCAGCGATGTTTAGACGGGCTTCATTGTCTCCCACAGCGACGACGGCGTGCGTGATGTTTTTCGCCAAAAAGACCTTGTAAAGCTCGTTGGATTCCACGAATACCTCAAGCCCTTGAGCCTTGAAATAAGCGGTTTGAGCCTCACTTAAAGGCGTATCGCTAATGACGGCTTGAAAGTCCCAAGCATCTTTGAACTCGTCTAACAAGACTTTGGCATGTCCTCCTGCCCCGATTAAAAGCAGGGGAGTTCGCTTTGAAGTATTCGTAGAAGTATTCATTATGGTGAAGGCTCCTGTTTGTGACGTTCGGCAAGGCTGGCTAGCACGCTTGCGGCGGTGCTACGAATCAGCCATTGCTCTTCTTCTAAGGCGTGAAGTAAGTGGGTCATCACCACGGAAAAAATTTCGGTCGGCAGGCAATCTGCCATGGCTTCCCAACTTTTCAAAATCGTCAACCGCACCCGATAGCCCATTTCCGCATTTCGATCGTTCACCAAGCTATGACCATACGCATGCCCCAAGGCTTGCAGGGTTTCCAAGCTTGGCAGGGTACAGCAGGCTTGTTGAATCGCTGAGCGTACATCACTGCTTTCATGCCCCAAGTGCGTTAGAATGG
>JBILSS010000165.1:0-4299 GCA_044371965.1 Vampirovibrionales bacterium
CGGCGAATCTTCTGTGTCAAAACAAGCCGTTTTTTCGTTGTGTACGTCTATGTACACGCCTCAAAAGCCGTTTGTTTTTCCTTGAATCTTCATCCGACTTGAACTTTTGCAGAGCTTTCTATAATACTATCATACCATTTAAACGATTGAATCGGTAACAGGTATCCTTGCAAACGCTCACTGCCCCCCCCTGCGTCATTTGTTAAACTCTATCCCTTTTTCAATAAATCTTGGCAGAGTTCTTGAATGACTGAACTCAAGCTTAAGTTTAAGTTGATTTCATTATTTAAGAGATAAATCGCATCGGTGGGTAGGTGGGTATCGGTTTTTAGCGTCGTGTTGGGCAAGTTCTGCACCGATTGCAAGGCTTCTTCGCCAAGGGCTTCAATCAATTGCAATTGCACAGGGTGAATCAACAAGGTCACATCGCCTTTCAGGGCATGGACTTGCACGGCACGTTTCCACGCTTCCACCAAAACCTGATGCGGTACTTCTTGCCACACCACCAAAGACGCTTCCTTTAGCACCAAGCCCATTAAATGCACAGCTTGCGTTTCAGCCTGTTCCAAGCGTTGGATTTCTATACGCTTCGCCCCTTCTAGCATGAGTTTCGCCGCTTCTAAGAGTTCCATGGTCTCCATTGCAGCAGCTTCATACCCTTGAGACACCCCCGATTCAAAGCCTTCGTCGTAGCCCCTTTGCTTGGCTTCGGCTTCTAGGTTTTCCAAACTTAAGCGACCTTCTGCTTCAATGTCTTCCGCACGCTTATGGGCTTTTTCAAGCAAGGCACGAGCTTCTAAACGGGCTTGAGCCACCACTTTTCCCGCTTCTGCTTCGGCATCACTCATCAGCGATGCTCGTGTTTTGTGAGCATCCGTCAACAAGATTTTAATATCCCGCAAGGCTTCTTCTTCGGCAGGATTTATAGAGTGAAGCTCGACAGCTTTGCCTAGTGTGACTTCTTTAAAGACGTTTTCTCTCATGGTGTATCCTTTTAGCCCTTCTCTCAATAGAAAGTTCTGCGAAAGCTGTTTGTGGGGAGCAGATTGCCACGCTACGCTCGCAATGACGGTGTGTTTTTGAGTTTCGCAGAGCTTTCTATAGGAAAGGGTAACTAGGTAACGAAGCTATCTTCATCCTTACTACGGGCGATCTGGATTTCGCCAGACGCTTCAAGCCCACGAATCACGCCAACAATAATGGTTTGTTTTTCGGAAACATCTTTGGCACGCACCGCACCCATGAACTCCATATCGTCTTTAAGCATGGCGGCGGCACGTTCAGACATATTGGCAAAAATGACGGTTTGCACTTCTTCTTTGGCACCCTTAAGAGCAAGGGCAAGATCTTTGGTTTCCACTTCACGCAGAATACGTTGAATGGTGCGACCGTCAAGCTTCGCCACATCTTCAAACACGAACATCAAGCTACGGACATTTTCCGCCATTTCAGGATCCCGCATTTCCATGTTGTCCAAAATAGCTTTTTCAGTGGTACGATCGCTGTAATTGAGGATTTCAGCCAGCGATTCGATACCGCCTGCTTGACTGAAGTCGCCTGTCATGACGCTTGAGAACTTGTTTTCCATAATGGTTTCAACTTCTCGCAGGATTTCAGGGTTGGTGCGATCCATAACCGCAATACGAGACGCAATTTCCACTTGGGCTTCTGGTGAAAGTAACGACAAAATCGCCGCTGCTCGGTCTGCCTTGAGGTAAGACAAGACCAACGCCACCAACTGTGGGTTTTCATTTTGGAAGGACGATGCCAACTGAGTGGGATCCGCCTTATTAAAGAAGTCAAACGGCGTATTTTGCAAGGACTGCACGAGTTTGTTTAAGATTTTTTGAGCGTGTTCTTCCCCAAACGAATCGGTGAGAATTTCTCGAGCGTAAGACACCCCACCAGACACCAAAAAGCCTTGGGCTTCAAATAAGGAGTAAAACTCTGTAATGATTTCGGTAAAGACTTCAGGGGCAACTCTGTCCATCGCCGCAATGTGAAAGGCTAAGCGTTCGACTTCGGTTTCATCTTTAATGTTTCTAAGGACATCCGCAGCCGTACCTGGCCCTAAAGAAATCAACAAGCACGCCACTTTTTGGACGTAAGTGAGTTCTTCACTCGTTGTGATCATGGTTTGTGATTTTTTGGAATCTTCAGCGAGCATGGCTTCCTCGTTTGGGTATTCTATGGCTATTGTCATTGTAGCGAATGAAAGCGGGTTTGTCTTCCCTGTTCATTTACTTAGATGATATTACGTCTATTTGGGCAAAGCTCCTTCGCGTGAAGGATAGGTGAAAGTCCAGTCCAGTGCTTTAATGGAAATCAAATGAAAGGTTCTTGTTATGTTGTCGTTTTTACTTCAATGGATCCCCCCCGTCTTTTACGCCCTAAAACGCCACACGATGCAACAGCTCGTGGGAGCCTGTTTGATTCTAGGGCTTTCCGCAGGCGTGGCTTCCGCCAATACCATTGAACAGATTTCGCTTGAAAAGCAAGCCGACGGCAAACTGAACATCAACGTGAATGTGACAGGCAACGCCCGAGAACTCGCCCCCGACGAAAACGATGCGGAAGGCGTCTATACCTTAGGTTTGCAAGGCAAAACATCGGACAAAGTCAAAGCCACCCCCTTGGTCATGGATGCTTCTGGGCAACATATTGCACGGCTCAATGTCGAAAATGGCAAAGTTTCGGTCGTGGTGCCAGGGGTTTCTTCTAAAGATATTCGTGTAAATATGAGAAACAGCACAGGGGAATCCACCAGCACGGCGTCTAATACAGGCTTAAACTTCCAAGCCAATGACGAAGCGTTTAAGCGTCCTTCTTCAGACGGTTACGCCATGGCAAACACCTGGACACCGAAAGGCAGTAGCACTGAAACGGCTTCGATCAATTCTTCAGACAGTAAAATCGTGCCTTCCTTCGACTTTAACGAAACGACGGAATCCACGACTATTGCGAACTTTAATCCTTATCAATCACGTTCTCAAAAATCGACGTGGCATAAGAAGAAAAATCATACCTTTACCCATCATCAAACGCTCAAGCATCGTGCGAAGTCGGCTCCGCCTGTTTCGTGGGTGTCTGCTTTGACGCCGAAGTCTACTCAAAAAATAGCATCGGCGGATCTTAAAAATACGGCTCCGTCGGATGCTGTTTTAGATGAAGTGGCGACCCTTGAAGGGGGCATACCGCTTGAGGATACACTAGAAAATACAGCGGTTCTGTCCACGGAACGCACTGAAAACACGATGCCTGCGGTGGAAGAAACGCCTGAAAGCTTTGTGGTGAATCCGTTTAGCGATCAAATGTATGATCCCAATCCTGCAGTGGAACACGTCATTTCTGAAGAAGATGCCTATCTTCGTTACTTGCAATTGCCTTGGGAAAATGAAACTTGGTTGAATGAGCGTGTGGAAAGCAGTTTGGCTTACGATATGGTTCAACTGAATGCCAGCTTGTGGATGATGTATCTCTGTATTGGGGGCATGGTCTTAGCCGTGGCTTTAGGACTCGCCTTTAAGATGAATCCCCGTTTGGCACAAGCCATGGCTCATTTTAGAGCAGGGCTTTTAAAAACGACTCATCCTGCTCCTCTTGAAAAGAAATCTACCGAAAAAGCGTCGCCTTATAGTGATGAAGAAAAACCCTTTGCTAGCTGGCTCATGCCTGAAGCAGAAGACGGCTTAGATGCGGTTCACAACGTTGAACAAGTTCCTTCAACGATTCATCGCCAGACGCTTCAAGTTGAAGATGCTTTATTGGCGAATGAAGAAGCTCTCGTCCCGCTGGATGCTGTCACGCCTCCACAAAACAGCGTTTTTGTCATGCCTACCCCGAACATCAGTAGCATACCGCTTTTGTATCAAGCCGCCCAAGCGACGCCTCAAGACGTTGTGGAAGTCGTAGAGGCTCCTGTTGTTGAAGCGGTTTCAATCCCTGCCTTGCCAAAACTGGGCAAATTAAAGGCTCCGACGTATTTTGCGTTTCGTCATCATCAAAAAAGTCGTCAAGACACACCTTCCAAGGCACCGATGAAGGCGTTGTTTGCGTTACCTAAAACGCCTGTCAAGCCTGTGGCAGCGTTGAAGCCTTTAGAATACAGTCGTTTAAACCGACTTCATTTTGGGTAGAAGATCTTTGCAAAGCTTTCTATAGAAAGCTCTGCGAAAGTTCAAGTCGGATGAAGATTCAAGGAAAAACAAACGGCTTTTGAGGCGTGTACATAGACGTACACAACGAAAAAACGGCTTGTTTTGACACAGAAGATTCGCCGAATGGGACTTTCGCAGAGCT
>JBILSS010000041.1:0-14239 GCA_044371965.1 Vampirovibrionales bacterium
CGGGCGGTTAAGCATATTCAAACGCTTAAGCATGTGAAAAGCCAACATACGGATGCCCGTGTTAAAGCCGCCCAAGAAAAAGAAAGTCCACCTACAGTAAGGGTTAGCGTAAGTCAATTAAGCGAATGGCGAAAGGTTTCCCCCTTTTACTTTGCAGGCGGGGGGGCTGGTTTAGGTATGGCGATTGGTTTATTCAAAGCCTTGAAGCATTACATTACACGGATTTGGAAAGACCCTCAAACAGGCAAAGAATATCACCTGGATACCTTTGGCTTATGGGGAAGTCATCAAGATTTACCCCATGGCGGATATGATCTAAAAATATTTGAAGCTGGTGATGTGGTCGAAAAATTGCAAGTTCGTCAAAGGCACCATTCCCTATGGGATGCCTTAAATCTTTCGCCCACAAGGTATGCGTCCGTCACACGCAGGCAGTATCAAGAAAACCGTTTTATTGACACCCACGTGCAGAACGCCAAAGACGGTAGCATTCAAGTGAACCGAAGTCTAAAAAGCAAACGGGGGATCTTCCCTCAGTTTGAAGCAAGTTTCAATCCCCAAGGCGATCTGGATGCCTTGACGCATACCGTTCAGCGAGGGAATGAAGACTATAAAATCGATTTAAGCCCCATTCAGCATGAAGGGCAAAACGCCCTTGTCGCTCATGAAAAAAGGGGAGAGTATACCTTCATTTTAAACAAATATGCCCGCACCGCCTCTATGTTGGTGAAGGATCCCAACACCAACACCCATTACCAAGTCCTAAGTACTGTTGAAAACAGGGGGCAGTTTGGCAGAAGTCTTTATTTTGATACCGAAAATGCCCCCATCCGTATTTTACGAGGCGACAAGCCGTCTTCGCTTAAAAAAGTAGCTTGGAAAGACTTAACACCGCATGAAAAAACGCTTTTAGAGCATCCACTCTTTTTTCGTCAACTTATGCCACTTCCAGAAGACAAAGCCTTGCTCGACTTAACGTCCCACATTCCTAAACCCTTACGAAGTCCTTCACTTAAGTGGAATGAACAAGAAGGACTTAGCTACCAGAGACCTTGGAAAGAATGGTTAGGCAAACCACTTGGATATGCAGCGGCGTTTGCAGGCATGGCGGTTTTGGTTCAGCAGTTTTTACTGTCGCCCAAGTCTCCGTTTAGTCGTTGGTTGAATGAACATGTTCAAGTGCATAGTAGCTCCCATCATCAAATAATTGGAAATAACTTGCCCCAAAACGGACAAATCTTGTATGTGAAAGACACGGGTAATGAAAGTGCGGATGCCAGTATCGGAAAAGCCTTGCGTGTTTTAAGTAATTTCGGTTTAATTAAGGCATCCGTGGTACATCATAACGATAAGAAGCCTGAAAAACTTGAAAAACTCATCCAAACCAGCCCTACCCCTCAAAACGCCTAAGCCTACCCATAATCAAGATCTCGGCTTATGGGGAGAAAACATTGCTCGCCACTTTTTAGAACGCAAGGGCTTTCGTATGATAGACGCTCGTTTTCGTGTGCATCAACAGGGTGAAATAGATTTAATCGCTTATGATCAGCAAGACTTGGTGTTTGTGGAAGTCAAAACACGCCACACCAAACACCAGCAAACCGCCTATGAAGCCCTGACCCCTCATAAGAAAAAAGCCCTATTGGCGAGCATTGACGGGTTTTTGGCAGGGCATGAGCATCCTTACGAAGGCTTACGAGTCGATTGGGTGATTGTGACCGCTCACCCTGCCGATTCGTCGGATGGTGATTACGCCACGCTTGACCATGTGGTGGGGGTTGACTTATATTAAGGTAAGTCACAGATAAGATCCTGTTCCCTCTCCTTGAGGAGAGGGCTAGGGAGAGGGGGGGATTTTGAAAACCCGTGTTTACATCTACTCCCCACCCCAACCCTCCCCTTAAAGGGGAGGGGGTAAGATTTTTTAGTCTTTCTCTTTAAGTTGAACAATAAAAAGGAACACGCACATGGAAGCATGGTACGCCATATTAAAAGGAATGCTACAAGGAGCCACCGAATTCATCCCTGTTAGCAGTTCAGCTCACTTAGTTTTATTTAGAACAGTCACCGATATTTTAGGCTACCCCCCTCCCAACGCCTTTGTGGACGAATTCTTCGACATCACCCTACACCTTGGCACCTTACTGGCTGTTTTGATTTACTTCCGCCACGAAATCGGACGCTTCATCGTCGCTGTTTTTCAAAAAGCCCCCACCGTTGCCGACGACAATGGTCAAACGTGGCAAACCTTCCCCCTGCTTTGGGGTGGCTTTCTCGCTTTTACCGTGACGTCTGTCATCGCCCTTGTAGGCCTTAAAGGCAGTGAAGTCTTATTCGCTAAGCTTCAACACCTGCCCTTGTGTAAAGGCGTGCCAGACATCACACAATTTTATGTTCAGCACCCCGAATACATTGCCCTGAACCTCTTTTTAACAGGCTGCCTCCTCGCCTTTGCGGAAATACAATCCGCCAAGCAAGCCCCCATGCATGACGATGCCTTGCATTTAAAGCCCTTGCAAGTCGTCAGCATCGGAGCAGCCCAATCGGTCGCTGCCATATTCAGAGGCATCAGCCGTTCAGGATCCACCATGGCAACCGCCTTACTCTGTGGACTCACCCGTCCGCAAGCGGCACGTTTTTCGTTTTGGCTCAGTATCCCAATTTTTGGATCCGCAGCGGTGTATGAAAGCTATAAGCTGGCGAAGGTCGGCATTGCGTTGGATGCCTTACCGTGGATCCCGATTCTGCTGGGGATGTTGGCATCCTTTGTGGTGGGTTATGCTTGTATTGCGTGGTTATTGAACTTACTGGCTCGTTTCCCCTTGACGGTATTTTCATACTACTGCTGGGCGTTAAGCATTGGCATGTTTGTGTACTATAGTGTTTAACAAATCAAACCGTGGCTTTCGCAGAACTTTATCTATAATGTGCTATAATAAAAGTGAGGCTTTTCTTTAATCCGAATGAGCAGGAAACCACTTTAATGGATATTAACACCTCCCAAAGCCCTAAAAAACAGCATGAATCCCCTTATTTACAGATTGTATTCGATCCTGAAAGCTCTCATGTGGAACGTCCCTTGCCGTGGCAATTGTTAAGCGGTTTGGTGCAAGGGCTTTCGGTGATTGAACAAAACACCATTCAAGTTCGCACGCCAGAAGAAGCCCACCGCTTTTTAATGACTTACGGCTATGATTTAAGCGACACACAAGACGCTCAACGCCTGAACCACTTAGTGCAAGAAGCCGTTAGTTTTATTGAAAACCGCCTGCTAGAAGCAGGGGAAGGCGAAACGGCTTTTGACCGTTTACATCTTCATGTGCCTGATCGCTTCTTGCAACAAACCAACATCGTGGATTTACTGTGCTTGGCTTCTGCGACGCCTCGCACCGATGAAAGTCGTTGGGCGTGTGCGATTTTGAAAGTCGTGCATACCTTAACGCATATTGAACACGCCCCTCGCTTGCAGATTATTGAACCCGCTCGTCAACAGATTTTAAAAGGCTATGGCGAAATTATGCGTTATGACCTTGAAAGCGAAAAAGTCGTGATTGGAAGAGCAGGAAGTGACAAGCAACTCGCCTTGTACGGCTTGGAAATTAAGGAACAAAAAAGCCGAGAAAGCCTTCTCATCAAGCTTCTTTCTAAGAAAGAAAATAGTATTGAATTGATTGACGACTTCATTGGCATTCGTATTATTACCGAAAGCATCCCCGATGTTTTGGTGGCTTTGGATATTTTAATGGAATCGCAGTTACTGGTGTTTAGCAATGTTAAAGCGGAACGTTCCCGAAATACGCTGATTGCCCTAGACGAGTTTCAAAGCCTGTGGCAACAGCACCATCCGCAAGATTACCCGTCGCTTCATTCAGAAAAACCAAGCCCGAACACGATTATTCCTAGCTGGATGGACTTACTAAACACCCTTCAACACCTCGATGCCAAGTTGCCTCACAACAGTTTTTCCAAACACAACCCCAATAGCGACAACAACTATAGAGCCTTACACATTACCACTCGTCAGTTGATTAAAGTCCCTGCTCGTGGGGATGAAGGCGGTACGTTGCAACGGCTTTTCTTTCCTTATGAGATTCAATTTATCGACAAAGCCCATTACATTGCCAATCAAGAAGGCGATATTGCCCATAGCCGTTATAAACAACGCCAGTTGCAACGGTGTCGGCGTCGTATTTTAGGGGATTTATTGCCACGTCATTATGTAGAACAACATAGCCAAGAAGACGGGACTCGTTTGAAGCGTCCTTTTGAAAGTCAAGCGATTCATAAGCCTAGCCCTTTAGACTACATTTAAGTGGTATGATACCAATTAAACGATTAAATAGCGTCTGGCGTCTTCGTTGTCGCTACGATTCTCGATGTGCTTATGTACGTCTTTGTACACTTCACACATCTGCGAGTCTAGGCTCCTAGAATCCACCTATACGCTATTCAATCGTTTAAGTGGTATGAGCATCCAGCACATCATAGTGTAAAATAACGGCTTCATCGTCCAAATCACCTTCAGACGACAGCTCGTGTTCCTTGTGACGAAACGCCTTATTACGCACCTGCAACTGACCTTGTTGCTTGCGTCGTTGCCATTGGGCTAAACTTTCATTCACCATTTGAAGAAGCTGTGAAGAATCCAGCGTTTCGGCGTTTAACTGCTCCAGCAAGGCATCCTGCCCCATCAACACAGCTTCCAAGCCTTGCGAAAGCCCGACCTTCTTTTGACGCTGGGCTTCATGCCATAAGTTCTGAACCAGCGGTTGTGCTTCGTGGAAGGATATAGCGTGGATTTGTTGCCATAACCAGCCAAGTGTAGGGCTTTCCCACGCAAACCCCACGAGCGATTTTTGCAATCCGTAAAAAACAGACTCATGCGAAAGTGCCAAACTTAGCAGAGATTGCTCAATCATCGGCAAGCTTTGCTGTTTTAAAAGCCCTTGCCGCAAACGACTAAAATCTTCAGGAGGCATCTGCGTTTTGGGCGTGTACCGCTTATTTCTATCATACGGCTTATTGTATTTAGTCGAAGACGTGTAGGTGGATTTCGGCATTTGCTTGCCTTCAAACAACGCCAAACTTTGACGCAAACTTTCTTCAGACAAATGCAGGCGTTCGGCATATTTTGCCAACAACTGCGACCGCAAAATCGGATGCTTCACCTTCGACAATAACGGCAACAAGCGATTGCTCGCTTCCAGCTGCCCTTCGCTGTGATGCGTATTCATACCTTCTAGCACGCAATCCAAGCGAAAGCTCAAGCCATCAGGGGCGTTTGCCATAAGGGCTTCAAACTCGGTGAGTGAATGCGTCTTAAAATAATCGTCGGGATCTTTCCCGCTCGGGATGCTTAAGACCCGTATTTTAAGCGTTTGCCGTTGAATCCACGGATCCAACCGCTCCAACGCACTCAAGGCGGCGTTACGTCCAGCGGAATCGCTGTCAAAGCAAAGATAGAGCGTTTCCACCCCAGACTTAATCAATAAGGGAATATGGGCTTCGGTTAAAGCCGTTCCACAAGTGGCGACGGCTTCTTCCAAACCTGCCATGTGGGACGCAATTACATCGAAGTAGCCTTCCATAACCACGGCTCGTTTACGCTTGCGGATGGCGTCTTTGGCTTGGAATAAGCCGTAGAGAATCTGGCTTTTTTGATAAATCATCGACTCGCTGGAATTGAGGTACTTGGGCTGTTGATCTTCCCCTAAAGCACGTCCGCCAAAACCCACGATGTGACCCTTTAAATCGTGAATCGGCACCATCAAACGATGGCGAAACTTGTCGTAATAGCCCTTGCCGTTGTCACGCACGCCTGCGACACTGGCACGCTCTAAAATGGAGGCATCGGTGGCGACATGGGGGCAAGCCGTGTGAAGATAGCTCGTCAAGGCTTCCCAAGATTCAGGGGCATAGCCGAGCTGAAAGCGTTTGAGGGCATCGGTCGACGTGCTTCGATTGCTTAGATAGTCCCGAATCGACGCATGTTCAGGGGTTTGGATTTGCATATGAAACCACTGCCCAGCGTTGTGGAGGACATCCCACAGACGTTCACGCTCTTCGGTTTTTTGGGCGTATTGGGCTTGATCTTCTGCATTGTCGCTATAGCGAATTTGCAAGCCTATTTCTTCGGCTTGTTCACGAATGATTTCACCATAGGTTTTGTGTTCAATTTTCATTAAGAAGCTAATGGCATCGCCACTTTCACCGCATCCGAAACATTTGAAAAAGCCTTTTTCCGCCGAAACATTGAAAGACGGCGTGCGTTCATTGTGAAAGGGGCAAAGTCCCAGGTGGGAACGCCCTCGTTTTTTGAGCGACACAAAGCGTCCAATGGTGTCTAGCACATTGAGTTGTTGTTTGACTTGTTCAGCGGCGTCTTGAAAAGAAAGGGTTTGAGACATAGGTTTCCTTGAAGATTTTGCAGAGCTTTCTATAGAAGTATAGTACAAAATATTTCAAATAAGAAGTAGTCGCCTTTTTTTTACTTTATGCTATGATAATTTTCCGAGTGATTTGTGAAAAAGGTCTCGTCAAGCAAAGAAATCGCTAGAATTGTAAAGATACTTACATATAGGGACATCATACTAGCACAAGATGAGATTGAGGCTCTTTTAAACAAATATAGCAGGTCAGAAGATTCAAAATCCCTTTCTTGCAAATAGCTTATGGCAGCGTGTGTTGCCTGCTTTCTGTAATTTTCCCCTCAAAATTAAAAGGATGTACGCTTTCCATGATGAAACGACGATCTACCAAAAGTGATGATGCCCTTATCGATCTCATCGACCGTTCCGAACGTAGCACGCATGACGATGTCGGTCTTGATGATTTTATGAAAGACGAGAGTGCGGCTCTCTTTAATCACGGCAACCCTGTTGTAATTAATAGCATGCTGGCGAATACCGATGACGACACCGTGGATTTTTCCGCCGACACCAAAGGCGTGGTGGTCGATGACCCTGTTCGTATGTACCTGCGTGAAATTGGGCGTATTAACTTGCTCACCGCAGACGAAGAAATTGAGTTTGCCCGAAAAATCGCCGAAGGTGGTGAAGGAGGCTTACGCGCGAAAAAGAAATTGGTACAAGCCAACTTACGTTTGGTTGTTTCCATTGCTAAAAAATATGTGGGACGAGGCATGCTGTTCTTGGATCTCATTCAAGAAGGAAACTTGGGCTTAATTCGTGCGGCTGAAAAGTTTGATCACGAACGTGGCTATAAGTTTTCAACGTATGCGACATGGTGGATCCGTCAAGCCATTACCCGAGCCATTGCGGATCAAGCTCGTACCATTCGTATTCCTGTTCACATGGTGGAAACCATTAACAAATTACGCAAAAAAACCCGTCAACTGGCTCAAGAATTGGGTCGTAAGCCGAGTGAAGAAGAACTCGCGGCTAGCATGACGATTTCCATTAACAAATTGCGTGAAATTATCAAGGTTGCTCAAGAGCCTTTGTCGCTTGAAACGCCGATTGGTAAAGAAGAAGATTCTCGCTTGGGTGATTTCATTGAAGATCGTGAAGCGGAAGCCCCTGCTCAAAGTGTGGCTCACGAATTGTTGCGTGAAGATTTGACCGAAGTCTTGGCAGGACTTTCCTTGCGTGAACGAGATGTGTTGCGTCTGCGGTTTGGGCTGGATGACGGTCGTCAACGCACGCTTGAAGAAGTGGGGCAGTTATTTGGCGTGACCCGTGAACGTATTCGTCAGATTGAAGCAAAGGCGTTACGAAAATTGCGTCATCCAAATCGTAGCCGTCGTCTTCGGGAATACATTGAGTAAACACTTTTTTGTAAAACACTTAAGCCCTTCTGGGCTTAGGTGATTACTTGTTAGACCTCTCTTTTTTCTCTACTGCTCTTCAATTTTAAGGAAACACTTATGCCGATTACACGTTTGTCTCACGCCTTAACCCCTACTAAAAGCCACTTGCACCAAGAAGAGGCTCCTGTTGAAGATCTCTCTGCCCAAGAACGAACGCAAGTAAAACCCAAGTCTCTCGAAGAAGACAGCGTCTTTTTGTATGTTCAAACATCTCCACCGGCGTTTCAACGAAAGGCCGCCCTCAATCAAGCCTTAAATCAACGAGAAGCCACACAAACAGGCAAGCAATACGCCTGTCCTGATCTATTCTTGTCCGCACAAGTGGGTAATCCCCAAAAAACGAAAGAAAGCTTTGAAAAACTGGGCATTTTTCAAGCATTGTTTGCAGGAGCTGCCGTTTGGGGCATTAACAGTGTTGCACAAGAATTAATTCAGGTCCTTAGCAATAAGTATGACTCTCAAAAATTGAGTGCCGAAGCCCAGAGCCACAGGGATTTAGCTACTGTCAATTCAGGCACTACAAAATTTGATTTATTAGGGGAAGTGGCAAACGCTTTAAAGCTCAAAGATCTTTCCAAAACAGCAAGAGACATCTTAACGGGCATTCAAACTAACAACGATGCCACTGTAGCTGAATTACATCAAGCACTGGCTGCTTTTAAGCAGATTCAAGCAAAAGAGGCTCTTGAAAGCACGGCGTTCAAATCAAAATGGATTCCCCCGATCATAGGAGCCTTCGTTGCAGGTACGAGCTTGTATTCTGCGTATAGTACTTCGCCACAAGTGGAAAAACGTCAGATCGAAACCAATCGACGCAACCGAGCGATTTTAAATCAAGCAGGGCGTGATATTACCGTGCGTCAAGCGAGAGAGTATTTCCCCGAATACTTTAGCCCTTTAGGCAATGCCGCAATTCGATAAACAAAAAAAGAGGGAAAAAACCAGCGGTTTTGTCCCTCATCTGAAAAAACATTCTCTCAATTAGAGTGTGCTTAACTGATCTATACTGAAACACCTGAATTGATCTTTTCAAAGGCTTGAGACAAATCGGCGATAATATCGTCGATATGCTCAATGCCAACACTAATACGCACGAAGTTAGGCTCAATACCTGCAGCGATTTGCTCCGCATCGCTTTGTTGACTATGCGTGGTGCTAGCAGGATGAATAATTAGCGTTTTGGTGTCGCCAATGTTCGCCAAATGGCTCGCCAACTTGGTATTTTCAACCAAGGCTTGAGCAGCTTTCGATCCTTTTTTCACCGCAAAACCAAGCACCGCTCCTTGCCCCTTAGGCAAGTACTTCGCATTGAGGTGAGCCGTACGACTCGACGCCAAGCCTGGGTACTTCACCCAATCCACTTCGGCATGAGCTTCTAGCCATTTCGCCAATTTCAAAGCATTTTCGCTTTGACGTTCAATACGCAACGCTAAGGTTTCAAGCCCTTGAATGAAGGTCCAGCCGTTGAAGGGGCTTAGTGCGAAACCAAAATCACGCAAGGTAACGGTTCTGGCTCTTAAAATAAACGCCAAATTACCAAAAGCTTCAGTGAATTTTAAGCCGTGATAGGCTTCTTCAGGATCGGTCAACAAGGGGAAGCGTCCGCTGGCTGCCCAATCAAACTTGCCACTGTCGACGATGACGCCTCCGAGAGAAAGCCCTTGTCCGCCGATGAACTTGGTGGCTGAATGCACAACAATGGCGGCACCGAAGTCAATCGGTCTAAGCAAGTACGGCGTGGGGATGGTATTGTCGACGACTAAAGGAATGCCATGAGCTTTTCCTAGGTTGGCAATCGGTTCCAAATCCACCACTTCTAAACGAGGGTTGGGCAAGCTTTCAGCGAAAAACAGCTTGGTGTTGGGTTGAATGGCTTCTTCCCACTCGCTAATGTTATTCGCGGAAACAAAGGTCGTGGTAATGCCTAAACGCTTGAGAGAATGCGTCAACAGGCTCAAGGTTCCGCCATACAAGTCGGTGGCAGCGACAATGTGGTCGCCTGCTTGAGCAATGGTTAAAATGGTCGAAACCACGGCGGAATGCCCTGATGCTAAGGCTAAAGCAGCAACACCACCTTCAAGTTGAGCAATACGTTGTTCAAAAACGTCGTTGGTGGGATTCATCAAGCGTGTGTAGATATTGCCGAATTCCTTTAAGCCGAACAAATTGGCGGCGTGTTGGGAATCATTAAAGACGTAACTGGTGGTTTGATGCAAGGGAACGGCACGAGAGTTGGTGGCATCTGGGGTGTAGCCAGCGTGCAGAGCCGTGGTTTCAAAGTGCTGTGGGGACTGATTTTCGGACATTTAAGGTTTCCTTTTTTTAACTAAACTAACATACTAACATTTTCAAAATACAAAACAAAAACACGAATTAACAAGACACGAAACACGAACAAAAACAATAAAGCTCCCTAGCACTGAGGCTTAGGGAGCTTTGAAAACGGGGGTGCGGGGATTCTTTAGTTGAGAGTTAAAAGAATGACGCAATTTTTCAAGGAATACTCACCTAAGCCGACTGACATCGGCATCATCATACACATCATCATGTTCAAAGGTGTAAAAATCAAGGGAGCAGTCCTAAAACTAAGAGGTTACACACTAACACTATCAGTTTTTTTAAGACTTGTCAAGAGGTATAGTATTATCTGATATTACCTGATTGTCGTGAATGACCGTTAAAATCTCTTGAGGTGAAGGCATGCCTTCTTTTTTCCAAATCACGCCATGTTTAGCAGAAAGTACCACAACCGTTCGGTTATTGACGCCCACATTTTCACGGACTTCAAAGTACTTGGCAAGCTGGCGATCCTTGTCCACCAAAAGAGGAAACGGCAATTTGTGCAAACCTGCAAAGGCTTGATGACTCAACAAAGGTGCCGTGTTCACGCCAGCCACTGCAATGTTTTCAGCCTTAAATTCTTTGTAAGATTCTCGCATGGCACAGAGCTGGATGGTGCAACCAGGGGTTTGATCCATGGGGTAAAAGATGAACACCTGATAAGCAGACTCCTTCCAGTCATCAGGGAGTGTGAGCCGTTTGCCTTCAAGCCCCGTGGCTTCAAAGGTCATTTTAGGGAGCGTTTTGCCGATACTGGTATTTTCATACCCTGTGGCATCTAAGACTTCAGACGGCTTGCCTGTAAAAATAGGTAAAAGCATGGAGATCCCCATAAAAAAGAGAATCAGTATTAGGGTGATTAGGCTAAATTGTTTCCACATGGTAGGGCGTTCCTTTTTAAAAACTATCTTCAATTGTAAGGCTATTATGGAAAATACGTCTTGTTATTAAGAAACCTTTAAGATCACTTGATCCCCTCGCTCGCAGAACCCTGCTCGAAAAAAGGCTTCTGCAATATCACGAAAAAGACCAAAACAGGCAGTATCGCTAAAGTTGCGGATGCCATCAAAATCGGCCAGTCCAACACATCACGATACTGTTGCTTGATTTGAGCTAAATATAACGGAAGCGTCATCAAACGCTCGTCTTGCACAGCCAACAAAGGCCACAAGAAGCTCCCCCACAGACTAATGAACCCCAAAACGGCTAAACTAATAATGGGGCTTTTGGCATTCAGCAACGCCACATGCCAAAAGGTTTGCCAAATACTCGCCCCTTCGAGTTCCGCCGCTTCTTTTAAGGCAATCGGGAAGCTTAAAAACCACTGACGAAAGAGCATCACGCCAAAACCGCTGACGACCGCTGGTAAAATCAACGCCACATAGCTATTGAGCAATCCCACTTGCTTGAATAAAATAAACAAGGGGATGCTATTAACTTGCGGAGGCACCAAAATCGTCAAGAAAACGCCCAGCGTGAGCCATTGCCTGCCCACGCACGGCAGATGCACCAAGGCATAGCCTGCCATCGCTGAACCAAAAACGTGCAAACTCGTCGCCACGACCGCTACAGCAATCGAATTGCCGAGTGCTAACCCCAAGCGAGCATCGGCAAAGAGGGCTTGAAAGGCGTGAAAACTAGGCTTGAGGGGCATCCACAAAACGCCGTGATGTTGCATGACGGCTGTGCTGTCTGAAAACGCCAAGATGCCCATCATCCACAAGGGGAGTAGGGCAAGAAGGGATACGACAAGGAGCAAGGCGAAGCTTGATTTGTTTTTCATGTCTTTATTTTAGCATCGATATACGTTTGTTAGAGGAAATAAGCGATGAGGCTATTCTAGGAGCCTAGATTTTTTTGTGCGAGCGTGTAGACAGAACTACATAACCAAACAAAAAAATCGTAGCGACAACGAAGAGACCATCGATAATTTTCTCTAATGGATTGTCTGAAGGGTTTAGATCTCCTAATGATTGTGAGAGGGCTTTAGTTCTGTTACAATGACGATAGGAAAGAGTGTCGTGTCTGTTTTTCGAATCAGTCACGCTAAACTACGGTAAACCTGCGTATGAAAACTTTAGAATTTTTCGGATTTTCTCTCCATAGCACGCTCAGCGTTTTGCTTGCCTTAAGCCTGATGGCTCCTAGTCTTCAAGCCCTTGCCGAAACAGCGAAAGGCACGGCAGATGCCCCCTACCGCACAGGGATTAGCGTTACGCAACAATTGCAAAAACGCTTCCCCCAAGTCAATTATAACGATCTAACCAAAGTGGAAAAAAGCGAAAGCTTGGATCTGAAAATCGTCACCACCATCGGCGAAGGCTTGAGCATGGAAGGCGACGAGTTTTACGCCAAGTTAAGCAAAGATTACGTCAGTAACGGCAAGCTTCTACTCCCCCGAGGCACCATTGTTCACGGGAGCATCGCCGATATTACCAGTGCCAAACGCATGGCTCGTGACGGTCACATGACGATGAAATTCGATTACATGATTACCCCCGACGGACGTGAAATCCCCATTGAAGGAGGCTCCACAACGTCAGACGGCAAGTTTAAAACAGGGGCTAAAATAGTAGCAACATCCGCAGGCTATGCCTTGGGCGGAGGCGTCTTGGGAGCAGTGGCGTCACTCAAGTTCGGAGGCGTGGCGTTAGTGGCGGCCTCGCAAGGCTATTCGCTCGCCATTGGAGCAGGCGTCGGTGCCTTGGGCGGACTGGCTTACAACCTATTGCGAGAAGGCGAAAGTGCCATGTTACAAACAGGCACGGAAATGAAAATCAAGCTCAAGGAAGGCATGGTGTTGCCTTCAATGACGACGCCCGAAGTCGGCGTCGATGACGTGAAGCTCGACGGGTTGAATGTGAAGCTCTTGGGTTTTCAGCTGGCGAAGGATCCCTTTGGGGAAAACAGGGAAGTCACCTTGACGCTGGATGTTAGCAATTCCACGACCAACACCTTCACCATGATGGATGTGGCGGTGATGGATGAAGATCAACGCACGTTTTTTGCGTCGCCGTTTGGAGATACAGGCTTGTGGTTCAACAAGATTGATCCCAACACTCGCTTGAAAGGCAATGTGAGCTTTAATGTGGACGACCCCACGCAACAGTTGTACTTGGTCTTTTACAAGCGTTACACTCGACAAATGTTGGCGAAAATTGCATTGGACGACCGTGCCGTACCGACCAAAGCCTTGGTGACTGCCAAGAAGCGATCGGCATTTTAGGGGGTAAAGGGGTGTAAGCCTCTAGCCATTTAAGCCGTTTCGATTTAGAGGCTTAGCTATCTATCAAAGCTCGCTTGAAAGACGCCATTGCAAAGGACTTATTCGATGTCTTCTAAAGAAAAGAGTCAAGTATAGAAGAGGCTAGAATCCTCTCTCTTTCAAAGAAACCTTTTTTTCCTGTTTTGCCATTTCTTCTACAATTTTTGTATAGTGTTTTATAGATAAAATGAGCTATTAGACTATTCTAGGAGCCTAGATTTTTTTGTGAAGGCGTGTACACAGACGTACATAACAGAACAAAAAAATCGTAGCGACAACGAAGAGGCAATAGAACATTTTATATAGAAAATACTATAGAATCCAAGCCAGCTATGCGAAGCGCTTTTGCTTCTTTAGCAGGATCGACTTTAATGAGACCAGGGTCTAAATGGTGGTTTGCCCGCATAGTAGTCAAGCCCAGTGCTAGACGTTCTAGAGCGTCGGTTTTTGAAATAAGCCTTTCGGTAAGATATTCATCCTCAATCTCCTTTAAAATTAAGCGTTACAAAATACCTTCCCACTAGATCGTCATTGATTGCCCAAGAGTGGAAAGTATAATTTCAATAAAACATCTACATAATTCTAATACAAAATCATCTCACTAAAAATGGTATCATACCTAAAAATTGAGGGCAAGCGTTTTAGGCGTGAATGTATGTTATATAATATGCTTCCTTACCAAAATGCGGAAATGTCTTAAAGCAGACGTCAACGCACTAAATGCGAGGCTTCCGAGACATTTTGCGGACGTCGTGCAATGAGAATGATGCGACGAGGTGGGGTTTCAGGGGGGATTTTCAAGGGGG
>JBILSS010000166.1:0-4102 GCA_044371965.1 Vampirovibrionales bacterium
TTGCCTCTTCGTTGTCGCTACGATTTTTTTGTTCTGTTATGTACGTCTGTGTACACGCCTTCACAAAAAAATCTAGGCTCCTAGAATAGTCTAATAGCTCATTTTATCTATAAAACACTATACAAAATAAATTTAAGACTTAAATAAAAGCCTTGTCAAACGTATTTAAAAAATGGTGGAGGATAGCGGATTCGAACCGCTCACCCCCTGCGTGCAAAGCAGGTGCTCTACCAAATGAGCTAATCCCCCACGTCAATGAATCTTCATTGCTTCGAGTATGCTTATCTTCTTTCAAACAAAGGGACTTGTCAAGCCTCTTCGTCTATTGTGATGAAATGGGGCGACGGCTTTTGTAACAGACTTTGTAACAAACGGGCAATAGTGGAGCTGTGTTTGTTTTTATTTCTGTGTCAGAGAGTACGACGTGTGTAACAATTCCCTCTCCCACCTTGTTCACCACCCCTACATGAAGATAAAGAAAGAATATATTGCTATGACAAAAATTAATCCTCCAATTACTCCTTCAGCCCCTACATTAAGAGATATTCCAACGCCTCCTGAAGAAAAAACTTACAAACTAGGCAAAGGTCAAAATCTTGTTTTGGGATTAACATCTTCGCTAGGTTCAGACCCCACTGCTAACTGGGGACGACAATCCGCAGACAAGCTTGAAGACGGTGGAACAGGTTTATTCGCCACCAACCGAAACAAAGAAACGGAAGTCACTTATGATGCCAATAACGATGAAGCCAATGAAATTACTCTAGGCCTGACAGGCAACAATCTCAATGAAGACACTACCACTCGTATTAACTTAGACAAAAACGATGTTTTACGTTTGACACCTACTAACACAATTGCTTCTATTGAATCTAATGACGACGGCACTGTAACGGTGACTTTTGAAGAAAAGGTTAATAATCCCAACTATAATCCCCAAGCCCCCAACCAAATGAGTAAATGGGAGTCTGCGACACATACTTCGATTGTGACCATGCCTGAAGAGAGTTTAGAAAAAATTACGTCCAATTTAAGTTCTGAACAAAAGAAACAATTGGGTGTTGCGGATAGAACGACTTTAGCCGAACGCTTACGTCCTGAAACCGTCAAAGCGGATGATCGATACAGGATTCCGCAAAGAAATACAGAAGATCGAGATAGATCAAACACGTATTTCAACCCTGAAGACAAAAACAAAGACGGCAAATTAATCTTAAGTTCTAAAGCGAATCGAGCTAAAACCTATAACTTAGCAGACAACGAATTAGAAGGTAGCCCTAACGATAAAGATGTCGCACAATCCTTAGAAATCGGTGAGTTGGATCCTGACTTTGCTGGTAAAAAGAAACTCAACATCAACTTGGGCGAAAAAGACAGTATTGCTGACATTCCAAATAGCACCGTGGAACAAGTTTCTACCGATTTAGAAGAAGGCGTAACAACACTTCGACTATTGCAAAAAAATGACAATGGCGGCAGTCGCACCATCACCATTACCTTGCCTGAAGACAGCTTAGAAAAAGCGATTGAAAATATTCCGAAAGAAATGCAAAAGACGATTCTTGAAGAAGCGAAAAAATCTGAAGAAGCAAGTCCGCTAGAAACAGACGATAGCGACGCTCAAGATTTTCGTCCAACTGGCACAACAAGGCTCCGTGACTTTGAAGGCCGTTACAGTACAACAAGAATTCCTAGTTTAGAAGATTCGACGAGAACTAACACGCCTCGTCCAACAGAACGCTCTTCAGAACTTTTTCAGTTTAGTAATAAAACTCTAAAATTACCTAAATTTGAAAACCCCGCTAAGCCCGAAAGAACATATCAACTTGGTTCTAACAACATGAAACTAGAACCTTTTGACTTCAACAATGCAAGTCTCTATTTGGCTCATAATACGCTCTAAAAAAATACGCCCCTGCCTCAAACGCAGGGGCGTTTGGCTATTTAGGGGATTTTTTAGATGATCCCTTGACTCCAAAGCCTTCAACTTTCATTATAAAGAAGACGCATACTATTTTATAAAGGTGAATCATCCTAAATGATGATGATGATGTCCGAAGGTGAAAAAACTGAGAAACCCACCGCCTATAAGGTCTCCAAAGCTCGGCAAGACGGACAGGTGGCGAAAAGCGTGGATCTTAACGCCGCAGGCTTGCTCGGCATGGCGTTGCTACTGATTGGGATGTCTGGCTCGTATTTCATGCAGATTATGATGAGCTTTATGAAAAAAAGCTTTGAACTGGACGATGCCACCACGATTTTCAACAGCACCATGTTCCTAGAAGCTTTCAACGAAACCATGCACCAGCTTGGGCTTATTTTAATGCCCTTTATGGGGGCGATGGTCTTGGCAGGCCTGGGCATAAACTTTATGCAAGTACGAGCCTTGTTTACCCTAAAACCGCTGGAACCTAGCCTGAACAAAATAAACCCGATGAAGGGCATGCAGCGGATTTTTTCTCACCGTTCGGTGGTGGAGCTGATCAAAGGCATTTTGAAAATGTCGATTGTGGGTTCGGTCAGCTATAACGTCATTCAAGGGTCGATGCCTGAACTACAGCAGTTGAGTTTTTCGAATCCTAACGTTTTACTAGCGACCATGGGAAGCTTGGTCTTTAAGCTCACAGGTTGGGTGTTTATGGTGTATTTGGTGCTGGGTTTGGCGGATTGGCGTTACCAAGCCTTTAACAATGAAAAACAATTACGCATGAGCAAGCAAGACATTAAGGATGAATCCAAGAACTTGGAAGGCGATCAAAAAATGCGTGCCAACATCAAGCAGGCAGGGATGAAGATTTTGCAGTCCAAGCAGTTGAAGCACCTCCCTACGGCGGATGTCGTCATCACCAACCCGACGCACTATGCGGTTGCCTTACGATACGATCCTGATATTGCCCCTGCTCCGCACGTGGTGGCGATTGGGGTGGATGCCTTTGCTCAAAAGATTAAAGCCAAGGCTCAAGCCTTGGGTATTGAGCTGGTGGAAAACCGTCCGCTGGCGAGAGCGTTGTATGATCAAGTCGGTTATGGGGATATGATTCCGCCTGAACTCTTTTTGGCGGTGGCGGAAGTCTTGGCGGCGGTCTATGCCAAGAAAGGCAAACGCTAGGGCGTTTATAGTGTTTTAAATAATTTCCCCTACAGCTTTCTATAGATTGTTTTTATAATAAATGTAAACTTTTGTTAAGAATCGTTTTCCTTTTTTTGATTTATAAGGTAAGATAAGTTTGTCTGTTGTATTGATTCTTCTTTTTTAAAGGGTTTTTCAATACACGCTATTGCTTTTATCATTTTCATGTATAATAGTAAAACTTCCGTTTTTTATGAAGGAAAAGGAGATTTGATCTTAGGGTTAATGATTGGTGTATAAAAATCCTCTAAACTGATGATATAGCAAGTCGCATTCACACCATCAGTATGAATTATGATAGCATTAAGATGCGTTGTGATTCTGTAAGAGAGAGATTACATCTAACACCCTCATAAAACACTGCGGAGACCTACGATTATGGTAGATTCAATTCAATCTTCACGTTTGAGTTCAGCCACAAGTTCAACAGTACGCTCAACAACGCTACAAACAGATCCCCTTGTGAAACTCACCCCTGTTTCCCTGTCTGAAACCAAAAGCCCTGAAGATGTTAGCATTTCAGAAGAAGCGAAAAGCAAAGTTTCTTCTGAAGCCGAAACCCTCAAGTTTCTTCGTAAGATTCAAGCCCAAGAAACCGTTCCGAATGAACGCCTTGCCGAATTGAAAGCCCAATTCCAAAGCCCTGAAGGATTGAACGCTTACCTAGATTCCATAGATACAAACAGTATCGCCAAAACATTATTAGATCAAAAAATCGTTTAAGTCTTATTTTTTTATTTTACCTTAGAGAGAAAAGCCAGAACCCTGTGATACTTCGGTAGCACGGGGGTTTTTTTATGCGAAAGAATCTGTTAGGGACTTTTTAGAGTTCACCGTTTATAATAATACCAATTAAACGATTAAATAGCGTCTGGCGTCTTCGTTGTCGCTCGGGTTCTCGATGTGCTTATGTACGTCTCTGTACACCTCGCCCATCTGCGAGTCTAGGCTCCTAGAATCCACCTATACGCT
>JBILSS010000167.1:0-4086 GCA_044371965.1 Vampirovibrionales bacterium
CGCTCGCTCACTTGCCTGAAGCGATTGAAGCACGGCTCAAGCAACGCATCATCGATGGTGTGAAAATCGAACTAGCAAGCGATCTCGAGAAGGCGATGCTCACCTACACCCCCTTGGATATTATCAATACGCTGTTGCTCGATGGCATGAAAGTCGTGGGGGAACTCTTTGGTAGTGGGCAAATGCAATTGCCGTTTGTTTTGCAGTCGGCGGAAACCATGAAGGCTGCGGTGGCGTACTTGGAACCGTTTATGGAAAAAATCGAGGGGCAGGAAAAAGGCATGGTTGTGCTGGCGACCGTCAAGGGTGATGTGCATGATATTGGCAAGAACTTGGTGGATATTATCCTGACCAATAACGGCTATAAGGTGCATAATCTGGGCATTAAACAACCACTGGATGAAATCCTAAAAGCGGTGGAATTGCACAAGCCGAATGCGATTGGGCTTTCGGGGCTTTTGGTGAAGTCCACCGTCATTATGCGTGAAAATATGATTGCCTTGCAGGAAAAAGGCTATCAGTTGCCTGTTTTTCTTGGGGGAGCAGCGTTGACTCGTCAATATGTGGAAGTCGATTGCTATGATGAATATCCCCATGTCGCCTATGTGAAAGATGCCTTTGAAAGTCTCGCCATGATGCAGAAAATCGGCGAAGGCCACTTCGACGCCTATGTGCAGGAACGCTATAGCAGTTATGCCCTTGAACCCTCTCCCTTAGGGAGAGGGCAGGGTGAGGGAACCCACCAGCTCCAAACAGACACGGAAATCCCTTCTTCTAGCCTCCTCCCTAAGGGAGAAGGAACAAAAAGTGAGTTAAAGACACCGCCTCCACAAAAAGCGGTGGATGAAGCTTTGTACTTGGGCGATGCGGTGGCTCCGCTGTTGACGCCGACGATTGCCGAACTTTTACCGTATATAGACCTGAAAAATTTGGCGACTCGCAATTGGGGCTTTTCACCGCCTGAAGCGGGCGAAAGCGAATCGGCGTGGCGTGAACGCTTGGATTTAGACGGCATCTTGCATCGGACGCTGGATCATCCTGATGTGGCGGATGCCTTGAAGCCTCACGCCGTGTGGGGCTTGGTTCAGGCGAAATCTGTCCCTCACCCCAACCCTCTCCCTAAGGGAGAGGGAGTAAATCCCATGCTCGCCCTGTATCGTTCCCCCACGCACGACGAGGCTTTTGCAACGTGGGAAACGCCGATTGCGCCGATTTGGGGTAAGGATGAATCCTTAAGTTTGGTGGAAGGGGTTTCCGCCGAAGGGGATCCCATGGCGGTTTTTGCGGTGACTTTGGGTGAAGACATTGCGGCGTTGGCTCGAGTCTGGTTTAAGGAAGATCGCTATCAAGATTACCTGTTCTTGCATGGGGTCTTGGGGGAATTGACGCAAGCAATGATTCGCTGGTTAAAGGCGGACGTCATTTTGCCGTATGGTGCGGAAACGCCGAGCATCCACTTGGGGGCGGGGGCGAGCCATTTGCCTGATTTACGCACCCAAGCGGACATTTTAGCCGCTTTGCACACGGAACGTTTGGGCTTGCACTTTGTGGAAGAGGGCTTGACGTTGTCTCACGAAGATTCATCGACGGGGCTACTGTTGTGGAATCCGCTACTGGCATCGGTGGGGTGGTAGATTATGAGAAAGCTTTCTATACCAAGTATTGACGTTTTAGCAGAAGTGATTACTGGTGATAATAAAATTTCTCCTTATAGAACAAGGACACAGTTAGAAGAACTTTTTAAACATTTTCAGATAAAAACTTTTCAATTTAGAAAGCTTATTAGAACAATTGGTGTTAGACGTGGAAATACTCAACCAAGAAAAGACTTCACAAAGGCCATTTTACAAACCTTGGATTTAGATAAAATTATTCTTATCATAAATGAGATTTTGGATTATCGTTATTATACAGAAGTAGAATATGATTTGACTAAAACTGTGGAGATTTTAAGAAATACTTTAAAAAAAGATAAATTGGAGATAATCCAAAGAGGTGACACCTTTAAGTGTCGACGGTTAAATCAGCAATGGTTGCATGATAACGAAGTATTCAAAAAAATTGATAGTCATTATGTTCTGGAACAAGTAAACAAATGCCGAGAAAAAATAGAAAATGAAGACTATTCTGGTGCGATTACCAATGCAAGAACGCTTGTCGAGGCGGTTTTAAAGGAACTTATTAAACAACTTGGAGAAGAGAATTCAATCACTCCTAAAATCTCAGGTGATTTAGGGGGGCTTTATAAAATAGTTCAACAAAGCATGAGACTTGAACCCAATAAGGACTTAGATACTGCTTTAAATCAAATTTTAACAGGATTAAGTAGTCTTGTTTCAGGTTTGGCAGGTGTTAGTAATAAATTGGGGGATCGTCATGCAACTAAATATAAAACACACAAGCATGACGCCTTGTTAATGGTTTATTCAGCAAATACTTTGTGTGAATTTTTGATCAGTTCCTATGAATACCAACAATTAAAAAAACTCTAAAAACATTACGTTTCACAACAATAATACGGAATTTTTATAAGCAGACGTCAACGCACTAAATGCGAGGCTTCCGAGACATTTTGCGGACGTCGTGCAATGGGAATGATGCGACGAGGTGGGGACAAAAAACCTTCTTATTCACGAAGTGAATCTTCACCTTTAGGAAGGAGAGGTTGGGAGAGGAAACCAACGGTTTTCTTTCCCAAGAGAAAAAGTTCCTAACTTTTTCGACTTGAAGGGGGGATTTTCAAGGGGGGACGAAGGGGAGGAGAAACGCAATACGTCCTACCCCGTCCCCCCTTGAACCGCTTTTAGAGGTTTGGAGAACCTTTGGCGGCACAAAGGTCTCCAAGCACCAGCTCAAAAAAGAAGCGAGAAATCCAAAAAAGGTCATCCTGAACGCAGGTGAAGGATCTCCCCACACGCAGGGGATTTTAAACCGTTGCATAAGCAGGCGTCCAAGCACTAAATGTAGTCATCGGGATTATCCGCAAAAATCAAACCAATCCGCCAACTAAACAGCGTACTTAAACCGCATAGCCTGCCGTGCCTTGATGCGACGGATAGGCTTGGCTAAAGGCGATCGCCTGTTTCAACCCTTCTTCGAGCGTGAGCTTAGGCTCCCACCCAAGGAGGGTTTTCGCTTTGGAGGTATCCCCCAACAGCACTTGCACTTCGCTCTTTTCAGGACGCATCCGCACCGCTTCATTCGCCAAAACAGGCAAGCCTTCTTTGTCGGTTAAGCGTAAAATCTGTTGAAGCACGTCGCCCATGCTTTGTGTCTTGCCGTTGCCGATGTTAATCACTTCCCCACGAGACACGGGGTTGGCGCCCACCGCGAGAAAGCCCCGAACCGTGTCCCACACGGGGGAAAGGTCTCGTTGGGGGTCTAAATTACCGACACGCACGGCATCGCTGAATAGCACTTGTTGAATCACCGTGGGAATAAAGGCTCGAGCCGATTGCCGAGGTCCAAAGGTATTGAAGGGACGAATCACCGAAACAGGGGTTTCAAAGCTTCTGAAATAGCTTTCTGCCAACTTATCGGCACCGATTTTAGTGGCAGAATAGGGCGATTGCCCTTGCAAGGGATGCTTTTCATCGATCGGTGTGTAAATGGCGGTGCCATAGGTTTCGCTGGTGGACGTTTGCACCACAGGAATATCCTTGTCACGGCAGGCTTCTAGGATGTTGAGCGTGCCTTGAATGTTGGTATTGACATAATGTTGTGGGGCTAAATACGAGTAGGGAATGCCCATGAGGGCAGCGAGATGAAAGACCATGTCTTGGGCTTTGACGAGGCGGTGCATCATAAAGGCATCGGTGACATCGCCAAACACGATGTTAATATCTTGGCGTAAGGCGTCAGGCAGGTAACGCAAGTTGCCGATGTCGCTTGCTCCGTTGTATTTGACCAGGGCGGTGACGTGAGCATCCGCCAGCACGAGGGCTTCGACGAGGTGGGATGGGATGAAGCCGCCTGCTCCTGTCACGAGTACCTTTTTCCCTGCGTAAGATGCCGTCCACAAATCAGCGTGATAGAAGGCGTGGAGGCTTTGTTTTTCTAAAAAATCAGTGGGTGCATCATACATTT
>JBILSS010000042.1:0-13680 GCA_044371965.1 Vampirovibrionales bacterium
ATCGTGCCGTTGACGGTGTTGCAGGTAGAATTACTGAAACGGTTCAGAGCCTGTGATGCATCCACGCCTGCGGTGGTTTCTGAAGCTTACCAGCGTGCGGTGATTGCCAGCATCGAAGGTGTGGCTTTAGGGCTTGGCACGACTGGGTAGTTTAAGTTACTTGCTCTGTCCCCCCTCCTAATTTTAGGAGGGGGTTAGGGGGCGGTTAAACCCTAGACTTCGTTTGTGAGTTTAACCTCACCCTCGAACGTCTAGCGACGTTCTCTTCCCTCTCCTAAAATTAGGAGAGGGAACAAAGCCTACTGCTTAGAAATCGATGGCGTGATGAATTTTAAATCGCCCACTTGATACATCAAACGCACGGTGTCAGGGCTATCTTCCCACACCCACACCCGACGGTAGGGGGCTTTTAAGGCATCAGGGGCTTGAGCATCAGGCACCGAAGGGAGCTGTTCAATCGGCGATTTTCCTTGACTTTGCACGCTTTCTAACGGAAGCGTGAGGCAGATCGTGCCTTTATAGCTCAAGCTTAAATGCGTGGGAAGGCTTGTGATAGAGCCGTCTTGAGCGGTTAGCAAGCCGTGACTATGCACCAAGTAAAAGCCAGGGAAGAGGCTCGCACCTGCATCGGTGACAAGAGCCGTATCTAGCCGTAGGAGGGGTTCGGGGGAAGCAGGGTAGTCTCGGGGGCCGACGTTGACGATGAAGGAATCAGGCACTTTCGGCGGAGGCGCTTGCCGTTTGCCAAAGAGCTTGCCCTTCAAGCTTTTTTCCATGGGTTGCAGGGGGGCTGGTCGATTTTTTTGATGCCCAGGGGGTCCAAAATAGGGATCCGTGTCTTGTGGGGCGGTTTTTTCGAGGTTGGGCGTAATGGTGTAACCGTTGTAGGGGGCGTCTCCCCATTGTTGCGAATCGTAGCCGTCGGCATCCGCCGTGGGGACGAGCATACCAAGAAAGAGGAGTGTTAAAATTAAACAGGGTAGATTAAGCATGTTTTTTTTCTTTCGCTATGTCTTCAAGTAAACTATGATAATTTTCATTTTCGGAATAATCGTTACCGTCGGCGAAACCGTGCGGTAGCAACTCGAGTTCCTGCACGTCAGCTTCCTTGAAAAACTGGATACGTTTTTCTAACTTTGTGAGCTTGTTTAGTTTAAAAGCACAATAATCACGATCCACTGAAATTGCACCATGAGATTCCGTAGCATTACTAAACCCTAACTTTTGATAAAATTTAGATAAAGGAATAGGATCCACATAAGTATTATTCAAATAGTTTTCAGGGGATCTAGCATCGGAATACTTAATTCCCTTTATGAAATTTACAGAAGGTTCAAGATCTTTTACAAGACTGCCTAATACGAAAGGTGCCTGAGTGGGAACCAAAGAACCAAACGCTTTTATAGTAAAATCCGGTTCTTCGATCACCCCAGCGACCCATGCAACTAATTGCTTCATAGGATTGGTAATCGCATAAGCGTGAGTCACCTCCCCTCGCCACAATTTGACTATAAAAGATTGCAGTTCTTTATGTACCTTAGAATGCTTTAGTACATTTGGTTCAAAAGCCATGTCACATAATCTATCTAGCCTTTTCTTTTCGGCTGGAGAGGGTTTGACTACATAAGGCTTTGTTAACCGCCATATCAGTCCATCTGTTTTTACGCCTATCAAATGAGCCCCCTGTCGTTGTTGGGGAGTCGTCGTGGGTGAAGAGTTGTAAAGCTTCATAAAAAGGGCATCCATTCTTAGAGGGGGGCGTTTATGGATACTTAAAAACGCTTGAAGCGTATTTTGTGCTTGCTTAATGTAACAATGAAAAAATCACGGTGAAATACATGAGATACGTCCACAAACCAGCCAAAACAGGCAGGCTCATGGCGAGCATCACATGCTCATTCGACCAATCAAAGACCACCGCCACCGATTTCACAAAAAGGTAGGACGTCCAAATCCACAAAGCCGCATAAGCAAAGGCTCCTGCAATAGGCACCGATGCCTTCAACAGGCTCACTACAGGCAAAAATAGCCACGGAATGGTGCTGGCACCTGTCAACGTCAATAATACCCCAAAGCGACTTTCACGGGTGAAAACGTGGTGAGCATAGGCGATACCGCCTGCCAACGCTGCCCACAAGAGCAGGTGGCTAATGGCTTGAAAACCCAAGATCAAAGGACTTAGATCAGTCTTGCCCTTAAACAAAATCCCACAAAGCAATTGTACGGTGATAATCGCTAAACTTAGCACCGCTTGCTGACGTAATAAGGGATTGTCGACATCGGCAGGGTTGCCGTAAGCGTTTTTCAGAGCGGTGAAGGTGCGTGGGGCATCCAGCAAAACGCCTTGCACGATTTCATGCCACGCCAAAGCAGGAGCCTCTTCCATGTGGAGTTGCACGTCTCGACTGGCTTTAAGGGCATCAGCGGATTCTGGGCTACAATCCGAATTGAATTCTGGGGTTACGGTTGCATTCATCAGAAAATACCTCGCCTTTCTTATTGATACAACCAAAGGGGCTGATTGGCATAACGCATCGTCAACGGTAACGCACTTTCAGGAGGCGTACTCTGCCCGAGTCCTTGAAGCACGCCTGCCAAGTCGAGGTGCTGACTGGCTTCGCCAAACGGTAACTTGAAGAAGCTTTTCAAGAAGTCTGCGTCCGATTCATAAGGCACGAGTTCGAATTCCGTAGACGCATCATACTTAAAGCGTTCGTTGACCAATTGTTGTAAAACGTCTTTAGCATAATAGGCATCGCCGATTTCATCAGCAAGCCCAACGGCAACGGCTTGGTTGCCTGTCACCACTCGACCGTCCGCAACAGCGGTAATCAACTTACGACGACGGGCTTTTTCAGCGTCATCCTTGAGATTTCTCAAGCGACCGTCTAATACGGTATTGAGAAAATCTCGATAACTGTCGTTAATAATGCTTTGCAATAAAGCCACTTCTGCGGAGCTAGTTTTGCGGTAAGGGTTCAAGAGATCCTTGAATTTGCCACTTTTAATGGTGACGGATTTCACGCCAAGCTTTTCTTCCATGAGCTTTTGAAAGTTCATGGATTGCATAATCACGCCGATCGATGCCGTTAAAGTGCCTTTATTGGTGATGATTTTGTCTGTGGCACAGGCGGTGTAGTAGCCTCCACTCGCAGCTACATCTAGCAATGTGGCGACAATCGGCTTGTTGGCACGCACTCGCTTGACGGCAGCGTTGAGTTCTTGGCTCATGCCGACGGTGCCTCCAGGGCTGTTAATTAAGAGCAACACGCCTTTGACTTTGTCGTCTTGAGCAGCGGCATCGAGGGCTTCTCGCACGGCGGTGGCTCCGCTGCCTGCTTCCATGAAGCCTCCTCCGCTGGAATCGCTGTTGATTTCACCTTCAAGCTTGATGAGGGCAAGCGTATTGCCTTTTAAGGCTTTCAACGCACCAATCCCTTTTTTTAGTTGGGCTTCTTTTTCGATGTGCGATGCTTCTGGTGAAGGTTTTGGGGTACTGTTTTTCACCAGTAAACCGATGCTTCCCACGAGCAAGCTAAGCGTCACGAGTCCAATGAGGACGTAGGAAAAGGTTTTGGAAGAGTTGACATCTAGGGACATAGGGGGATTCTCTCTTATATATAGTATCACAGTGCGATAGTTCTTTCTTCTAGCATAGCACATTTTCGAAAAAAGAAGCGTCCTGTATTTGGCTTAATTCGCAGAGCCTTCTATCGTCTGAATAATTTCATAGAATGTTACAGAATGTATCAAATGCACAATTCGGAGCTTAAGCTTTCCTTTATTAAATCAACAACGAATCAATTTCTTTGATTAGCGACGTTTTTCGTAGCTAGTTTAAAGAACTAAACGTTTTCGCTGAAAGGAACACACGATATGATGTCTACGACAGAAACAACCGAAACAACTCAGCCAGATGCTTACTTTGATTACATTGTAACAGTTCCTTCATGGGAACTTAAACTTCGACAAGCCAGTCACCGCATTGCGTTTTTTAGCGTGAACTACTTCATTAGTTTAGCGATTTTGATGGTGACTTTTCCACTTTCACAAGAGTTTATCGCTCCATTATTTAGTACCTTCTTACCGATTAGCCACACAACTTTGCCTAAGGCGATTACGATTTTAACCGTCATGTACTGGTTACCTATCTTAATCGACGTGGCTAAACGTTGGAAACGTAACAATTTTTAAAGACTTTCAAAAAAAAGACCGATTGATGAAAGGACAACCTTCCAAACTTAACTGACTGTTAAACAATTTTTAAACGACTTTTATTACATTAGACAATCCAAAACCAAGAGAAACTAGAGGACATAACCAAATGAATTTCATGATGATGGGTGCTTACCAAATGGGTACCCCACAGAGCAACTACCTAACGCAAACCAAACCCGGCGGAAACGCTTACGGACCGCAACAAAATTACGCTCCACAGCAAGACTACGGTGGCTACGGTGAAATTTATGACTTACCAATGCCTAACCCTTACTATGAAGCGAACATTACACAGTACCCTACGAATTACGCTCCGACGTATGCACCAACAGCTTACACACCGAACTACCAAGTTCAAATGAATCACCCACCGACGTACAACCACCCTGGCTATAAAGCCCCTTACATTTCAATTCCTACACCTCCACCGCTTTACATGCCTGAAAATCCACAAGCGCCACTTCCTTATCAAATTCCACCACCTCCACAAATCGATCCACCACCTGTAGCGACACCTTTGGCTTACGCCCCTAAAATTGCTAAGCCACTCGACTTCGGTTACGCTCCACCCGTGGAACAAGCACCTTATGTGAATACACCAAAGGCTCCTTACGGTCCAAATCGTCCCGGAACACCCGTTTACCCAAGACAACAACCGTTGTACTTCCAAAACCAAGGAACACCTAATTCCTACCCTTTACAACAAAACCCTAACTTCTCAGGTGCTTACCCACAAAATAACTACCAAGTACCTTACCAACCGCAAATCCCTAACTACGGCATTCCTTACAGTTTCGCCAAGCAAGGATATGCTCAACCACAGTACAATTCCTACCAACAGCCTCAGCAGTACGGTGGCTACCAACAACCGATGCACAATTCCTACCCTTCAGGAATTACATCTTACTAAATAGATACCACAAGCGATAAGGAAGGAGTCACTTCCTTCCTTATCTCCTTTTTAACAGTGACAAACAACCCCTCGGAGACAACCGTTATGCAAATTAACAATTCTTCAATTCCACCACAATATCAAAATCAAACGGTATACCAAGGGAACCCACAAGCTTATGGGCCTCAAGCCCCTGCAAGCAGTTATATCGTTGGCGGATACCAAGCGTCTTATGGTAGACCACCTATGGCTCAACAACAGCCTAACAGCTTTTTTAAATTTCCAAGCTTTTTTAAGTTCCCACAATTCCCAAAATTTCCACAAATTCAATTCCCACAATTTCCTAAGTTCCCATTCCCATGGGGCGGTGGTGGATACAATCCCAGCCCTCAACCCCCAGGCCCTCAACCTCCAGGCCCTCAGCCTATCGATGGTGCACGCATCCCCGACGGCACTCGCCCCGTTGAAACCGATTGGCGTGGATTAACCACCGACCAACGTACAGACGTCAGTGGCTTAAGCGGAGCAGAACTCGGTAGCTTACACGTCGGCGGACGTGGACTCGCCTTTACAGGCAGTCGTGAAGGTATTTACCAAAGTTACTGGACGATTCTTGAAAAAGTCAAAAATGGCGAAAGAGTGTCCGATCGTGACAAAGAAGCCGTTTTACTGGCGGAACAATCCGACATTGCCAATCGCTTACCTTCAGGTATGTCCTTTGAACGCAATTACTTACAGACCTTAACGAACATTACAGGTTCACAAAACTTCATTAACATGATGAATGGTGCCCCTATTATTCGTGACACAGGCAAACGTTTACAAACGCCTGAAGGTTTAAATCCAGCATCTAAAGAGTTTGTCGACTTCCAAAAAAGCATTGGCAACAATAATGCCAACATCGGTTCCTTAATGGTCTTGACCCAGTGGAACCATGACATGCTTGACAACGGCAAAATCGACGGTGCGATTAACGTTCACGAATTAGCCTCTCAAGAAAAAGGCACGGCACTCGTCAACACACCTGATGGTAATGAATACATTCAAGCCTTGGCGGAAAATGAACTTGCCGACAGATCCTTCAACAACAGTACCGCAAAGTTCTTTGGCCAAGCGTTTGCTAATGCTTACGGCACAGGGGCTCCGCCTGTTGACTTGAACATGATTAGAAACGATACCGCTGTTCAAGTGCAACGTCAAGGTGTAACCTTGGATCGTGTTAAACAATTCACGGCGGCTACTGTCAGTAACTTCGTCAATGGCTCTAAAGAAGGCTTCGGTCAAGGACTTCGTTCCGCTATGGGTATGGTGAAAGATCACCCCATCCTCGCAGGAGCCAACGCCGCAACCATCGCTGCCAGTGCAGGCGTCTGTCCTTACTTAAGTGGACTTTCCGTCAACATTGCCAACACCTTACCGATTGCTCAAGGCGTTGATGCCACAGGCAACACAGGTAACAGTGGACTTCCACTTGTATAAAGGACGGCTTGCCACCTTTCATACCTTTAGTATTTCACACAACCAAACACAGAAAAACACCCTTTCGATGATTCCATCTGAAGGGTGTTTTGGGATTTTTGCGGTATACTGAAATGAATTCCCTTCTTAAAATGAGGTCGCTTCGTTGTGGTTTTACACTTTTCTTCGCCAGACAATCCCAAACGTAGCACGTCTCAAGATGGTAGCACATCTGTTGAACTGGTGGCTACCGATCTAATTGCTCAACTCAACGCCAAAAATACCGAACGCAAAAGCCGTTCCATGATGAGTCAATCCACCACGCCTGCTGAAGCGGATCAAGAAAACTCGCTGCGTCCTCAATCACTGGCGGACTACATCGGGCAAGGGGATCTTAAAACGCATTTGGCGATTTCCCTTGAAGCCAGCCTCACTCGTAAGGAACCGCTGGATCACGCCTTGTTTTACGGCCCACCGGGCTTAGGCAAAACCAGCTTGGCGATGGTGATCGCTGAAGAAATGAAGGCGAAAATCCATTTCACTTCCGCCCCTGCCTTAGAACGCCCTCGGGATGTCGTCGGCTTATTGATGAACTTGGATGAAGGCGATATTCTTTTTATAGATGAAATTCACCGCCTCAATAGCGTGACCGAAGAAATCCTCTACCCTGCCATGGAAGATGCTTCAATTGATCGCACCGTGGGCAAAGGAGCCAGTGCCAGAACCTTGCGAGTCCCCTTGCCCAAGTTCACGCTCATTGGTGCCACCACCAAGGCAGGGGCTTTGTCGTCTCCCTTACGAGACCGATTCGGCTTGATTTTCAGATTAAACTATTACAGCCCCGAAGAATTACAAGCCATTATTATGCGTTCTGCCAAGATTTTAAATGTGCAGGTGGACTCGGATTCCGCCTTGGTGCTAGGCAAACGCAGTCGTGGCACGCCTCGTATTGCCAATCGCTTACTGCGTCGAGTGCGAGATGTGGCGGAAGTTTTATGCAAGCGTGAAGGAATTGAAGCAGTGGTGAATGATGTAATGGTGGCAGAAGCCTTACGCATTTACCAAGTGGATGAACTCGGGCTAGAGCCTTCCGATCGTTTGATGCTTTCCACCATGCGAGACTTCTTTCAAGGCGGGCCAGTGGGGCTTGAAGCCGTGGCATCTACCATGGGGGAAGATGTTCGAACCTTGGAAGATGTCACGGAGCCGTTTTTATTGCAAAGTGGTTTGATTCAGCGTACGCCTCGGGGTAGGCAGTTGACACCTAGAGCTTATGAGCATTTAGGCTGGTTTCAAGAGAGTATCGATATTTAATAATCATTGCTTGGAATGTGATCGTGTTTCAATCAACTTCTTAAACTTTTCTGCATATGCTGGGTCTTTAACTGTAAAAGCAGGATCAATTAAATACGTTTGGTTATTACAAGTCATTGTATTTCTCCCCGCTTTACAATCCCAATGAAAAACACCTAAATGTTCTTTCAGCCAAGCATTAAGGTTTTGCAATTTAGTTTCTAAAGTTTCGACTTCTTTTGACGTATGGGTTGTGTTTTTTTCTGAAATTTTTTCAACATCTTCCATAATAAACACAATATATTTCTTGTTTTTATTCTGTGGGTTAAGCTTTGTTTCAATACCTTTGTTAATTCTTAAATTTTCTTTAAGTTGAACGGCTTTTTTAGTAATGCTTTCATGCAATAGGGTTAATTTGTCAAATAATATATCTTCTATGTTCTTTAACCTTAGGTTTACACCATATTGAGTGGTTATTTTAGTTTTTAGATCTTCTAAAGAAGTATATTTTTTAGCCAATAATGACTTTTCTGAATCTAGTAACTTTTCATCAAGAATAGCTTTAATTTCAGCGTCGAGTTCTTTTAATTGATTGTGGAATTCATTTTGTTTGGCTTCTAATGCTTTAATTTTAGCTGGGCCGATATTTTTGACAGCAAGAAGTGTTTTGGGAAATTGAATCCCAAAAGGAAGAAGCTTTTTTTTATCTAATGTTGCCAACATATTTTGAATATAATGATCTTTTAAATTTCTAACATTCAACGGAGCGTTTTCATCAACAGCTTTTAAAAAGTAACCATCTAATTTACAAGTCCAAGCATGATTACCTCCTGGTCTGTGAATTAAATCCCCTTGATTGGCACAATTTTTTATAGGTTTTTCAAGAAAATGTTCTAGAACTTGACGTTGTCTATAAAAACCCATAAGAAAAAAATCCTTTTGAAATTACTAAGTGACTAATCTTAATTGCTTAAAAAGTCACTCAAGAAAAAAAAATGCCTTTACTACATTCAGAATTAATTTGTTACAAAGTTCGTAACAATCTAGTGACAAACGTCGTAGATTGTGATTTAATTGTTTTTATAGCCAAGTTTAGAGTTTTCTGTACAGTAGGCTATTCTAGGAGCCTAGACTCGCAGATGTGTGATTGTACAAAGACGTACATAAGCACATCGAGAATCGTAGCGACAACGAAGAGACACTGTACAGGAAATTATAAACTTGGCTATACAATGAAGGTGAGAGATGTCCTGTTGATTATGTAAGCAAGAAAGGGGGCGTTGTGATGATGAATCGACTATGTGCAGGTGGCGGATACGGTGGCGGCGGCGGATACAGCTATAGCGGATTCAGCTCCCCCAACCCTTTCGGAGGCTACCAATCAAGAGGGGGCTATCAACCAGCCCAATACAACTATAACGGCGGATACGGTGGCGGCGGAGGCTTCCGTGGCGGCTATAGCGGTCGAGACCAATTCATGCGAAGTGGCAACTGTAACACAGGCTATCAAAACATGCGTCTAGGCTATGGTGGTGGTGGCTATGGCGGATACGGTGGCTATGGCGGCTATGGTGGAAACGGCGGTTTCGGCTTCGGGGGCGGTCGCTGTGGCGTCGGAGGCATCGGCGGTGGCTTGGGATTCATTCCTCGTCCTGGGTGGTTTCAAACGCAGAACGGTCCTGTGTATGTAAACTTCAACACCTATTTCAACAGCATTACCAGTGCCATTAACGGCTTGTACGGTGGCGGCTTTAGCGGCGGATACGGCGGATACGGAGGCTTTGGTGGATTAGGTGGATTTGGCGGTGGATTCGGCTCCATTTTTTAGGGGCAGTTTCCAAAAAGCCCATAATGGGTACTTTCTGTGCACGAAGCGTGAGTGATTGCAAGCAATCAACAAAACAAGCCGTTTTTCCTTTATGTACGTCTATGTACATGCAGTCAAAGCCGTTTGTTTTTCCTTGAAATTCCACCATTCTTGACTATTTCGAAACAGCCCCTAGAAGCAAACCCGTTTCTAAACCCGACAACCACGCCGTTTCAATTTTGGAGCCGATTCCAAAGGCGTCGCCTGCTAAATAGCAAGGCGGAAAATCTGTGGGCAAATCCAACGCAAAAACAGGGCTTGCCAAAGACGTTTCCACCAAGGCATAACGCCAACGATGCACCTGCACCGCCTCGTAATCGCTGGGCTTGACGTGCGTCACGCCTTCAACCGCCAAAAGCAAGTCGTTTTGAAGGTCTTCAAGCGGATCGTCAAAGTGAGCCTTGGCGTAGTCTGGCGTGCTATGAACCGTAAACGCCTGCTGAGCTTCACTGGTTTGATCGTATTTGGCGATATTGCACGCCATCCAACGCACCGAAGAAGAATCTGTAAATGCCACACCGTGAGGATAGTCAAATGTAGGCGAACTCGCCTTAGTCACTGCCATCACCGCAATGGAAGGGGCATATTCGACGCTGGCTAAGGCGTGAGCTTGAGCCTCACTCAACGCAATGTTGGATGCATCCAACAACGCCAAGGTCTGCGGTACAGGCGCCGTCACAATGAGTTGACGCCCTTCCAAAAAAGCACCGTCTTCTAAATGAGCCTGCCATTTTTGAGCGTCCTGCGTAAGCTTCACGATCCGTTGCCCTAGGATGGCATCCGCCTTGAGGGATTGAGCCAACGCTTTGGGTAAGGACGTCATGCCTGCTTCGGTGGGGATGTATCGTGGGCGTGGGTGAGCATCTGGCGTGCCGTCTTGAAAGCTCAAGGCGTCAAACCAAGGCTTAACGATGCCTACTTCCAGCCACGCATCCACTTCCGCTTGAAAACGAACGTCGCTTGCCGTAAAATACTGCCCACCATGATCCAAACGAAGTTCTCCCATCCGTCGAGTCGCCAAACGTCCGCCTAAGCCACGCCCCTTGTCCACCAAAGCCACGCTCAAGCCTTGGGCTTCTAGGACTTTGGCAGCACTCAAGCCAGCCATACCTGCCCCAATAATAAGGACGTCATAGAGCTTATTTTGAATCTGTTCCGTCGTTTTAATGTTCATGAATAAAGACCTTTGTTATTTCGATGAAATCGGTGCTGTCACTCGCATTTACGTGAGCATCCACCTTTAAAATGATGCCCTTGTGAAGCACGACCACGCCAGACAACTGAAAGCCGTCGCCTTCTAAGGCTCCCACACCGTGACCGTCCAAGATCGCGGGGATGCCTTTTGCGAAGGATTCCCACCCAAAAAGCTGGTGCAAGGTGCCTCGACGAAGCCCCACACTCTTATAAAGCACCCGTTCCTTGTCGCTAAATCGTGGCAAGTCTTCTAAGCCAAAATGCTCAAAAAAGGCGTGGGTTTCGGCATTTTCATCGCTCATATGCACCAAGGCAATGGTAAAACCCACCGATTCCAAATAAGCGAGATTGTCCTTCAAGTCATGGAGCGTGCTACGGCAGAAGGTGCATCCGATATGGCGTAAAAAGACGAGCATTAAGGGGGCGTCTTGGCTCAATTCTACGACGGTTTCGCCGTCTTGGCTCTTGAGGTGGCGAAAGGTAATGGCGTGCTGCCCGTGATAAATCAAGGTGTCGTCTTCATCCAGCTGACGCCAATGGGCGTAGGCTTGTTGCAAAATAATCGTAAAGGGGATCCACCAAATCAAGTCGTTGGTGAGGATGTTTGCGCCAAAACTCAAGGGAAAGCGAGCTTCAATCAGGGCTTTTGCAAAGCCCAAAGGCCCGAGTACCTTGCCGAGCAATCCCACCAAGACGATCGCCCAATGTTTGTACGGATTGCTTGCCGCTGCCCAATAGCCCACGCCGTAAACACCCACAATCATGCCGATACACTGCCACAATTCAGGATAGTTCGGGGCTTCCATGCCACACCATTCAAACAAGGTGTAAGGAAAAAGAACGACAAAGGCTCCCCACAGAATGTTGTAAATTCCCGCCAACACTAGCGTCAACCGCATCCATGGGGCGAAGGGATGCTTCCATGTGGGGGCATCGGCGGAGATGAGTCCCAGTTGTTGGAGGGTGGCGGTTTTCATGATCTTTTCTCAGTTCGTGGGGAGTAAATCTTTTAGAGCAGACGCTAAATCAGGGAAGGCAAAGGCATAGCCTGTAGAAACAATCCGCTCGCTTGAGCATCGTTGACTGGCGAGCAACAGCGATTCGCCCATGCCTTGTGTTCCATATTTTAACAGAAAAGCAGGCACAGGAAACGCCGTAGGGCGGCGGAGTCCTTCGCCTAATTGAGCCGTAAAATCGACGTTACGCTTTGGCGTGGGAGCCGTGACATTGTACGCCCCCTGCACGTCGTCATGCCTTAAGGCGTGCAATAATACACCGACGACATCATCCAAATGCACCCAGCTCATCCATTGCGACCCGTCGCCCAAGATGCCGCCTAAACCGAGTTTAAACGCAGGTAACATGGCTTTTAAGGCACCGCCTTTGTCGGAAAGAATCACGCCAAAACGAGTCTGCACGGTGCGAATGCCTGCATGAGTCACCAAATCACTTGCCGATTCCCAATCTCGGCAAACCTGAGCCAAGAAATCGTCGCCATAGGCAGACGTTTCTTTCAAGACGGCATCCCCATTATGGATGCCATAAATCCCTACCGCACTGGCTGAAATAAAGACTTTCGGTGGATGTTCCAACACACACAAAAGTTCACCTAGCTTGCGAGTGACATCCACACGAGAGTAGTAGATCCGTTCACGTTTGGTAGCCGTCCACAAGCCCAAGATGCTTTCTCCTGCGAGATGAATCACGCCGTCAATGGTGCCAAGGGCTTCTAGGCGAGCGACATCGGTTTCCTTGTAATTGAACAAATCCATATAAAGTGGAATGACGCCTGCGGTCAAGCGATCCGCCTCTGAACTGGGACGCAAAATCGCATACACACGATGCCCCTGCTTTAACAAGGCATCGCTGACGGCTTGCCCCACAAGCCCTGTTGCTCCTGTAACAAGAATAGTTTTACTAGAATCGGTATTCATTTGATGTTTTTCTTTCTCTCTTATACCCTTTAAACGAATAAATGTCGTGTTGTCTCTTCGTTGTCGCTACGATTTTTTTGTTCCGTTATGGTCGTCTGTGTACACGCCATCACAAAAAAACATTAGGCTCCTAGAATAGCCTAACACGCTATTCATCCGTTTAAAGGGTATCAATGAATATTTCATTTAAAAATAGACTTTTTTTGTGCCTTCTAATCGTGTAGAACAGGCAAGTAATCCCACGTCTGCTCTAATAAGTTAACAAATCTTATGAAAAACTTCATTTTGTCTTGATCTCCTGCACAGAAATCTTCTATTGTATAAAGTGCGTATCGTCTGATGAGTTGCATTAAAAAGCGTTTTTCATGAAGCGGTTCTTCAAACTGAGCAATTTCTGTGGCGATTAAGGCGGGCAACTTGCGTTTATTCTGCCATTTGTACAAGCACGCCACATCAGCGAGTCGCTCTTTTAAAACTTGAGCGGATCCATTTTCTTCAAGAGCCTCTTTAACGCTTGTCGCCCACGTATCGAGGTATTCTATAAAATCTGTAGGGTTTTTAAAAGGTTCGGACGCCTTTTTAAGATTTTTTTTAGAGGGCTTTTTCCCTGCCAATCCGAATTGTTGAAGAAAGTCGTCGAACAGGCTTTGCCATTCTGCTATTAACTCATAAAAAAGACGGTCTAAGCGGGGGTTATGATAGGCTTTTAAAGACCACTCATCAAAGGCGTCTTCATGAATCAAGGTATAGGTTTCGTTTTTGTACTTGTCGTTTTGCCAAGTCGCACAATGTTCTAAGGCGGTGACTTCATCGCCTTCATCAAG
>JBILSS010000043.1:0-13666 GCA_044371965.1 Vampirovibrionales bacterium
TTTTGTTCTGTTATGTACGTCTGTGTACACGCCTTCACAAAAAAATCTAGGCTCCTAGAATAGTCTAATAGCTCATTTTATCTATAAAACACTATATATGATGACTCACCTATTCACTCAAATATAGTGAAAAGGGTGCGATAAATCGCACCCCTACAGAGAATTTTTACGCTATTCAATCGTTTAAATGGTATAAGACGTTTTTTCCATCACGATTGTTCCGTCAGGTAGGGGAAGAAACGTACCCAGTCGCTTATTTGGACTAAAGCCCATGTTTTCAAAAAACGTCGCCGTTTTCACGGTCGCCAAGACCCCAATGCTGTTCAGGTGAAGATGCTCACGCACATGACTCAAGACATCCACCAGCAAAAAACGCCCCATGCCTTCATTACGATGCTGCGGAGACACCACCAATCGATCAATCAACACAAGGGTTTCCAAATCTTCAGACTTAGGCTTCGGAACGTCCAACAAGCCCATGCGAGCCACGGCTAAAACGGCATAGGTTTCCGCATGACGCACCGTCCAATGCGTGGCGGTTTGATCGTATTCATCTGGTTCTAAATCAAGCGAAAAGCCTTCTTCTTGCACCAAAACCTGTATGCGTAAGGCAAGGGCTTCGTTGAACAAACGGCGGTCTTCTAACAAGGTGAAGCGATCCATGCGGTAACGGCGGATAAATTGTGCATACGTGTCGGATTTAAACAACATTAGCTAAGCTCCAAAGCAGGGGTTTTCGGCTTTTCAGGACTGTACAAAAAGAAGCGAAAGAGCATCCGCCACGAACGAGTTCCCCATAAAAGCAGTAAAATGCCCACATAATCGTAAGGCAAGGGAAACAGTGTATGCGTTAAGCACCATTGTGTCGCTTCAAAAAAGCTCATTTGTTGAAATAAAACCAAGAAAGCCAGCCCCAAAGTCCCGATAAAATGGAGCGTAAACAACGTCCATAAGGCGAGCAATGTCCCTTTTAGCCAAAGCCGTAGGGGGGATCGTTTGCCAAAGGCGGAACTTCTCGTTTCAAGTTTACTTGTGCTGGGTTTTGAATAGGTGTACTTAAGCAGAAACTGCCATTTTTGAGCCATCACCATAAAGGCAAAGAAGGATCCCACCACATAGGCAAAAGAAGGGCTTAGCCAAAATTGCCAGCTTCCTCCTTCCGCAAACACAGGAAAAAGCAATGCAATGACGAGCAATAAAGCATATACCAAAGTTGCCCACCGAACGCCTAAGGTGCAGAATATGAAGGCATAGCCCAACAATTGTGGCGAATAGTCTATATTTAGAGGCAAGGGCGTTCCTGCCAAGAAAGAGGCATCCGCAGGTAAAACGCCGTGCCAAAGATTCGGCAACGGCAGAAAAATAAGGCTCAACAAAAACAAGGCAAAGCCTGCTAAAAGACAGGTAAAAAACGAAAACCAACGCCACGAAGGGGCTTTGGTAAAGGGTTTTAAGCGTGTTTCAAGGGCTAGGCTTAGGCTCATTTTGTAGTCTCCACAGGGTCAAGCGGTGGAGCAAAGGGCGTTAGAGCTTGAAAATCCTTGAGTGAATGACCGTCGCACCACGTACCGCCAGTGCGTTGCACAAAGTTTTCCAATGTGGTGTTAGCTAAAGCCACTTGTTGAGCAGACCCCAATAAAGGCGTGGTGAGCAAAAGAGCGTCTTCTTGCGTGTCTTGATAGTAACGAGGGCGAGTCCCTACCATGTGGAAGCCATACTTGTAATACAAGTTTTGTGCCGAAAAGTTAGAGGCTCTTACTTCTAGCGTCAACAAAAGCATTTGAGCTTGATACGCCAAACCATACAGATGCGTCACCAAAAGTTCACCCAAACCTAAGCCTCGCAAGGTGGGGTGCGTCGCCAGTGTGGTGATATGTCCTTCATCCACGACGAACCACACGCCTGCATAACCCAAAAACTGTCCTGTGGGTTTGTGAATCAAAACAAAATAATGTGCCACTTGGTTGCTGACTTCATTGCGGAAGGAATCTTCATTCCAGTGAAAACGCCCGAAGGATGGGATTTCTATTGGCAACAGGAAGGGGGCATCCGCCTTTTGCATGGGGCGAATGAGGAGTTCGTGCATCATTGTTTCCCGCTTTAAGTCAGGAGGCGTTGGCAAGGGATATTTTTCAGCAGTCATGGGCAGGCATCCTTCAAAGCGTTCTATGATTTCATTGTATCGCTTATAGGAGACAATGGCAAAGGCTTCTGTAGAAAGTTCTGCAAAAGTCTAAAAAGCCTCTTACTCCCTCCCCTTTAAGGAGAGGTTAGGAGAGGAAACCAACGGTTTTCTTTCCTAAGAGAAAAAGTTCTTAACTTTTTCGACCATGGTGGGGTGGGGAGTAGATGTCAATACTTCACTGGGTTTTAGACATCCCCCCCTCTCCCTAGCCCTCTCCTCAAGGAGAGGGGACAAGACGAATAGACCGCAAAGACTTCTATAAAGTGCCGAAGGTTCGGTCGCCTGCATCGCCCAGCCCAGGGACGATGTATCCCTTCTCATTCAGATGCGAATCGATCCCTGCGGTGATGATTTTCACCAGTGGCAAGTGACCTTGCAAGTGTGCCACCCCTTCAGGAGACGCCAACAAGCACACAAATTGAATGTTTTCTTCCTTCACGCCCTGCGATTTCAAAACGTCAATTGCCGCAACCGCAGAACCACCTGTGGCGAGCATGGGATCCAGCACCAAGACATGAGCCTTGTCATACGCCAAGGTATTGGTGGAAAGCTTATTATAATAGGTAATAGGCTCAAGGGTTTCTTCATTACGAGCCATCCCCAAATGGCAGACGCTTGCTTCAGGCAACCATTCCAAGGCAAGATCCGCCCAAGCCAGGCCTGCTCTTAGAATCGGCACGATCAACAAGGGAATCTCGGCATTACGCACGAGGACGCTGGTTTCTTCCAAAGGCGTTTTCACTCGTGCTTCTACACGAGGCAGGTCTACCGTGGCGTGACTCAACAACACATTACCAATTTGACGCATCGCCAAGCGAAACAGGGACGGCGGTGTTTTTTCGTCTCGGATGCTCGCTAGGGCATGACTGACCACCGCATGATGATTCAAATTAAGAACGGAAGATTGAACAATGTTTGCTTGCATAGGAATAATCTTTTAATAGACGATATACCTTAATTTTACGCCAAAGCCAGAAAAAAGTCTAATCTCTAAAACCCCGAGGATCCGCCCCTAAGACTCGAACTTGTGCTATAGCGGTTTGCGTACACGTATTAGGGATTAAGGTTCCCAAACTACGCACCCGCTCATCTTCATACAGGTATAAAAAAACGCTGTCATTATCGTTTGAGCTGGTGGAATCAGGGTCGTAAAGAAAACGCATGGCTCGTTGTTCAGGGTTGGTACAAGTCGTAAATGCTGCACTTGAAAAATCTTGAGGGAATGCTATTAAGGTACCACCAAAAGGCATGGTATAAGCGTTATTACCGACTACGCTTAGATTGAAGTTTAAGGTTGCCCCTGTCGCATTCGCTTCATTTCTAGGGGGGGCATCAAGCGTGACCGCACCGCTAGTGTATCGACGAGAATAGGTCATATTTTCAAGCACGTTGACATTTGTGGCAAGATTCACATCATTGGTGCGTTTATAGGTCGACATCGCATTGGCGAGTTCGGTTTGCATCCGCTTGATTTTGGCACCCTTGGCACTTTCGCTGGAGTTCTGCACGGAAGACAAAATCATCGGCAAGGACACGGCAATCAAAATGCCTGTTAAGGTGAGCGAAACCATGGCTTCGGCGAGTGTAAAAGCACTTTTAATTGGATCAAATCTGAACATAGGAAATCCTTTGCTAAGCGTAACTTTATTCATATATCGGATGCTTATGAAAAAAGCTTAATCGTTCGATACGCTTTGTAACAAAACGGTCTTCTCCATAATGAAGAAGACCGTTTTTCAAACGGAAAAATCTTACGACTTATACCATTTAAACGAATGAAAAGCGTATAGGTGGATTCTAGGAGCCTAGACTCGCAGATGTGTGCGGTGTACAAAACGTACATAAGCACATCGAGAATCGTAGCGACAACGAAGACGCCAGACGCTATTTAATCGTTTAATTGGTATTACATGTACTGCTCAATTTCCCAAGCAGACACATAGGTGCGGAAGCTGTCCCACTCGGCATTCTTGGCTTTTAAGAACTCATCATAGATGTGTTCACCAAGGGCTTGACGGGCAATTTTGCTCTTTTTGTACAAGTGCAACGCATCATTCAAGCTACCTGGTAAAGACGCAATGCCGTATTCTTTACGCTCAGCTTCGTCCAACTTGTAGATGTTCAACTGCGTCGTGTTGGGGCAGACGGTCTTGTTTTTGATGCCGTCTAAGCCTGCTTGCAACATTACAGCAAACGCTAAGTAAGGATTCGCTGCCGTGTCAGGCGAACGCAACTCAATACGAGTACCTGCGCCACGTTTGGCAGGTACTCGCACTAAAGCCGAACGGTTAGCCGTTGACCATGCCACATACACAGGGGCTTCATACCCTGGAACCAAACGCTTGTAGCTGTTAACCGTTGGGTTAGAAACAGCGGTAAAGCCTTGAACATGTTCCAAAATACCCGCCACAAAGTGATGTGCCGTTTCAGAAAGCTGATGCTCTCCTTCAGGATCGTAAAACAAGTTTTTGCCTTCCAAGCTAGCTAAAGACATATTGCAGTGCATACCAGAACCGTTCACACCAAAGACAGGTTTTGGCATAAAGGTGGCGTGCAAGCCGTATTTTGAGGCAATTTTGCGGGTGGCGATTTTCACGTTAATGACGTTGTCCGCTTGACGCAAGGCATTGTCATAACGGAAATCGATTTCATGCTGACCTTCAGCCACTTCATGGTGATCTGCTTCCATGTAAAAGCCCAATTCAAGCAAGTAATCCACAATTTCAGAACGCACATGTTCGCCCAAGTCATCAGGAGCAAGATCGTAATAACCTGCACTGTCATGGGTTTCAAGGGTAGGCTTGCCGTCGGCGTCTTTTTTGAACAAGAAGAACTCGAGTTCAGGTCCGACATTGAAAATGTAGCCTAATTCTCTTGCTTCTTTTAAGACACGTTGCAAGTTGCCACGGGGGCATCCTTCAAACACGGACCCATCTGGGTTGTGGATATTACACATCACACGAGCGGTCACACGCTCGCCGTCTCTCGCCACAGGCAAGACTTGAAAGGTGTCCAAATCGGGGAAGAACGCCATATCGCTGGTTTCAATGGTTCTGAACCCTTGAATGGAAGAGCCGTCCAACAAAATTTCGTTGTTCAAGGCTTTTTCAAGTTGAGCCACGTGAATGGACATATGCTTGGGGCGTCCGTTAATGTCAACGAATTGCAAGCAGACTTGGCTCACTTTCTTTGCTTCGGCTTCTTTAAGAATATCGTCAATGCTACGGCTTTTGGAAAGCACGCTTGAAGTCATCATCATAGAATAATCTCCACACAAAAACACGGATAATACGTCTAAAGCGTTCCTAATGGCGAATGGTTAAATCAGTATAGAATGTTGTCCAAGTGGATACGCTCTTCAACTATCTTAAAAGTCTAGCATAAACAAGGAAAAAACAATAGTTTTTTATTTTAAACCACCCTATTTTTGCGATGTCTCTGTACCCTCGAATATAGAACCTTCGACTTTTTTTTACTTTAAAGGTAGAATATCCATAAGCTTAAAATACAAAGTGACATTATGAATAGCCTATTGGACTCCTTTCGCAAAACGCCATCACGACTGTATAACATTATTCTCATCGAAGCTATTTCAAGCTTCGGGAGCTTCTTCACCTTTGTGGCAAGCATGGCGTTGTACATCGAACTCACAGGGGATGTCAGCTCCTGGTTTTGGGTGCCGTTGATTAAAGCCATCGTGCCGTTATTGGTGAGTCCTTTAACGCTTAAATTGTTAAAGCATCAAAAGGCTTGCCCTTCAACAGGTTGGGTTTTGGCGTTAAACATATTCGGCATCGCTGTTTTGGCGAGCTTTCCTACCCTAGAAGTCTTTTTTGTCGTCACGGCATTCATGGCATGGTTGGATACCTTGGCACAGCCGTTTTATCGTCAATGGGCGAGTGAGCAGATCCACGAAGATGAATTGCTGAATTATAATGTAACGGGGGAAACTTTGCGTTGGGTCTTGTTCACCGTGGCATTGGGACTTTCGGGCTTGGTGACGGCTCACTTTAAGGCGTTTGCCTGCTATTGGGTAGATGTATTCGTAACAGGGGTAGCGTTTGTGATATGGTGGGGTGTCCGTAAAGACATGCAAACCCCTCGCTTTAAAGGTGAACCTCTTTTAGAAGAATTACAAGTGCGTGAAGAAAAAACAGGGCTGTTTGCCGTTTTTCATAACGCTCGGTGGGATTTGCTTTTTGGCACGCCGTTGGTAACGATTTTATGCTTTACCTATTGGGCGATGAACACGATTTCCGCCTTTCAGGGGGGGCTTGCCCTGCCCTTTGTGGCGGAAAATGGCTGGAAGCCTGAAGTCACGCACGCCAGTTATATGTATGCGATGTTGGCGCTTGGGGGCTTAATTGCCTTTACGCTTCAACAAAATAAAAAAATCAAACATGGTTTAAATACCGCAAGCTTAAGTCTGCTTGCGATTATGATTGCGTTAGATGCTTCAGGGGCTTTAGGTAAAGTCTTGGCAGGATCCAATTTCCCCGTTGTTTTAGGGATTCAAGCCATCTTTGGAGCGGTCATCATGTTTTTAAATGCCATGCTCAACACACGCTTGCAACGTCAAGCAGGACCAGAACATACAGGGGAAGTCTTTGGGATTTTGGTCACCGTGCAGAAGTCGTTACGGATTTTGGGCTATGCGGGTTCGGGCTTGATTTTAAAGTTCTTGCCGTGGGGCGGTCACTGGGGATTCTTACTCTCTTCGGCGTTGGAGTTCATGGTCGTCATTGCGATTGTGGTGGCTCAACGCATTCAGAAAAAACGGCACTCATCCTAAAATCAGGTAAAACAACTAATATAGTGTTTTATAGATAAAATGAGCTATTAGACTATTCTAGGAGCCTAGATTTTTTTGTGAAGGCGTGTACACAGACGTACATAACAGAACAAAAAAATCGTAGCGACAACGAAGAGGCAATAGAACATTTTATATAGAAAATACTATACCATTTAAACGATTGAAAAGCGTATAGGTGGAGGCGGATTCAAGTATAGAAAGCTCTGCGAAACTCGAAAAATACACCGTCATTGCCACGCTACGCTCGCACTGACAGTAGGAAAGACGTCCCCACCGACTCAAACAAAGTACGACCGTCTCCTGTAAAGCCACTTAAGGCATTCTTCCACAAATTGCGTTCAGGGTGAGGCATCAAACCCATAACGTTCCCTGCTTGATTGGCAATGCCTGCAATACGGTTGGCAGAACCGTTTACGTCTTCCACATAACGAAACAAGACTTGCCCATTTGCTTCAAGACGCTCCAGCGTTTCGGCGTCCGCATAATAGCAGCCTTCACCGTGAGCGATCGGCATTTCGATGACCTGCCCCTTCGTGTAACCTTGCGTATAAGGCGACACATTGGAAGCCACTTCTAAAGTCGTTCGTTGCTGGCAAATAAACCGTTTGGACGTATTGGGAATCAACGCCCCTTCCAGCAAGCCAGCTTCGGTTAGAATCTGAAAGCCGTTGCAAATGCCGAGTACATAACCGCCCGCTTCTGCGAACTGCTTCACCGCTTGCATGAGTTTTGAGTTCTTCGCCATAGCACCACACCGCAAGTAATCGCCGTAACTAAAGCCACCTGCTAAAATCACCCATTGAAAATCGTCTTTCAAGGGATGTTCAGGTACGTCGTCATGCCATAATTCAACGACTTGAGCTTGGGGCAAGGTGCTTTCAACCGCTTCAATCACATCTTTGTCGCAATTGGTACCAGGGAAAACGACAACCCCGACTTTCAGTGTGGACATTTTAGACGGCCTCCAACAACGTGAGTTGGGTAATGTGCGTTTCTTCAATCACAGGGTTGGCTAAGAGTTGTTCCGCCATACGATGAATGACTTTTCTGGCGGTCGCTTCATCCCGAGCGGCTAAACTAAAGCTAAAATGTTTACCGATTTGCATATCTTTGACGCAATGATGCCCCAAACCATGCAAGGCTTCTTGAACGGTTTTGCTTTCAGGGTGTAAGACATTGGCTCGTGTTGCAACGAGTACTTCAGCGTGGTAGGTAGGCATGATCAAAGTCTCCTTTGGGGTGTGGCTTATGTTGGATTACATCGAAAATGTGAATAATCAAAAGATCAGACGTCCAAGCACTAAATCCGAGCGGGTGAGCGTAAGCAAATCCTCGAATGCGGACGTCGTGCAAAGGAATGATGCGAGGAGGTGGGCAGAAACCTTCATATTCACGAAGTGAATCTTCACCTTTAGGAAGGAGAGGTTGGGAGAGGAAACCAACGGTTTTCTTTCCCAAGAGAAAAAGTTTTAACTTTTTCGACGCAAAAGGGGGTGGATTTTCAAGGAGGGGGAAATGAGGGAGGAGAAACGCAATGCGTCCTTCCTTCCCCCTCCTTGAACCGCCTTTAGAGGTGTTTCGGAGAATTGCCCCATTTATAGACAAGCTATAATGTAGACCGCCTGTGGCGGTTTGGTGGAGCAAAGGTCTATGACGACGACCAGCTAAAGAAGGCGGCGAAAATCAACATTATTTTGACTTTTCACATTTTTACAATGAAGTACAGCCGTATTATACCCCAAACAAAATTTATTTGACTTGTTTTTTCACTTGTTCTTTTAGTTGGCGAGCTTTTTTAGCCCCATGCACATTGCCCTGTTTTTCATGTAAAGTCGCCGAATGGTGAGCATCCTTCACCGCATGACGAGCATGCCCTAAGAGACTCAACACTTTGGCTCGATGGTAATGGGCTTCAGCGTGTTCTTCATCCAACTCAATCACTTTAGAATAACTATGAGCCGCTTCTTGCGTCTTGCCTAATGCCTTGTAGATATGACCACGATAGTAATGTGCGTCCTTATGGGTGGGATCCAACTCAATCGTCTTGCTTAAGTCCTTGAGTGCTGCGTGATGATCGCCTTTCGTAAGCAAAATAGATGCCCGTTCATAGTAGGCTTCTGAATGTTTGGGGTCGACTTCAAGGGCTTTGTTATAATCCGCCAAAGCCAGTTCAGGCTTTTTGAGTAAAACGTACAAAGCCCCACGATGGGCATAGACTTCCCCTGCGTTTTCTTTATTCGCTTCCAACGCCTTCGTATACGCCACTAAAGACGCTTCATAATTTTTTTGTCGCTTATAAATCCCACCCAAATAACGATAGTTCTGCCAGTGGGTGGGATCCAACTTAATCGCCAATTGAATATCGCTTAAGGCTTCGTCTAAATTATTGAGGCGTTTTTGTAACTTACAGCGATAGGTATAGTAAATAGCTTTGTTTGAATCGAGCTCAATCGCCGCAGTAAAATCGTCTAAGGCACTGGGTAAATCGCCTAAATCCGCGAGAGCTTCACCACGATTCACATAGGCATCGGCATATTTGGGATCCAGCTCAATGGCTTGATTGTAGTAGTCGATCGCCTTTTCAAACTCTTTACGCTCTACATAAATGTTGCCTAAATTATTGTAGGCGGCTTTCTTTTGAGGATCCAATTCCACCGCTGTTTTATAGTCTTTAATCGCTCCGTCGATTTGCCCAAGCTTCTGCTTGACTAAAGCTCTATTATAATAGAGTCCTGATTTGGCGCCTGACAAGGCAAGGGCAACGTCATAATCCGCCAAAGCCCCTTCGTAATCGCCGATTTCTTGCCGTAAATTGCCACGATTCATTAAGGAAAGCACATGACGTGGGTCTATTCTTAACAGGGCATTGTAATCTTCCATGGCTCCTGTGTTATTGTTTAAATATTGACGGGTTAAGGCTCGGTTAAAATGAGCACCAATGTTTCGTGGGGAACGTTCAATCGCTTCACTATAATCGAGTTCAGCTTCCGCATACTTGCCTTTACGAAAGTCGTCATGCCCCTGAAACAAGGCTTCTTCCAAGCTGGCGTATCGAGCAAAACTCGGTAGGTTTAGGATCATCAACAGACTTAAAAGACTAAAGCAACGGGTAAAAAAGGTAAAAGGCAACATAGATTCTTTCCTTAAGGGGATTGAGGTGTCTTGTCCCCTCTCCTAATTTTAGGAGAGGGAAGAGAACGTCGTTAGACGTTCGAGGGTGAGGTTAAACCTTAGACTCCGTTTGTGGGTTTAACCGCCCCCTAACCTGTCGAAGCTAAAGCTTCTCTTGGGAAAGAAAACCGTTGGTTTCCTCTCCCAACCTCTCCATCCTAAAGGTGAAGATTCACTTCGTGAATGAAAAGGTTTTTTGCCCTCCTAAAATTAGGAGGGGGAAGAAGGCAAAACTTTTGTAGGCTTCTTTAGTTTAAATGATTTTTCATGCGTCTTAATACTTATGACTTGACTTTTACATCGCTTGCATTATTGTAAAATCTTAGTCACCCCATTTTTTAAATTGCCTTAGGAATCATTATGCCCCATTTAGTTATTGTGGAATCCCCTGCAAAAGCAACGACCATTAACAAATATCTCGGCAAAGATTATGATGTGGTCGCTTCTGTCGGGCATATTCGAGACCTGCCTGCCAAAAACGGATCTGTTGACCCCAACGACAATTTCCGTATGGAATGGGAGCTTTCGCCTCGTGCCAAAGGCGTGGTGAGTGACTTAAGCAAGCGAGCCAAAACCGCTGACAGCATTATTCTGGCAACTGACCCTGACCGCGAAGGGGAAGCGATTTCATGGCACATTTACCAAGTGCTTGCTGAAAAAGGTATTTTTAAATCAGGGAAATCGGTGCAACGTGTGGTGTTTAATGAAATCACCAAAACCGCTATTTTAGAAGCGATGCAGAACCCTCGACAAATTGACGAACCCTTGGTTCATGCGTATTTGGCTCGCCGTGCCTTGGATTATTTGGTGGGATTCACCCTTTCGCCTGTTTTATGGCGAAAATTACCGGGTTCTCGTTCCGCTGGGCGGGTGCAAAGTGTCGCCTTACGTTTGATTTGTGAGCGTGAAATGGAAATCGAACGCTTTATTCCGCAAGAATACTGGTCGGTAAGGGGCTTCTTCCAAGCGACGCCTGAGTTGAAAGCCAACTTGTTTAAGTGGCACGGTAAAAAGCTTGAAAAGCTTTCGATCGCCAACGCTCAAGACGCTCAAGAAGCGAAAAGCACGCTTGAACAAAGCCAAGGCTTTGTCGTTTCCAGCATTGAAAGTAAAACCGTGCAACGGCATCCTGCTCCGCCGTTTATTACGTCCACGCTTCAACAAGAAGCGTCTCGCAAGCTGGGCTTTGGCGTGACTCGCACCATGCAGACGGCTCAAAAGCTCTATGAACAGGGGCTTATTACCTATATGCGTACCGATGGCGTCAATCTTTCCGCCGAAGCCTTAGGAAGCATCCGCAACCATATTCTTAAAACCAAGGGAAAGGCTTACTTGCCTGAACAGGCTCGTGCGTATAAGTCCAAAGCCAAGAACGCTCAAGAAGCCCACGAAGCCATCCGCCCCACCAATGTGGACACCGTGCCTTCGATTCTGCCCATTACGCTGACGGACGATCAACGCCGTTTGTACGATTTGATTTGGAAGCGAACGGTGGCGTGTCAAATGGCGTCGGCTCAATTGGAAGCATCGACGGTGTTGATTGACAATGTGGAAAAAACTGCTACGCTTAAGGCGACAGGCTCTTTCCTATTATTTGACGGCTTTTTAGCGGTCTATCAAGAAGGCTTGGACGATTCCGACGATGAAAGCAATCAACGCCTGCCGAAATTAAGCTTAGGGCAAACCATTGCACTTAATCGTGCCGAAAGTGAACAACATTTCACCAAAGCACCGCCTCGCTTTAGTGAAGCTAGCTTGGTCAAAGCCATGGAAGAACTCGGCATCGGACGCCCTTCCACCTACGCCAGCATCATCCGTGTTTTGCAAGAACGCAATTATGTAAGGCTGGATCAACGTCGCTTTATCCCTGAAGATCGTGGGCGTTTGGTCACCACCTTTTTGTCGACCTATTTCCCCAAGTATGTGGAATACGATTTCACGGCGTCTTTAGAAGACCAGCTGGATGATGTGACCTCGGGTGAGGTGAATTACCTGACGCTTTTACAAGAGTTCTGGGTGCCGTTTCTCGCCACCGTGGATTCCACCAAAGACCTCACCATTACCGAAGTCATTGACACGCTGGATGCCACCTTGTCTCACCACTTTTTCCCCTTAAAAGAAGGGCAAACACCTGAAGAAGCTCGTAAATGCCCCAAATGTGGGGAAGGTCGTTTGGGCTTGAAGCTCGGCAAGTTTGGGGCGTTTTTGGGTTGTTCGGTTTACCCTACTTGTAAGTACAATAAACCGCTCGCCGAAGCCGTGAGCGACGCCAAAGGCGACGGCGAACCCACTGAAATCTTTGAAGCCAAGACGCTGGGGCAAGATCCTGCGAGTGGTAAAGACATTACCCTTCAAAAAGGGCCTTATGGCTATTATGTTCAGTTGGGTGAAGAAGAAGAAGTGCCGCCTGCTCCGAATAGTCGGGCGAAAAAGCCGAAGAAAGTTAAGCCTCGTCGTTCCAGTCTAGAAGCAGGCATGAAGCCTGAAGGCATCACTTTTGAAGTGGCACAACGTTTGTTGACTTTGCCAAGAGAGATCGGCACGACCGCTGACGGCTTGAAAGTCGTCAGCAATAACGGGCGTTTTGGGCCTTACATTCAAGTTGGTCCGACCTTTGTGTCCTTGAAGGATCCCTTGAATGTGTACGATATTACGCTGGAAGAAGCCGTGGCGTTTTACGAAAAGAGTGGTAAAAAAGCCCTCGATTTAGGCGAATACAAGAAAAAGTCCATTACCGTCAATAAAGGGCGTTATGGGTATTACTTGACGTATAAACGTCAAAAATATGCCTTGCCTAAGGGGACGGAACCTGAAAGCGTCACACTTGAGCAAGCGATTGTGATTATCGATGCCAAGTCGTCGGATGCGAGCGTTGCGAAAACAGCCAAAACCACGACGAAAAAGGCTCCTGCCAAAGCCAAGACGAGTCGGACGAAAAAGAGCTAGAACTTCTGTCGGAAGGTTCTACAAAAGGGAAAATTGTCATCCTGAACGCATGTGAAGGATCTCCCTAGCCCTTGCGGTTTCCTTTTGGGAGATGTTTCCCCTTCGGAAGCCTTAGGGTCAACATGACGTCTTATCTTTTTAGATTTTCGAAAAGTCCGACAAAATCAGACAGCAAAAAAGGCGACACCCAGATTCGAACTGGGGATAAGGATTTTGCAGACCCCTGCCTTACCACTTGGCCATGTCGCCTTAAGCTATTCAATTACCCCTAGTGTAAAGCGAATAAAGTTAAATGTAAAGGTATCTAGTGTTTTGAAAAGCAAAACCACTTTTTTGCATCCTTCTATACAATTCGTTACATTTTTCAACACACTAGCACAAAGTCACGATTAGGGGCTTTTATGTTATTGTATTAACAACAGAGGCATTGAAGCCTCGCTAATTCACTATATCTAAGAACCTATCTTCATGAAAGACATATTCTTTTGAAGAGGGTACAGCAATGAGATATTTTGACCTGTGTTTCTGCTGAAGACACACTAATTTCGTAG
>JBILSS010000044.1:0-13444 GCA_044371965.1 Vampirovibrionales bacterium
CTAGGAGCCTAGATTTTTTTGTGAAGGCGTGTACACAGACGTACATAACAGAACAAAAAAATCGTAGCGACAACGAAGAGGCAATAGAACATTTTATATAGAAAATACTATATCTTCAGCATATAAAACTACGCATTCATTTGTTGAACGATAAAGAAAATCATCATCAATAACACCATAACCAAATAAATCATTTTTTCTGGCTTCCAATAAGGGATCGTTCCAAACGATTTCATGTTTTGAATTAACGGCAATAATGCTTCTTAACAAATTGACAGATGCCTCTGGCATCATTGCTTTTAAACGACCTAACAAATGAGTAATTTTAGGGGCAGAAAAACTAGTCCCTCTATCCTCAGAAAACAATGCACCACTCACACCTTGATGAGAGAGAGACAATACACCAATTCCTTTTTCCACAGGCTTACTTCTATAACTTGTAACAGCAAGATTTCCACCGTGTGCAACAAAATCAGGCTTTATTATACCAGCTAAGCTAGGACCTGTCCTCGTAAAGGGTGAGGGATATCCCAGTCTTGCTATTGGAACATCTTCTATAGTGTTATTTCTTTGAGCTTGGTAGGTTGCTTCATGTTTGACAATGCTACCCACTGTAATTACATTAATTGCGGGTGCTGGATCAATAAGTCGAGCTGACGGATCTACTAAATAATCTGGATAATGTTCAAGCCAGTCATACTCTTCATTCGGTTTATAGTTTCCTGACGATACAACAAAAATAACCCCGAGTTCACGTGACAAAGAGTCTAATGTGAAAGCCAAGCCTCTAAGATGTCGTCCATCGTAAACTCGGTTGCTATCTCCAATGGATAAGTTCAATATCTTGCATTGATATTCATCATGAAATTCTCTAACTGCTTTGTCAATCTGAGCTTCAATTAATTCAGGATTATAACATGCGTCATCATCTAGGATTTTTCCTGAGAGCAACCAAAATTTCGGTTCGAAAGATCCTGCTCCAACTGCCGCTTCAATATCACCATAAAGTGCAATACCACTAACAAAAGTTCCATGACCATGTTGATCAACAGGATTGCCAGTCGGTTCAAAACTCCTAGTGTCACCAATCGCAGGTTTTAGCAGGGGATGATTAGACAAAATCCCACTATCTAATACCGCAACTCTGGGAGCGTTATCTGGTGGAGGAAGAGGAGGGGGAAAATCACTGATACTTCTTGTTGCAATCGATCTTGAGATACCAAAAGAAGGAGGCAGATCAACCATGCGAACATCTCGATTTTGTAGAACCAAGGAAAGCTGGTCTTTCGTAAGTTCAAGTCGGTAAAGTATCAAGCCTTCACTGCGATAATCCGACAGCGGGCTGTTAATACCATTTTGACTCAGCCAAGTAAGAAAAGCATTGTGGATAAGAAGCATCTGCTGGGGTGCAACTGGCAAAAGCTCAACATCCAAACGCCCATTTTCTGGAAAACCCTTTGTTCTAAGTGCTGTTCCAGTTCTATCTTCAGGCTTTACATTACTAATGGCTTGTATTGCATATAGAATCTCTTTTCTGGTGGGAGTTCCACCTCCAACCATTTGGGTTAATCGCTCTTCAAAAACTTGAAGCGAGTTTTCGGTAGCAAAGGCAAGTATAACTGAATCATGTTCCTGAGAAATAAATTCTACCCCAGGAATGCTAGTTAAAATATCAGCAATTTGATTGTTGTTAACAGAAAGCCGTAAAACTTTACGTTCATCAAACCCACCCGTGCTTTGATGTTTTTTTTGAGTTGATATATCTTCCAATAGTTTGCGTCCATGAGCAGGTATATCTGCTGGTGTGTTAGGACTTCCAAAAGGTGGTTTCCCTCGCTTTTGGTTAATTGGTTCCTCACGACTAAAACGAAGATGTTCATACATTAGTTATGACTTCCCTTGCTTAGCTTGATACGACTTTCCTCTCTCGCAAGAGCAGTGCGAATGTTAGCTTCCGTCAAAAATTCTCGCCCTTGAAGTACCATATCTTTTATTGCTCTTCTTAGAACACGCTCAATATCAGCATGAGCCATACCATTAAATGGGTTTACTATGGATTGGTCTTCAAGAGAAAAATCAAGCCTGACAGCTCTTAATTTTAAGGCTAGTAGTTTTTTGATTTGTTGAGTAGAAGGTCTTTCAAAAAGAATCACATCGTCAAAACGTCGCCAGACGGCAGAGTCTAGCATCTTTTCATGATTACTTGTACATATAAAAAGTGTTTCACTTCTTAAGCTGTCCATCATTTGTAACACTGAGTTAACGACACGCTTCAGTTCCCCATGCTCTGTGGCATCCGAACGCTCTTTAGCGATAGCATCAAACTCGTCAAAGAGCAAAACAATAGGATGCATTTGAGCAAAGTCAAAAACTTTTCTTAGATTTGCTGAGGTTTCACCAAGATACGAAGACACAACTGTATCAATCCTAACAATACCTAAAGGTCGATCCAACTCAGAGGCTAATACTTCTGCTGCAAGTGTTTTTCCACAACCAGGGGGGCCACAGAAGAGAAGTTTTTCCGCTGGTCTCAGACCGTAGGTTTGTAGAACTTCAGAACGTCCATATTCTTGGATTACCTCTTCAATAAATGACGTATTTTGATCAGAGAGAACAATTTCTGTTTCACCCCGTGTAGCTTCTCGCAGTTCAATAAGCGGAAGACCTCGTTCTTTATCACACGGCACATCCAGCAATTCTTTTTTTCGGAAATCTGGACGAAAAGGAATAGTTTTACCGTATAAGATACTTTCTAGGTCATTAGCTAGTAAGTGATGCTGCTTTTGCCGCTCTTCCTTTATTACAGCTTCACTTGCACGACGAAACGCCTCAGCATCGCCAGAAGCTCCACTTTTGATAAGTTGTCTCAATAATTTACCGTTGGCCATTAGAAACCCCCTCCTCTTTTGAATCTTACATGCTGAGTATATCTAACTCTTTTTTCATTTAAACTCTCTTTTTTTGCCTTGTACCTATTTGAAACGTGCAATATCTTAATATACCTGTAATACATATACAACAAAAGATGTCGATATCCATTGGCTGAAAGTTTTTGAGTATAAGCATTTTTCACGCAGCAACCCTCTCTCTAATATCGTTCAAAAGTTGAACCAACAACTTGACTTCATCCTCTTGAAATAACCCACTGATACCCATATCATCAAAATCAGTAAAGGGGCTTTCGTACAGAGCTTTTGGCTCCATGATACCGTTTTCCGTTAAGTGGTCGATAATCATATCGACGAACTCAATCTGATTGGCATTAAAGGGCTGTCCCTCCATAAAGCCTGCAAGTGCTTTTTTTGCTGCTTCACGATTTAGACCCACCAGTGAACGGATAAACAAACCAAGCCCTCCATTTTCTTGACGAATCTGCTCAATGTCCGTGGTGGTGGCGACTGCTTCTTCGATGAAAATACGCTCCAGTTCGGATAGATCCACTGGGGTCAATTGCTCATTACGTTTGACTTTTTGAATCGTCAGGTGATTTTCGTGCTGTTTTAAGAAATGGCGAACCTTTGCAAGAAACTTGGCCTTGTCTGTGCCGTTACCCCCAAGGGGCATCTCAATAAGGGTTGCTGTTCCGATTTCGTCCTCAAAATCGGTGTAAATAATGGTCTGAGATCCTGCTTCAATCAATTTTATCAGCTTACGCAGGCGACACCGAACGTCTTCAAGCATGGGTAGGGTAATATCCTGCCAAAACTCATCCGTTTGAATCTCCAAAATAAGCCTCATTTCAGCGGCAACCATGGGAATGTTTGCCAATGTTTCGAGCTTACTAGCAAGGATTTGTACTTTTTTCTGGATCTTAGTAAAGGCAGACTCCGCTTTCAAAAGAGCCAGTTACAGCCTAAGCATTAGATAATCAAACTGCTTGGCTTCCAATTCACCGTTTTCTGTTTTTTCGCTAGGTAAGCCTGCCAGATGCTCGGTTAATTCATGACGTTCTACATCGCCTAAATTTTGCCAAGCGGTTTTATCTTGGTATTTTTCAACATAATGGCGTTTAGGGCGAACAATAAAATTGTCCAGTCGCATTCCCTCCACCTCGCCATAAAGAGTGTCTTCTATCGACGTGTACAAAGGTTGCAAGGTGTTATCCTGTGCCTTACTCTGTTGCATCTCTCCGATCAATTCCACCCGTGTCATAAACAGACGCTGATTCAATGAAGGGCTAGACGCACTCTCTTTAATATCAGGGTTTTGGTTGAAGAACTCAAAGTTTTGGCAAAAATCAAAAATGCGGAAATCTTGTTTGTCTTGATTTAAGCCAAACAGATCAGGGGACAAACGTGTGCCTCTGCCAATCATCTGCCAAAACTTGGTTTTGGAGCGAACAATTTTAAAGAAAACCAGATTCAGCACTTCTGGCACATCAATGCCTGTATCCAGCATATCCACTGAAATAGCGATATGCGGGGCTTTGTTAGGTATCGAAAAATCATCAATCAGGTTCTGGGCGTATTCGGTCTTAAAGTCAATAACTCGGGCGAACTGACCTTTATAGTGCGGATAATGGGTGTCAAACCGCTCCTGAATAAAAACGGCGTGCTTATGGTTTTTGGCAAAAATGATGGTTTTAGCCAATCGGTTTCCGCCCTCTACTTTGTGACCGTTTAGCATCAAATGCTCTAACACTTTATCCACCGTATCGGTATTGAATAGCCACTTATTGACGGAGGCAGAATTCACTTCATTGGGGACATTACCGTCTTCATCCCACTCAATGGCATCCCATTCGGCTTTTTCTTCATCGGAAAGATCGTCGTACTTGATGCCTTGCGTAGGAAATTTAAGATCAATAGACCACGCCTGAAACGGCACTAAAAATTTATCTGATACCGCTACATCCAGATCATATTCATCTGTGGGAACGCCTTTTTGCAACTCAAACAGAGAATAGGTATCTCGGTCAATCTCATTTTTAGGAGTGGCAGTAAGACCAACAAGAGGGGCATCAAAATACTCAAAAATGGCACGATATTTCTGGTAAATAGAACGGTGTGCCTCATCAATAATAATCAAGTCAAAATGCCCTGCACCAAAACGACGCACGCCGTTTTGCATCTCATCAATCAAGCCAATCATGGTGGGATAGGTTGAAACAAATACCCGCCCTTCCTTGTCTTTATCCGTGAGCAAGTTCACGGGGGCGGCATGGGGGAGATGCTTTTTAAACGCATTAGCTGCCTGCTTGACCAAGGCAACACGATCCGCCAGAAACAGCACACGTTTTGCCCAATTGGCTCGCATCAACTGATCCGTCAAGGCAATGACGGTTCGGGTTTTACCGCTGCCCGTTGCCATGACCAACAAGGCTTTACGAAGATGGTCTTTCTCAAAGGTTTCGCCTACCCGACGAATGGCACGGGTTTGATAATATCGCCCTGCAATTTCGGTATCGATTGCCACAGTTGCCAAGGGCTTACGAGTCCCCCGCCGTTGATGCAGCAAAGCCAATTCATCTTTTTTAAGAAAGCCCTGCACCATGCGGGGCGGATACATGGCATCATCCCACAGCCAATGCTGATAGCCATTGGTGTAAAAAATGACAGGACGAATCCCATAAGCCTTTTCTAAACAATCCGCATAGAGCTTGGCTTGTTGCTGACCTTCTCGTGCGTCTCGGCGGGTACGCTTGGCTTCCACCAAGGCAAGGGGCTTGCCGTCGTTGCCCCAAAGCACATAATCCACAAAGCCTTCACCCGTATTATTGGGCATTCCCGTTACGGGAAACTCCCGATCACGGGGCTGATCAAGCAACCAACCCGCTTCAAAGAGTAATAAATCAATAAAGGTGTCACGGGTTTGGGCTTCGTTATAATCGTGCGTATCAGGGAGTTGTTCGTTGGCTTTTTTCGTGGCAGCCACTTCAGCTTGAAGGCGTTTGATTTCCGCCTCTAGTCTATCTCGTTCGGCTTCGTCTTGGCGACGTTGTTTTTCTTGTTCCCGACGGGCTTTTTCTTCTTGCGATAGTTGTTGTTCAAGAGCTTGGAGCTTTGCTAGCGTTGCCACTTCAACCGCTTGGGTTTGAGGCAAGGCAGTGGGGTCAAATTGAATGCCTGCTTCGGGTTTTGCCCCCTTGGCATAGGTGCGGACTAGCCAATAGCTGAAATGGAATAACTCCCGCAAGGCATCAATAGCGGCTTGGGGAGGCAACGGGCGAAGTTCATGGGCGGCACGGTTGCCTAAATCTTTAACGATTTTGGTTTTGGTGAACAGGGGGTAACCCACCAATTGCTTAAAGGTAGGCTCATGCAGTAGAGCCGACAGGGTTTTTTCGTATGGTTCCCGCAGACTTTTATCACTGACATACAGCCATTTGATGGCGGTTTCTAAGGCAAGGCGAGCATAAAAACACGCTGCCCTTGGGTCAGACAGGGCAAGCATTTCCGCTTGCTTGGCATGGGCAAACAGAGGGGCAAATTCAGCTTGAAGGAAAGTAAACTGGGAAGTCATGCGTGTTGCTCCTTTCGGGATGTTACAAAAGCGTCCCCTGTAAAATCAGGGTTTTCTGTATCATCTGCCCATTGTAAAGGGTTGTTGATGATGTATTGACGAATGCGATCAAGGTCTTTTTCATTACGAACAATATGGTCGTAATAACCCCGTTGCCATAATTTACCGTTAAAAGGAGTCCACCCAAATGTTTTTACGCCTCGTATGTATTCAACGGTCGTCATAGATTTAAATCGATCCATGAATGTAGGTAGGGGAGACCCTTGTGGTCTCCCCTTTGTATTGTGGGATGACACGTCATGGGACGCCACAAGGGCGTCCCCTACAAGTGAATCATAAATAAAAATAACGCCATGCACATGGTTGGGCATTACCACAAAGGCATCCAAGGTAACATTGGGGTAATGGTTGGGTAAATCATCCCACGTCTGTTGAATCATCTGACCCGCCTCATTTAACACCATTTGTCCATTTATCACATCACCAAAGAAACAAGTCCGTTGTTGGGTGCAGATGGTAACGTAATACGCCCCTCCTTGAGCGTAATCATATCCCTTTAGGCGTAAGGGTTTACGACGACGATTTTCTTTTGTAGGAGAAGGTTTGAAATCGTGCGTAGGGGAGACCCTTGTGGTCTCCTTGTTTGTGGTTTGGGATGGTAGGTCATGGGATGCCACAAGGGCATCCCCTACGATGTGATTCATGCGGAGACCTCCTCCCGAAGGGCTTGGTCTTCTGCCTCTATATTGCCTGATAGCTCCCCATTGAATGCTTTGTGTTGAAGAGATTCAAATAGGCGATCAAATGTAGAAGCCGATACAATGGTACTTTTAAGAACATTGTGCATAGCAATAACTGCATCAACAAATTTTTGTTGCTCTTCTTTGGTTGGAACAATAATTTGCATTTCTCTCATTTGTGTTGCTGTAAGTTGTGGAACCGCAGAACCAGAATTAGAAAGACCCAGCTTTGTTTGTACAGAGGGGAACGATATGTATTCTTTGAGGTAACGTGGTAAGATTCCCTCTCGACAACGGATTATCATCATCTGTGCATTAATAAATCCTGTATCAAATTCACAATCAAATAGACCACATTGACCAAGTGTTCCCCGTAATGTAATAACCAAGTCGCCACGAGAAAGCTTGCCACGTGATAAACTTGCAAACTTTTGTTCCGTAATAAACTGAGATTTTGAAAAATCAAGTTCCCCATTCTTTATATTAGTGGTGTTTAAAAATAGAATGCCCTTGTCCTTTATATCATCACCGCTTGGGTAGTTTGATGAACGATCACCGTTAATCAGTTCTGCAATATCTCCTAACCTTACGCTAATGGGGGCATTTGGAGCTACGGGATCCCCGAACATCTCGTAAAAGATGGCTTGCCCGAGCGAGTTTAGCCGATCAATACTCCGCTGGCGGAGGCGACGCAGGGCATCCGCTTGGTCGAGTATGGCAGCAATCCGCTTTTGCTCCTCCAGCGGTGGCAGGGGGATTTGTAATTTTTCAAATTTAGACTTGCTCACTATAGGTAAGGTTGTTGCTGGAGCCATAGTCTCTAACTGGTTTTTCAACAGTGAACAAGCATAAAAGCCATAACGTGGAAATACCTTTTTGGGGTCGAAAGTAACCGCATTTATTTGTTGGTTTGTAGCTAATGGTCTACCTGCAAAGCCCATTTTACCAAGGTTACCTATACAACTAACTAAAACTGTCTCCACAGGCAATAATCGAGCTTTCGTAGCTCCTTCATCGGAAAGAGTTCTTGGGGTATCAACAATAATAGTGTCACTATCTAAATCGGCAGGAGTAACAAATGGGATTACCCCTCCAAAATATGTTGGATTATTACTTGATGGCGTTGAACCAGTTGTTACCTCTCCTAAATCTTTAAGAGCAACTAAAGGCCATTTTTTCATCACAACATCGCCTCTAGCCACATCTTCGCAGGGGAGACCCTTGTGGTCTCCTTTGGTTGTTTGCGGGATGCCACAAGGGCATCCCCTACCGAGAAAATAGGGTGATTCATCACAACAGTTCCTCCAACTGGGCAAGGCCGTTGGTAATTTCAGCCTCAATGGCTCGTAGTTCAGCAATAATCTGCTTCGGTGGGTCAAAGCTCTGTGTTTCGTGTTTTGTTTCCTTGTAGCGGTTCAGGCTTAAATCATAGCCTGCCGCCACAATATCCGCCTTGGGTACGCAAAAACTTTGTGCTGTCCGTGGGTTGTGGGTTTCAGTGCTGTCTTTCAACGCCCAACGGGTTATCACATCGGGCAGGTTGTTCTTGGCATGGTCGTCAGGCGTCCACCCCGTAGGGGTTGCCCCCTGTGGCAACCCTTGGTCAACATTCGGGACGGCACGGGGCCGTCCCCTACGATGTTGTTCATCCCAATCGGGACGGCACGGGGGCCGTCCCCTACAACACCTAATTTTTCATCAGGCAATAAGGGGGTTCGCTTGTCATCTAAGCTATACCCATCCGCTTGAATATCGTAAAACCAAACGTTTTCCGTACCGCCCACGCCTGTCTTGGTAAACAGCAAAATCGCCGTAGAAACACCCGCATAGGGCTTAAACACACCAGAAGGCAACTTAACCACTGCTTCTAGCTTATGCTCATCCACCAACATCTGGCGAATTTCCTTGTGTGCCTTACTACTGCCAAACAGCACACCATCGGGTACAACCACCGCTGCCCGTCCGCCAATTTTAAGCAGGCGAATAAACAACGCCATAAACAGCAACTCGGTTTTTCGGGTCTTCACTATTTGCTGAAGGTCTTTGGCGGTCGCCTCATAATCCAGCGAGCCTGCAAAGGGTGGGTTCGCCAAAATCAGGGAATACGTTCCCGCATCGCTGGCGTTGTCTTCCGCTAGGCTGTCTCGGTAGGTAATGTTGGCGTTTTCCACGCCGTGCAGAGCCATGTTCATATTGCCAATGCGTAACATGGTGTTGTCAAAATCAAAGCCGTGAAACATGCGTTCGTGAAAGTGGCGTTTCTTGGCTTCATCCCGAAACAAGCCCTTGTGATGCTCTCGCAAGTATTCGCCCGCTACTACCAAAAAGCCGCAAGTTCCTGAAGCAGGGTCACAAATCACGTCATCAGGGGTGGGTTGGGTCAATGCCACCATCAACTGAATAATATGGCGGGGCGTGCGGAATTGACCATTTGTGCCAGCACTGGCAATTTTGCCTAGCATGTATTCGTATAAATCGCCCTTGGTGTCTCGGTCATCCATAGGGATTTTATCGAGCATTTCCACCGCTTTGGACAATAAAGCAGGGTTATTAAAGCCCAAGCGGGCATCTTTCATGTGCCTGCCATAGCTAGAGCCTTCTTCGCCCAAGGTACGAAGGAAGGGAAAAACAAAATCCTCCACCACTTCCAGCATTTCACGGGCTTCCATGTTTTTAAAACGAGACCAGCGTAAATCACTATAGGGTCTATCAGCTTGATCTTTTTTGGGGGCTTGTGAAGTGCCTTCAGGAAAAATTCGTCGTTCCATGGGAATGCCCAAGGTTTCAGACTTCTTTTCTTCCAGCGTGTGCAGATCGTCCAACCGCTTGATGAAGAGCAAGTAGGTGATTTGTTCAATAACCGATAGCGGGTTACTAACACCGCCTGACCAAAAGGCGTTCCATATTTGATCGATTTGATTCCGAATTTCACCCGTCAGCATGACGATTTCCCTTTCTGAGGATTATTAAAGATTTGCTTCCCACACCGAACGAGTCGGGTATTAGCTAGGATGAGCTTTTCACAGGCAGGAGACAATATCGTAATCCTCTTTTAATTATTTAAAACCCTTAAGCATTGTACCATAACTTTGGGCTGAAACGATGACTAAGCCCAGCCTTGCTGAGCATACCAACGGCACGCAGACTCTAGCATTATCGTTAAGGCACTTCAAGCGGTTTGGTGTCTACTAGAAGAGGAAGCTAAAGATTGAAAACCGTTAGTGGTTCCAGAAAACGTGAACGGCTTCAAACCCTGTTTCTAGGGTGAAAATATCACCGTTGAGCTGCATGTCCCGTGCCATTGCTTCGTAATCAATGTAATAAGCCAGATGCTGAGGAATTTCAGTGGTATCGGTGGTTAGCTCTTCGGCATAATCTGCTAAGGATGTATATTTACCTTGATAATTGTCTTCTATCGCACTTTGGGCAAGGGATAAATCACCGCTCATGTGGTTTCGCATTAAGCCGCCTAATTCGCCATGTTCCAGAATGAATTGAGCCAAGACGTGGGCATGTTCAATGCCTTCATATTCCCCAAGGTCGTAGCCCTCAAAGCCGTCATAGTCGTGTATCGCCCATTCTTCAGCATCGGGGATGGGGCTTGTTTTGAGTATGGTGCGAATGGCGTTCCAGACATCGTCTAGCGGTTGATCACGGTCAATCCATTGACCGTGTAAATAGCCGTTATTGTAAGCGGCGAGGCAGACAACGTAGATTTGAATCGTGGGTGTCATGGTTTAAGTCTCCTTGAGTTTGGGGTGGTTGACGGAGACGTGACCAGCGGAAGGGCAAAGGACAGATGGCAAGAAAAATTTAAGTGACCTGAAAAACCAATTACGTTTGATTGCTTCGGACAAGGACGATCACTTTAATGACGAAGCTTTAGGCATTCACGACTTTAAACGACTACTCGATACAGCACAAAAAGCGTATAAGTCATGGTATGACTCAAAAGGAAGAGAACAAGACAATTTAGAAATAGGCTTACAAGAACGCTTACCTATGGACTTATTCAAGCTATATGATGAAATGATCATTGCTCGTTCTCGTAAACATATTAAAGAGTTCTATAAGGCAGATTTAGAAAAGCTTGGCACATTTCCAACACGTCTAAAAAATTTGTCTTACAATGAATATGAGTTAAAAATAGGGGATCCCTTGTCTTACGAAAAACTGGCAAAATACTTTGAGAAACTAACGCTGGCTTCTTATAAAATCAGAGACTTTATTCGTTCTGAATGTCTTGACGACTATAAAAAAGCGGAAAATAATCAACTTATTGGTTTGCTTAAAATAGGTTTATTCAAGCGTTTAGAAAGTTCTGTTGTCTCCTTTGCCTTAACGTTGGAACGTATGATCGAACGCATTGAAAAGATTGAACAAAAATTAAAATTCGCCGTTTTCAATCCTACAGACGAGACCTTTTCAAGTATCGATGAAACCTTAGACGAGTCAGAAGACGACACCCTGCTAGATGCCATTGAAACTGAAAAGCGTAATTTCAAAAACGTCCCCCTCGCACATATTGACTTAGACGCATGGCGACTAAAACTAGAAGACGACAAAGCAATTTTAAAAACCATGTTAGGCTTGGTGGAAGGGGCAAAAGGCAAAAGTGACGGGAAATTACAACTGCTCAAACAACATATTGCCAAGAAAGTCACTCAATTGAATCGAAAAGTGCTGGTGTTTACCCAGTATTCAGACACAGCTCGCTATCTTTATGATGAACTAAAACATACATTGCCGAATTGTCAAATGGGATTGGTTACAGGGAATGTCAAAGACATAGATGCTACAACAGGTTTAACAAATTACGAAAGTATTTTACAGAATTTTTCCCCAAAATCAAAAAAAACACCTGAAGGTAAAATCCAAGAAATTGATATTCTAATTGCCACAGACTGTATTTCAGAAGGTCAAAACTTACAAGACTGTGATCAGATTATTAACTATGACATTCATTGGAATCCTGTTCGTTTGATTCAACGTTTTGGACGAATCGACAGGCTCAATAGTCAAAATACAGAAATACAAATGGTAAACTTTTGGCCGACTGCCAATTTGGAAAATTACCTAAACCTAGAACAGCGTATTGCTGGAAAACGAGAATTGATAGAAACTGTACGTCCAAGAAAAAAACAGTTTGAAATTATTGAAGACGGAATAGAAGAACTTGAAAAGGCAATGGAAGACGATTTAGATGTTGCGTCGCATTCTTTCAATGACTTTATTACAGAACTTTTACAGTTTTTAAGTAGCCAAAAAGAAGAACTAAAAAAATTACCTTTGGGTCTCAATAGTGTCGTGTCTTCCCTTAGCCATGAACTCACGCCTTCGGGGGTTATTTTTTGCCTTAAGCATGTGGTGGAAACATCCCGTAATCGTTCAATCAATGCGTTTAATCCCTACTATTTGATTTATGTCACAGCAGAAGGGGTTCAGGGGACATCTATCAAAAATAGAGCCGATGCCTTTAAGGTGTTAGATCTATACCGTCGTTTGTGCCGAGACAAAACAAGTCCGCAGAATCCGCATAAAGAGTTAGTTCAATGGTTTGACCATAAAATAGCGGATGACAACGACCCCTATTTTGACGAGCTTCTTAAAAAAGCGATTCGTTCGCTTTCAGAGCAATACAAAGCACTTTCAGAAAAAAACATTGATGACTTTGAATTTGAACTCCCCCAATTTCAAGAAAATGAGCAAGTCACGGATGAATCAAGCTTGGAGTTGGTCACATGGCTAGTCATTCAATAGCATTCCCAAGCACTGTTCATTCAACACCCTTCAAGGATTCGGCTCCTGTGCTTCAGATGCCCGTTAAGCAAAGCAAAGAAGAAATCCACCGCCACAGGATTAAAGAAGCCATAACTAAATTAGTAAAAGAATCTAGCCCTAAAACGGCGTATCGTTTATTTGAAGTCTTAGGGTGGGATTTGTCGCAGTCGCTTGAAGGCTATGGTTATGAAGACAAGCACCTGTTTATTGGTCAACGTACTGCGAACACAAGCTTTAATAAGGAGAACGCTCAATTTTCAAAGTGGCAGGAAATCCAGCTTTTATTTCGTTCGCACTATAAACCTAAGCGAAGATCAGGCTTTATCGCTTTAATGGTTCTCCTAGAAGCCGATACGTCTATTACGAATTATGAACGTATGTCTCGTGAAATTGCCAAATGTTATAAGACGTCTCTTCTTATTGTGTATGTGCATCCGAATAAATCTCTTGTGATTCAGCAT
>JBILSS010000045.1:0-13442 GCA_044371965.1 Vampirovibrionales bacterium
GTGCCTGAAGTCTTTGGTCGTGATGTGAAGAACGGCTTGATTGAGATGGAATTCATCAAGGATTCTTTGAGCATGAAAAACCTAGAAGCCCGAAGCATCGACAAGAAAAACCTGCAATACAGCCAAGACTTTAATCGGATTAAAGCCCAAGCCTTTTACGCCATGCTTCAACGCCAGCTTGATTTTTCAGACACCCACATCGCCCATTCGGACGTTCACGGTGGGCAGTTCCGCTACCAAGAAGCGACCAAGAAAATTGCCCTGCTTGATTTCGGTGCTTACTTGACGTTTTCGCCTGAATCACGCCAACGCATTACGGATACCCTCTTGACGGCTCACTTGAACAAAGCATACTACCTCAAAGGGCAGGAGCCTCCGAAGCATCGAAGCGTGATTCCCGTGGCGTCTAAGTTGGGGTCGGGCTGGACGGATATACAAAATAACCGTAGGGTGACGGAAGCCTTTAGTTGCCTCGACGACCCGTTGACGTTTTCGGCGGTTGGAGTGATGAACGGGCTTTCAGGCGACGGCGTGAATCAATGGTCGGTGGGTTATGATTTGAAGAAGCTCAACACCTTTGGGCTAAGTGTGAGAGATATGGATCTTTCTAAACTCTCCCTAAAAGAGCGTAAGGACTTGCAGTTTATGACGCTTAAGACCCTCGATACGGATGTGGATCGTTTATTGGCGTCGATGTTGAAGCAGTCGAGCTTGACGTTTAATGCGGGCGAGCAGGCGAGGATCCGTTATAGCTTACGCAACGAGTTTTTAGCCACCTTCAAGCCGTATATCAGCGGAGCCGAATCGGTGGATGTGGCGGTATTTGACACCAATCACAGAAGGTGGAAGGATCGCTTTGGCAAACGTCGTTAGGGTTTCTCATATAGAAAGCTCTTCTAATCCTGATCATGCCCCATGTAAGCCACCAAGATTTTCGCAGCCAACGCCGTGTCCTGCTGAATAAAGCCATAAATACTTTGACGCATATACTCAATTTCAGGTGCATTCGTATACTTAGACTTTGGCAAATTGAGCTGATCTTTCGTAACACGATTCAATGAAATCATTTTACCTTTTGCATCATAGACAGGGCCTTCAGGCAGTAAAAGCTTCCCTGTTTTTTCATCTACAGCAAGCTCTTCTACCTTGATTTCTTCACCTTTTTCGTTATAAATCACATCAGGTAGTGCGTGTCCTTCATCATCTAAAATCAATTGAGCCGTTGAAACAGGCATGCCTTTTTCAAACAGATTTTTCAAAATCATCAACGCCATAACGCCGAGCGTAAGCAAGGTAGCGATGTACCCCAGTTGTAGGAAGAGGTCGTTTCGTTGAGCTTCCTTAAAGGCTTGGGTCATTAGCTCGTTTTTCTTGTTGGGCGATTCGCTAAACTTAAAGCCTTTGACATCCACGCTATCTCCACGATCCAAGTTCAAGCCTGCTGCATTCGCCAGCATTTCCTTGATTTCCGTGGTTTCCGCTTCGGTTAAGACCTTATTCATGGCAACCGCAATGGTAATGCGTTGGACTTCGCCACTGGCGTAAACCACTTCCTTGGTTTCTTCAGAATGGGCGTAATTGGTGGTTTCTTTTTTATTGGTGTAACGCTTGTCTTTGTCTTTATCGTCTTTGGTTTTATAGCTTGGGGCGGTATTGCTTTCGGCTCCCGGCGTACCTTTTTCTTCTTTTTTCGGACCTTCATATTCTTCCGATTCGCTTTGTTGAGAGACAATCACGCCTGTGGCTTTATCGTCCTTAATAATTTCAGGCTTAATGGTTTTGATATTGGCACGGGCTTGGTCAAAGTTTAGATCCATAGAAACAGACAAGACCGCGTTGCCTTCGCCCACAATCGGTTCGATTAAATCGGTCAACTTCTTTTGAAGAGCCGTTTCCATTTGAGACTTGCGAGTTTCACGGGTTTGCATGGTGCCGTTGGCGGTGGGGGAATCGTCGAGCGAATTGCCGTAATTGTCTGAAATCACCACTTGTTCAGGTGTCAAACCAGGTACAGCATGAGATACCAAGTTTTTAATCGTGGTGACTTGCTTTTGTTCCAAGCGAAACCCTGGTTCCACCACGAGCATCACACTCGCTCGAATAGGATCGTCCTTTTCGGTGAAAACGCTTTCTTCGGGCGTGGAAATCATCACCTTGGCATCCCGAATGCCTTGAATCGATTGCAAGGTGGTTGAGATTTCGTCCGAATTAAACTTTTTTAACCATTCTTTTTGGACATCACCTTGAAGCACAGGGGGGATTTTCGCCAAGCTCACGCCTTGGCTACTGGTGAGTTCGTCCGCGGTTTCAAGCATCATTTCGCTTTTTTGATCTTTCGGCACCAGCACCGTGGTTCCACCATCCGCTAGACGGTAAGGCACTTTCGCTTCTTTAAGCTTGTTGACGGTGGCGGCGGCATCAGGCAACGACAAGTTGGAATACAAGACATCATAGGAATCGTTTGCCCGATTAAAGAGAAAGAATCCTGCCAAACCCATGCCTAAAATAAGCGTGCCTAGCGTGACTTTTTGCACAAGGCTTAGGGTTTGCAATTTTTCTAAAATGGATTCTATCGTAGGGTTCACAGATGTTTGTATCTTTCTTTACAGGGTGTTTAATCGTAGCGACAACAAAGAGACGACGTATGGTTATTTAAAATACTATATCAAATTTGCATGCGAGCAATATCCTGATACGCCGAAACCATTTTGTTACGCACTTGCGTCGCAAGCTTCAAAGACATTTCCGCCTTGTTGACGGACATCATCACATTGTGCAGGGAGATTTCTCCGCCTGTGGCGTAGTCTTGCATATTGTCATTTGCGGAAAGTTGCATCTGATTCACACGGCTCATTTCATTTTTAAGCATGGTGCCAAAGCCCCCGATCGTGTCACCGACGGCTCCGCTAGCCATTTTGTTCTGCTCCGCAATATCGGTGGCGGAAAGCCCTGCTTCGGCTTTAACATCGTCACTGGTTTTTGAAATGCCTGTGCGGTAATGGGATTGAAAGGCTTGATTGGCTGAATTGAAATCGCTACCTAGACTGTAGGCATCTAAATTGGATTGGAGTGGGTTAATCATGTGGTGTATTCCATTTTTTTAGGCATTGTTTTAAGGCATGTGTTAGATTGAAACGTCTTTTTCTATTCTAGTTTTTTTGAGCGTTCTTATGGGAAAAATCGAGGTTTTTGGCTTTAAAATCGTTTAAATAATGGACGAAAGGCGTTCGCCTAACGTTTACATTTGGAGCGTCGCTTCATTCATGGATTTCGTTGACTTAAACGCTGAAACAGAGGCTTCATACGCCTTACTGGCTGAAATCATATCCACCATTTCGGTCACGGCGTTGACGTTGGGGTATTCCACAAAGCCGTCTTTATTGGCATCGGGGTGGGTGGGATCGTAAACCATACGCATGGGCGTGTCGGAGTCTGTGGCAATTTGTAAGACCTGCACCCCTAGCCCTTGACTGCCTTGGAGTTCTTTGGAAGATCGGTTGGCTGTACTGTTGGCAAAGGCGATTTTGTCTCGTCCCATATTGGCGATGCCTTGGGCATCTTTAGATTGCTGTAACATGGGAGCAAATATCACATTCTTCCGCTGGTACGCCCCAATCTGCCCATCAGGTCGCCGAGTCGTGTTGACGTTGGCGAGGTTGGCAGCAATGGTATCCATACGCAAGCGTTGTGCGGTCATGGCAGAAGCGGTAATATCGTAAATGTCCATCATCATAAGGTAGTATCTCTCTAGGTTTGGTTTGAAATTTTAGGAGTTCAATCGTTTATTGTTCGGCAATGACACCTTTAAGCTGTTGATTTGCCCTACTTTGAAAAGAAATAAGGGCTTGAAACTTACTAGCATTTTTTGTCAAAGCCACCATTTCTCGTTCTAAGTCGACGCCATTGCCGTCGTTGCGATACTTGAAGTTTTCATTTTGTGTGGATGTAATGCCTGTTTTGGCAATTTTTTCAGCCCCTTCGTAAGCGTTCTGAGCCAAATACTGCTGGAGCGAATCGTTGGCTTGAAAGTTAAAGTGCAAGGGATCCGTCCCCTGCATGGCAAGCGGCGTCTGGTTACTGGCGATATTTTCCAGCGAAGAGCCTTCCCCCTTGGCAGAAGCAATGGCTTGACGCAAGTCGCCTTGAAAGCTAACATCCCGATGGCGATAGTTCGGCGTTTCGGCATTTGAAATGTTCGACACAATCGCCTTTTGTCGGGCCATGTGACCGTCCAAACTTTTAGCGATGACATCCCCCGTAAGGGAACGAAATAAGTCCATATTGATTTGTCTCTCTATCTCTCAAAATCAGGTTAGTTTAAAGCAGGTGCTTTTGTAGTATGACAACTTGGCTAGGTCGTTTCATTCACCTTTGGGCTAGTTTTTGGTTTGTCGTCCTGTGTCCGACTCACATTGGTTTCTAACTCTTTAATGCTTTTGATGTTTTTGTCTGCCCAAAACTTTGCCGTCAAGATTGAAAGCATCGACAAACGTACCACATTCAACACGCTAAAACGCCCTGTTAGCCAACCTAAGGCAAGGGTAGGGAAGTCCTTTTGAATGGATTTATGAATTTTGTCATCATCAAGCTCGCTTTTTTCTTTAATCCAATTGAAGAAGCCTCCCATCAGGTTCTTCACAAAAGACAAGGGAAACTCAAGGTCTTCAACACGTTTTACCAAGGCTTCGAGGAGATCTTTGACCTTCAGCCCTTCACGCTTTGCCAGCCATAAGCCCATCCCTAGGCCAGCGACTTGTAAGCCCAACATAGCGGTTGAAATAATAAAGTTGAACTTAAAGGCTTCCGCCACATGATGCTTCCAATTTTCTGCAAAATGCTTCCATTCGGGGTAGGTCAACGTTTTTTCAAGCGAATGATCGGGGCTGTCTTCATCTTGATCGGACGTTTTGGCATCGATGCCTTTTTCTTTGGAAGCGTCCTGTGCTTTTTCGCTATTTTTGTGCCATTCATTGGCGATATGTTTGGCGGATTTTACTTGGTGCTTGGTTAAGTACATGGAAAGAAACACACCCGAAAGCATACCAAAGCCAATGGTTTTAAACACACTAGGTCGAATAGCCAGTAATTTTTTTTCTAGCGTATCGTTGTCCGCTTTAGTGATTTCTTCAAACCCTTGAAACAGTAAACGCTGGGTAACGAATTGAAGAAAGTTTCCTTTTTCCAAGGCGTGAGGAAAGTTGTCTAAAACGCCTGTTTTCTTCAAGCCCACAGCGATGGGAATAGATGCTAAACCTGCCCCTACCCCTGTTAAAATACCGATGTTGGCTCCATCTAAAACCGAAAGGGCGTGGTGCTTCTTGCGATTTTCCACATAAGCCAGCAAGACGGCTTCTTCTTGACTGTGGGCTTCTTCAGGCATGCGAGTCTGTGAATCGACCACGACATCCGATTCAAGGAGGTCTTTAGACAATCGAGCGGTGGGCAATAGAATGTTTTCAATGAGTAAAGATTCACCTTTTTGGGAATCTTCTGGCGAAGCAGAAGAGGCTCCCTGTCGATGAGCCGTCGGGGGTTTTAATAGAAACGGTGTTTTTAAGCGAGACACATTAAACATGAAAGGGTAAGCCACTTATTGAATCATTATAGCCGAACTAATAATTTCCTGTACCGTGTCTATACTTTGTCGCTACGATTATTTTGTTCCGTTATGTACGTTTATGTACACGCCCTCACAAAATAATCTAGGCTCCTCGTCTAGCCTACAGTACAGAAAACTCTAAATTCAGCTATCAAGCCAAGAGAACTACTTACATTATAATCCAAGAGGTTGTTTTTGTATAGTTTTTATTGGAAAGAGATTTTATGTAACAGATTTGCAACAGAAAGGCACGAATGTACTTAAGATTGTTTTTATATATATGTAAGCACTAAACAAACACCGCTTACCTGCCTCTCGTTTTTCTTTCTCCCTCTCACCCTCGTTCAGAAGAATTTCCTTAACACACACACACGACACCGTGTCTTACATGGTTTTTGCTGATTTCCCTCTGCAATAGATTTGTATAGACACGGATTTTCTTTCCTTAACCAGCTTTTATCAATTTTTTTCTCTTTATTTTCTCTCTCTCTCTCACTATCTAGAACAATAAGTCCCTTTGAAATGCTTCAGAGGGCTTTTTTTTGAGTTGAAAAAGGAGGAGACTTTGTGAAGCCTCCTCGTCTAGCCTACTGTACGGAAAACTCTTTAAAACACTATAACATTTAAACGATTGATCGCCTAAACGACGATGGCTCCACCAAAGCGACCACGCTTGAAGGTCACACGACCTTCATCTTGTAGTTGCTTCAACCCACGACGCACCGAATTCACCGTCACGCCAATGGCGTCTGCCAATTCTTGTACATTCGGTAATTGATCACCACTTTTGAAGGATGCCGTCAATTTTTCGTCTAAGGCTTGGTACGCCTTTTCATAATCGTACAAATCAATGTGTTGTTCCGCAGGCACAAACAAGGATTCCACCGTATTCATGGAAATAAAATGTAAGGGTAAACGGGTCACATAAGTGCCGTAACGTCCACGCTTGGAATGAATCATGCCTTGTTCTGCCAAACGTTGCATGGCGTCATGCACAGTTTTAATGGAAACTTTAAACAAAGTCGCCAATTCCTGATGCGGAGGCAATTTTGCGTTGACTTCATAGTGATCCGAAATTAACGCCTTCAAATCACGTTCGATTTGATCAATTAGCGTATCCGTCTGAATCGACGCAAAATCATTGCCGACGTTTTCAACATCGGGAAGGCGTTTAAGCGTCCAGTTTGGCTTTTTACCACGATTGCCCATCGCTTCAAGCACGCCTTCATGAGCCAAAAACTCCATGGCTAAACGTGCCGTGTTGGGCGCCGCTTGAATGATTTTCGCCATTTCTCGGCTAGAAGGTAACAAAGCGTCTACCGCAATGCCTTCATTGACAATGTATTGTTGAATAGCTAAAACGGTTTGGTCTCGCTTAGACGTTTGCTTGCGAATGCGTTGTTCGTCTTGGGTTTGGCTCGCATTTCTTAACAGCGTGCCGATGCGTTGTTTGGATTCCACCCAACCTTCATCTTCCACAAAGCGAATGGCATTTTGTACGGTTCCGACGCTTACTCCTATATAATCGGACAAATCCTTCTTCAAGGGAAGCAAGTGATTTTCATTCAAGTCCCCAGACGCAAAACCCGCTTTAATCCATGTCGTGAGCCATGCTGCGATTTGAGCATCTTTACCCACGCCTGCTTTTAGCGTCAACGGATTGGGTAAATCTTCTAACGTTAGACGTTGGGGTGAATCAGGCGTAACGCTTTCTAACAATTGCTGGTGCAACAAGCGATTCGACGTAAAGGCACCCTTCACATGTGGAGAAACTTGTGCAGGCAAGCTTGTTTTGCTTTGTGTGCCGTCGACTAAAGTGGATGTTACTTTTTTCTTCGTCTGCGTTTGAGAGTTCTTGATCATCTTAAAATCCTTATGTCCTTATGAGATACGTAATATGTCTAAAGTATCGGTCTATGTTACCTATGAGAAAAGAAAATCTTTAATAAAATGCCTGTAGAGAGATTTTTTATAGAAGTCTCTATATTAGTATTAAAACAAGCGTCTCTTTAAAGCGTGCTATTGTTTTAATTGTTGTAACATAATTTTCATTCGGCAGAGACAAGGCAAACTTTAATTTTTGTTACAAATAAAAACAATCACGGTTCTACGAAAGCCTAAAACACGCCGTCATTGCGAGCGTAGCGTGGAAATCCCCCCCAATGGAAACGCAAGGGCTAGGGAGATCCTTCGTTTCACTCAGGATGACGATTTCCACTTTTGCAGAGCCTTCTATAAACACCTCACCAATCTAGGGGAGCTACTTCAAGACGAGGGTTTTTTCATCCGAAAGCGAAGCACTATAAAAGGTAAGCCTACTGAAAGTCACCCCCCACATGATGCCTAATGATGCAAATAAAGACAACCAAGCTTGGTACACACAATACCCAAGGCTTAATCGTGCCTTAAACCTGCTTAAGCCCTTGCCTGATTATGTGCAAGAACTGGTGGGCAAACAACTTTACACCTATGCCAAAGAACTTGCCTTTGAAGAATATGACGCCATCCCTACCGATGAAGATTCTAGTAGTGTGGGACTCAAACGCTTAAAGCAATTCATGCAGAATAAGGTACATCATTCGCTGGTGTCTCGTGCCTTAAACCAAGTGATGGGCTTAAATGAACAGGGGCGTGCCTTAGTTGGTCAACGACTTTTATTGTGCTTACAAGCCATAGACAACTTATCTCGTCAGCATGCGGGGGACGGCGATTTTACATCTACCGCACAAAGTCGTATTGAAGTTCACACGTTAATCAAAATGGTTTTTGACAAAAGTTTAAGCGATTTTGAATTACAAGGTCAACAACGCAAGGCGGAACGTAAAGTCGTTTTAGAAGAAGAAAAGCTCGCTGAAGCGATGCTTAACAAAGCACTAGAAGAAGTGGGTGAAATGGAAGACCCCTATTACAACACGAATACCGATATTCAAGACGAAGTCTTACAACGTGTGGAATTGGACCCTGAAATGGCGAAACTCGCCGCCTTGCAAGAAGCTGTTCCCAATAGCTTAAGCCCGACGATTAAACGCATGGGACGTTTCTTGGTCTTATTGCTTAGCACACCTGAAGAGGTGGTGGAAGAAGAAGCCATGCCTGCCACTGAAGAAGCGATAGCAATGCCATTAGAAGAAACACAAACCATTACTTTAGAAAACGTCAATAATGCCGAAGAAGAAAAAGAAAGTCCTTCAGAGGATATTTTTACGTCTTCAATTACTTTAGGCGATGAAATCGTTCATACTAAAGAAACAGATTCTCAAGAAAGTGAAGCCCCTATGAAAAAAACCGTTTCTTTTGAACCCTTGCCTGAAGAGGCTCCCAAACCACCTAAAAAACGTGAATCTTTAGGTCCTTTTGAACTTTCTGAAGCGGAACGTCACGCCTTGATTGAAGAGGTGGTTCATCCGTCTCAAACAGAAATAGCGGATCAAAAAGTGAATAACATCCTTTCCCTGATTGATTCGGGTGTGGATGTTGATGCCATTCCCACCGATGCAACCCCCGAAGAAAAACTGGCTCGTGGATTGGCGTTATTTAATAATTCAGATCCCCCCCTAATCCAGCCCAACAAGCGAGATTTAGCCTTGACGGCAGATGAAATTGATGCCTTAATTGCTCGAATCACCGAAGCCCCTGAAGTGCGAGCCGCCAAAGAACAAGCCAAGCAAAAAGTCTTAGATGCCCTTGAGTTTATGAACGACCTTGTGAAGCCTGCCATTGGTGCGGACGCCACGTCGTGCGAAGAAACGCTCGCTAAAGCCGAAGAAAAATTACAGAAGCCTCGTAAAGCGAGTACGAAGAAAACGGATGCGACGGACAAAAAAACGAAGGATCCGAAAGAAACAAGCTCAGCGAAAGGCTTAAGCAAGTCGCCTGCAGAAGCCAAGCCTAAGTCGACGAGTAAAAGCACGGCTAAGACGACGACGTCTCGTAAGAAGACGACGGATTCATCGAAAGATTAGGATATTATAGGGTCTTTACTGTTCGTTGCCTGTTTCCATGCCTGAAATTAAGTAAACCAAGGGTAGAACTTTGTCCACATGGCATAAAACAGGAATACTTTCTAATGCCTTTGTTGCCGTAAATCCTGCAGCCATGTCATCGACTTGAATAGCAAAGTCTTTGGCGTGTATTTTACGAGGGGGAATATCATCTTTATGGATCCGTTTATTGATTTGATTGGAGATAAACGATCCAATGGTAACGCCACCTACAACGCCCATTATGTTGGTTATCGTAGATCTTGGTATTTTATGTCTGAGTTTTTCTGAAGTGAGCCAAGTCATTTTCGGAAATTTCTCTCCTAGTTTTTCAACTTGTTTATCGAAAAATATACACATTGCAACAGGTGTTGCAATGTTGGTGATGAACTGATAGTTACCTTCTTTGATTTTCGCCCATGTGTCTTTACCCTTGTCGTTAATGATCCCACCAGCTAAGCCCCCTAAAATGGCTGAAGCCCCTAAGGCGTAGATCTGTTTCCAACCATAATCCACCATAAAAGGAGCAAGTACCTTTTTTAGAGCTATCGCAGTATTTTGGGTTGTCTTTTTGTCTATCTTGAACGGTGCCAATACTTTTCTTGTTGCCTTAAGTATAGGTTTTAAATTTTTTGTACCTTTAAACTTACCTTGCATCGCTGCCATAATCGCCATAGGAGCTAAGGTTCCGATTAAGCTTCCCACCGCCACAGGCATGGATGTTTTGCGTTCAGGCTTGATTTCACGAACATTCGACTGTGACAAATCTAAATCAGGAGGCGGAAATGCATCCGTAGGGATGGCTTGAGGGCTTGTAGGATTTTTCCCCATGCGAAGAGGCGGATTCGTACGAAACGATTGATATTGCGGATTAAAAGAGCTTTCCATATGGCGACAGTCATTCCTATTTATTTGAAATACCTTACAAGCATTAAACAGGAAACTTTTTTTTTTATGCTAGCTTTCTATAAAAAGCTCTGTAAAAGTCTAAAAAACACACCGTCATTGCCACGCTACGCTCGCAATGAGGAAACGGCAAGGACTAGGGAGATCCTTCGTGACACTCATACCATTTAAACGATTGAATAGCGTATAGGTGGATTCTAGGAGCCTAGACTCGCAGATGGGTGAGGTGTACAGAGACGTACATAAGCACATCGAGAACCCGAGCGACAACGAAGACGCCAGACGCTATTTAATCGTTTAATTGGTATCAGGATGAGATTATTGGGACTTTTATAGCAGACTACAACAAGGCTTTCGTCGGCATTAACGTAATATCTGAAATAAGCAGATCTTGCGGTTGATTTAAGGCGTATAGCACGGCATCCGCCACCTGTTGAGGGGCAAGCATTCCTGATGCATCGGGGGCTTGGGCAAGATCCACGCTGTCCCAAATATCTGTGGCACAGGCACCAGGGTAAATACTGATGATGCGGGTGTTGTTGGATCGTTGCTCTTCGCTTAGGGCTTCCGCAAAGGCTTTCAAGCCTGCTTTGCTGGCATCGTAAACGCTCCAGTACGGAAACGCCCACTTACCTGCAATGGAATTGATATTGAGGATGCTTCCCCCTTCGCCCTGTTGCGTAAATTGAGCCACCGCATATTTAGACAACAAAATCGGGACGGTAAGATTCAAGTCAATCATCCGATGAATCTGCGAATCAGGCAGTTCAGGCAATAGCCCCACCTTCCCCCCGATACCTGCGTTATTGATAAGCACATCCAGCCGTCCGAATCGCTCAACAGATTGATCCACAAGGCTTTCCAGCGTGGATGTTTCTAATAAATCGGTCGCAATCACGAGGCTTTCGCTTTGAAGGGAATCCGCCAACGCACGCAGGGCATCGCCACGTCGAGCCACCAACACCAAGCGAGGCGAAAAGGCATCGAGCGTTTCGGCAATGGCTTTGCCGATCCCGCTACTGGCGCCTGTAATTAGAATAACTTTGTCTTTTAGCATGGGCTAGACCACGGTTGCAACTTGGCTAGACAAGAAATGTTCGGCATCCATGGCGGCGATACAGCCTGCACCAGCAGAACTAATGGCTTGGCGGTAATGAGGATCGCACACATCGCCAGCCGCAAACACACCTTCTACATTCGTTTTACTGGAAGGTGAAGCGACCTTTAAATAGCCCACATCGTTCATATCCAGCACGCCTTTGAACAAGTCGGTGTTGGGTTTGTGACCAATGGCGTAAAATAAACCGTTGGTCGGAAAGTTTGTGCGTGTGCCGTCTTTCGCTTGAAGGGTTACAGCCGTCAAGCCTGTTTCTTTAGTGCCGATGAGTTCCACGACTTCACTATTCCAAATGACGTTGATCTTCGGGTTTTCAAGCACACGACTTTGCATGGCTTTAGAGGCTCTAAAGGCATCACGGCGGTGTACGATCGTGACTTTTGTGGCGAATTTCGTTAAGAAATGCGCTTCTTCCATCGCAGAATCGCCTCCACCAACGACCACGACTTCTTTGCCACGGAAGAAAAAGGCATCACAAGTCGCACAAGCGGAAAGCCCATGCCCCATGAGTTCCGCTTCATTCGGCAAGCCCCCCGTAATGGCGGAAGCCCCTGTGCACAGGATTAAGGCATCGGTGGTATAGCTTTTGCTGTCTGTGGTGACGGCAAAGGGACGCTTGCTAAAATCGATATGCGTTACCATTTCATAAGCCGTTGTGGCTCCAAAGCGTTGGGCTTGTTTCCGCATGGCATCCATGAGGTCGGGTCCCATAATGCCGTCTGGAAAGCCAGGGAAGTTTTCGACATCGGTGGTGATGGTGAGCTGTCCACCGGGTTGGATACCTTCAAAAATGAGGGGGGCTAAATCCGCACGAGCGGCGTAAATACCTGCGGTAAAGCCAGCGGGGCCTGATCCGATAATGATGAGAGGGTGATGCGTTGTCATAATAAAACGTCCTTTTCAAATTTTAATCAATGCAATACACTTATTCTATCCTAAAAAGAAAAAAGCTACTATTAAAAGAAACTAAATGTTCTGTGTCTTGATGAAAAAATAGATTAAGGCTATGATAGAGATGTAATCATTAAAAAAGGATGCCCCCCCTCTATGACAACCCCTACCCCAGCCGAACAATTGATTAGCAAACTCGAACACACTAAACTAAGTTTTGAATACGGTGAAGATGCCCACGCCAGCGTTAGAAAACTTTGCGAAGAAGCCAAACAATACGGCATGGCAACCGTCTGTGTGCGACCCGACCATGTTTTGACGGCTCGTGAAGCCCTTGGGCATAAAACCAGCGTCGTACTTGCTGCGGTGGCAGGCTTTCCTGAACGCCCCGTGAGCCGTCAAGATCACGAAGAATGCCCTGTCATTGGGGCTTGCTATTCCAGCACCAAACTGCAAGAAATCACCACCGCACAAGGCTCTGGAGCCGAAGAGTTTGACGTAGTAATGAACGTCGCCTTTCTTAAAAAAGATTTTGAAATTGGTGGAGAGTTCACGCTCAAAGAACTGCAAGGCTTACGTATGGTTGCCGATGACATGCCGATTAAGCTCATTTTAGAAGTGGACTTGCTCAACGAAGACGAATTACGTTTTGCCATTGCTCAAGCGGTTGAAGCGGATATTGACACGATTAAAACATCGACAGGCTACTTAAAAGAAGGCATCGGTGCGACGCCTGAACGCATTGCGTTCATTCGCAAAACGCTGGATGACTTGGGGGCGTTTCATGTAGGCATCAAAGCCAGCGGAGGCATCCGCACATTGGAAGATGCCCTTGCCGTTCAAGCCGCAGGAGCCACTCGCATCGGTTCTTCCGCCTGTGTGGCGATTGCTCAAGCCGCCCTTGAGATGCCGGTGAATCCTTCCGCATTTAGTGACCTCTACTAGAAAA